>DATDCV010000001.1:0-10050 GCA_036524155.1 Verrucomicrobiia bacterium
ATTTCGAGGCGGCCCCCGGCGGCCAATCACCTTCTTCTTCCGGCGCCCATATGAACACCGGCACGACTGGCCCGCCTTGTTCAGCGGCAGCGCGTAGGCTGGGATTGTCCGCCAGCCGTAGGTCCAACCTAAACCAGTGGATGGTCGGTGAGTTCATGATGCGGGGTTCGTTTGGACCGGCACTTGTTTGGAGCCGGCTTCCAAAGTCCTCTGGGCGGGCTCAGGCACTTGGCGCGGTAACAGGGCGCGGTCCGCTCGTTTCCTATCGGCGGGGGCGAGGGCGGCATCCAAAGAGGCTCGTGCCGCGGCGACGGCCGCATCGGTCGCGCCGCCGCAGAGGCGCGCGAGGATGGCTCCATCGCGGCCAATGACGAGAACGTTGGCTACCTCGCGTTGGTAACCGAATTGCGCGCAGGCAGTCCCGGACCAATCCATCATCACGGGGTACTTCCTTGTCTCTTGGAATTTTCTGCGCACCTTTGCTTGGAATAGCCCTGGAACACCCGCCACGTTTGCCAAGCCGCGAAAATCAACGCGCCCAGAATACACGGGCTTGAGTGCCGCAATCCAGCCATCCACTTCCTCGGAACCCTTGCGATCGGCGATGGTTAGAACAACGAGGTTGGTTGTGGGGAATGAAAGTCTCTGGGGCGTGTCAAATTGGTCGCGCAGCTCGATGCATGACGGGGCGTTGGTTGAGACGCGGGTGGGCACCTGATCCCCCTTGCTTTCGCCGAGGAACAACAGGTGGATAAGGACGACAATTAGCCAGGATCTCATAAAGCCTTAGCCTGTGTGAGCTGTGGGGTCGTTGCGTAACTGCGCCCCTTCCATGAGGCCGGCTTTCCCAAGAGGCGTCGAATCAGAGCATGCCATTGAATCGCCATCAGCCCAAGAACGCCCGCCGGATGCAGCCAGGCGCCACCCAAGGGTTGGCGAAACATTCGCGCTGCCACCAGGCGTGGCCCATAGGCGAGCAGCCCGGCCAGTGCCGCGCCGAACAGGGCGCTTGTCGAAAGCGCGGGCGCGAATCCCAACAGCAGGAACGGCAACACCTGGCCTCCCAGCAGCAACGCCGTCATTGGTCCGATGGTTCCGGGGGCCGCCAAACCCTCCGTGGCGTTCTTCCCCAGGCCGCGCCAGGTGTCGCCGTTCGTGTGATACATGCGGCAGGTGGCCAGGTCGGTCGCGTCGAACAGGTCCGTGCGAAAACCGGCGCGCCGGAAGACCCGCGGGAGTTTGATGCCGTCATGCATGGAATCCTTAAGCCTGGCGTGTCCGCCGCACGCCGCGTAGGCGTCGCGCCGGACGATGAAGAGCTGGCCGCAGCCGGCAGACATCGAGGCCCAACGGGTGCGGCGCATGCCGTGCATGGGGAGAAAACCCAGCAGGATGAAATGGATCAAGGGAATGAGCAGCTGCTCGGAGAAGGTGCCGAGTTCCTGCTGCGGAACCCCGCTGGCCAGCGCCGCGCCGCTGTCCTCCATGAACGCCCGCATCCGCGCCAGAGCGTCCGGGGCGAGCTGCACGTCCGCGTCCAGGAACAGCAGCAGCGGGTGGCGCGCTCGTCCCGCCAGCACGTGACAGGCGTGTTGCTTGCCGCACCAGCCGGCGGGCAGGGGTGGAGCAGACTCAAGCCGGACGCGTGTGTCCAGCGCGGCGATGCTCCGGACGATTTCCGCCGTCCGATCCGTGGAGTGATCATCCAGGACAACCACCTCGTCGTGCGGATTGCAACTGTCCAGCGCGGCGGTCAGCGTGGAGCGAATGTTCTGTTCCTCGTTGCGCGCCGGGATCAAAACGGAGACTCCACAGTCTTCACTGAAAATAGGCGTCGGCGCTGCGGTTGAGCCTGCGGACGGGGATTCCTCACGCCCGCCGGTTTGGGGCAGCGGCCGATAGACCAGGAGGTTCAGGAAAAACAATGCGCAAGGGACGGCAGCGAGCACCAGGGCGATGATGACGAGAGTATCGAGGTTCATTTGTTTCCATGCTCCTTTTGAAACGATTCCCCGCGCCACGCGGCTTTGAAGGCGCGCCATAAGTCGTAAATGCCGCCCTGTCCGGCCCCGCCCCGCAGCAAGGTTTCAAAATCCTCCGGGCAACGCCGCTGTGATTCAGCAGCTAGCGCGTCCTGTGTCCGGGCCAACTCCCGCTCAAAGAAACCGGTCCAGGCCTCCGGCTGTTGTCTCGGTTGGTGCCCGCCGCCTGCCACGACCGGTTCGCCGAAGCGAACCAGGATTTCCGGCAGGCGCTCTTCCCAGAATACATACTCGATGGCCAGCGGCACGAAAGCCGCCGGCGATGCGCGCACCGCCAGATGCCCGAGGCCAGCGGCGAAGCGAACCGGCCTTTCCCGCGCGTCCGCGAACCGGCCCTGCGGCGTCAAGGCCAGCAGGTGGCGCGGCGATTGAAGGATGACCTCGCTCACGCGGAGAAATTGCCTGGCGCCGCGGCGGGTGTGCTGTTCCACTCCGAAGAACCCCAGGCGGCCAAAGAACTTGTAGCGTTCCAGCATCGCGGCATCGATGGGCGCAAACGCCTTGTGCGCGCCAAAAAACTCATCCTTCAGCACGAGGCAGACAAGCGCATCCCACCACGAGGCGTGATTCGAGTAGATTACGAGCGGCAGCGTGGGCAGTTCCGGAAGCAAACCGCTCCGGGACACGCGCAGCGAATGAAAGTGCCGCCGGCAATAGCGTCGCGAATACCAGGTGAACCAACGAAGCCAAGGCGCCGAAACCGGCGGCAGCATTATGCGACGGGCTGGCCCGGGGCCAACGCCCGACTGCGGCACGGCGTCCGTGAACGCAAGCGGGTCCCGAAACTGGCGCCGGCCTGGACTCGGGGTCGTTTGAATGGCTTGGAGGGTTCCCAGGGGCATACCTAGTTTCAGGCAGTAACCAGCTCCGTTTGCAGCCGCTCAGGCCGCGGGGTGCCGACCGACGCACGTTCCGCGATGCCATCGCGGTCCAACGTGTCGGCGGCGATCCAGCCGCTCATCAGCACCATGGGCATACCGGGCCCCGGATGCGCCCCGCCGCCCGCCAGATACAGCCCGCGCAGATCAGGCGAGCGATTGCCCGGTTTGAAGGCGCCGAGGAATCGTCCGTGGCTCGCCAATCCGTAGATCGCGCCGTTCAAAACGTGGTAACGCTCGTGGATGTCTTGCGGCGTTAGGTTGCGTTCGTACACGATGCGTTCCTCGATGTCGGGCATCTGGCCGGTGCGTTTGAGTTTGTCGATAATGACGCGGCGATATTCCGGCAGCATCTTTTGCCAGTCGTGATGCGGCCGCAGATAGGGCGTGTGCACGAGTACATAGAGCGCCTCACCGCCCGGGGGCGCTGTGGCCGGCTCGGAACAGGTCGTCGCCGCGAGGTAACACGTCGGGTCGGGCGCGGGTTCGCCCCGGTTGTAGATCCAATCGAACTCCTCCTTCGGATCGCGACTGAACACAAAATCATGATGCGCCAGGTGCTCATACCGTTTCTTCAGCCCGAGGTAGAGCACGACGCCGGAACAGGCCGGTTCATAACGGCGGCGCTTTTCGAATCGCGCACCGACCACGCCGTTGATGAGTTCGCGGTGGGTGCGGACCGCGTCGCAATTCGATACGATCGCCCGCAGGGGAATTTCCTCCCCGTGCTGGGTGCGGACGCCGGTCACTTCGCCGCCGCGTGTGACAATGTTGGTGATCTGCGTTCGAGCGCGGATTTCCACGCCGAGTTCGCGCGCCAGTTTCTCGAGCGCCACCGGCACGGCGCGCGTGCCGCCCATCGGATACCAGACACCCTCGTCGGTCTGCATGTGCGCGATGCCGCACAACACCGCTGGCGAGCCGTAGGGCGACGAGCCGACGTATTGCGTAAAGTGGTCCATCATCTGCGCCACGCGCGCGTCGGGCGTGAACGACCGCACCGTGCCGGCGACGCTGCGGCCCATGCGCATGGCCAGCACGTCGCCCAACACCTTCGGATCCATGCTGCTCCGGAAGTCAAACATATCGCGCAACCCGCCGATGGGTTTGTAAAAGAAGTAGCGCTCTGAAATGTCATCAAGCCGCGCACTCAGCTTGATGAAGTCGAGATAACGCTGGCCCGAGTTCGTGCCCGGCGCAAAGTCGCCCAGTTCGAGCGCCATCCGGCTTGGGTCCTGCAGAAGGTTGAGCACGGAACCGTCCTCAAAGAAGCATCGCCATTGGGGATCCAGTCGGACCAGTTCGAGGTAATCCTCCATGCGCCGGCCCGCTTCGCTGAACACGCGGCGGAGCACCGACGGAATGGTGACGATGGTCGGCCCCATGTCGAAGCGGAAGCCCGCTCCATCGAGCCGCGCGGCCTTGCCGCCGAGCCAGTCGTTGCGTTCGAAGAGAACTACCTTGTAGCCGCGCGCACCCAGCGTGCAGGCGGCGGCGAGACCGCCCAGTCCGGCGCCGATGACGCCGATGCATTCATTGTGTGATGTTTTCATGATTTCCTGAATTGTGATGATTTGGCTCTGGCGAAGAGCGTCCGGAGCAGTGAAAGAAGCGAACGGCACCGACTTTTGAAACCGTGCCCTTGAGTCAAATTCAAATACCCCTCGAACAGAGCTTCGTCTCCCGCGCCAGGTGCGTCGAACGCAGGCCGGAAACGGCTGCGGCTTATCGTTAGGACTTTCGGCCGGGTCAGTTCCAGCAATCCCTCCGCGCCGCGCGTCACTCCGAAACCGCTGTGCTTGTGTCCGCCGAACGGAAGGCGCGGGTCGGCCGTGGGCAGGATGAGATCGTTGATGGTGACCACGCCGGCGTTGATGCTACTCGCCAATGCACGTCCCACGATCTCGTCCCGGGTGAAAACGGTTGCGGCGAGCGCAAACGGGCAGTCATTCGCACGCAAAAGCGCCTCGTGGTCATCGGCCACCGTCACTATGGCCAGCACCGGCGCAAAGACGTCCTCGCGGAGCAAACGTGCCCGCGGTGAAACCCCCGCCAGCACGACGGGCAGGTCGATGCTGCCATCGCCACGGATGTCGCCAGCAATGAAATGCGCCCCGGCCGCCAGCGCCTCCTCCAGCAGCGGGTGAAGTCTCTCGGCGGCCGAGAGTGTGCCAAGAGCCTGAACCGGCGCGGTCGGGGTTCGGACCTGCCAGCCTCGGTTGGCATCTCCGTTGAGCCGGTGCGACAGCCGCCCTTCGAGTTCGGTGGCCACGCTGCGCGCAACAAACACGCGCTTGGGCGATATGCAGGTGGCGCCGTCGTTGAGGCGCAGGCCGAAGGCCAGCGCCCGGGTCACCAGGTTGAGGTCGGCGTCGGCCCGCACAATCACGGCGTCGCAGCCGCTCAGTTCCATGGTGGCGGGAATCAATTGCGGCGCTAGTTGAGCGAGTATCCTTTGACCGGTGGCCGCCGAACCCGTGAACAGCACCTTGTCCGGACCGGCCAGGATGGCCGCACGGGCGGCCTCGGGCGCTTCCGGCAGCAGGTACACTAGTTCCGCGGGGAAGCCGGCGCGCACGATCAAATTCAGCAAGGCGCGGGCAGGGGCGCTGCCGCCGACCCCCGGCTTCAACACCACGGCGTTGCCTGCCGCCAGAGCCTGAAGGACCTGGACACCGGGAAGGAACAACGGGTAATTGCCCGGCCCAATGATGAGAACGACGCCGAACGGTTCGCGCAGGATCTCGCTACGGACGCCCGCCAGCCAGAGCGGACGTTGCTTTCGGCCCAGCCGGCGCAGCCCCAGGATTTTTTCCGCATTGCGTTCCAGAAAACGACATGCCTCGGCCAGGGGCAAAACCTCGGCCGTGAGCGATTCCACGACAGGTCGGGAGCGCTCAATCGCCGAGGCAGCCGCCAACTCGCGCGCATTTTCCACGATGAGCCTCCGCAATTCCCGCAGGAAGCCCAGCCGCTGTTTTACCGGCCGCTGCGCCCACCGGGTCTGCGCCGAACGTGCGGCCGACATCGCCCGCGCCGCGCAGGCCGTCGCGTACGCGTCGTCTTCGCAAAAGACCACTGGAATGCTCAGGGATTTTCGGTACGAGTTCATTATTCGACATCAGTTGGGCGTGCAGCACCAGCACGGACGCGCGCGGGCCGGAGGCCGAGCAAACGGGCGAAGCTTTGCACCGCGTCGGACGAGACCGGTGTTTCACAAACTGCCGGTTGGGTCTCGTTCGCAGCCGGTCCGGCGCTTGCGGCTGCCGGCAGGCCCAGGTCATTCAGCAGCAGTCTGGTGCTGATGCGGGCACTTTCGAAAATCACGGGCAATCCACTGCCAGGATGCGTGCCACCGCCGACGAGATAGACTCCGTCGAGGTCCTCGAAACGATTGTGCGGACGAAGGTGAAGCATCTGATCGAGCGTGTGCGCGAGGTTGAAGGTCGCGCCGCGATAGATTTGGTAGCGCGTGTCCCAGTCCGCAGGGGTGATGACACGCTCGTAGCGGATTCGCCTTGGTTCGATGTCGTAACCGGCCTTCTTGATTTGATTCAGGAGCAGGTTGCGATAGCGCGAGCGCTCCCGGGACCAATCCACGTTGGGGTGTTGATGGGTCACCGGCGCCAGCACGTACAGAGTCGAGTGACCGCTCGGTGCGAGCGTCGGGTCTGTGACGCAGGCGTTCTGAACGTAGAAGCTCGGGTCGTCGCTAAGGACATGCTTGTTCTCGATCTCGTCAAGGTTCTGAGCGTAGTTCTCCGCAATGTGTATGGTGTGATGCGGCAGGTCGAATCTCCCCTCGACGCCGAGATACATCATGAATGTGGAGCAGGAGTATTTCTTCCTGCCAAGCTTGGCGTCGGTCCAGCGGCGGCGGAGACGATCCGGCACCAATTTCTCCATCGCGCGCGCGAAATCGGCGTTGAGCACCAAGGCATTGGCACGGTGAATTCCGCTCGCGGTCCGAACGCCCTGCGCACGGCGACCGGCAAAAAGAATTTCCTCCACCGGCTCGTTGAGGCAGATTTCGACGCCCATGCGCTCTGCGACGCGCGCCATGGCCGCGGTGACCGCCGAACACCCGCCGATGGGATGGAAAACACCGTATTCATATTCGAGAAAACTTAAAATGCTGAATAGGCTCGGGCACCGAAACGGAGACATGCCGAGGTATTTCGACTGAAAACAGAAGGCTAGCCGGGTACGGTCGTCTTTGAAGAATCGTTTGAGGTAACTGTCCAAGGATTGATGCGGCCGAAGGATCGGGAGCATCTTGAGCAGCCGCATCTGCAGCAGGTCCTGCCAGCCGAGGAAAGGATTCTCCAGACACGGCTCCATCAGCTTGAGCTTGGTGCGGTTCTCGCTGAGGAAGCGCCTGAACCCCGGAGCATCGGCGGGCGAGAGCGCGGCTATCTGTTTCTCCATTGCCGCGACATCTGGGGAGCAGTCCAATTTCCCGCCTGCGCCGAATTGAATGCGGTATTGCGGGTCGAGGCGGATCATTTCGACTTCATCGCGCAAGCTCGTTCCCGCTGCCGCGAAGATTTCCTCCAGCACCCGCGGATACAAGAAAAAGGTCGGGCCGAGATCGAACTTGAACCCGTCCGCCTCAATGCTCGAAGTGCGACCGCCAACAATTGGGAGCCGTTCGAGAATCTTCACCCGCATTCCCGCCGCTGCCAGAAGAATGGCTGAAGCCAAACCGCCAGGACCTGCACCGATGATGAGCACTTGTTTATTCATACTTGCGTTCGCTTTTCGTTTACCAACTCCACCAGCACAAAAACCAACCGCCACCGAAGGCCAAATCGGATCCACTGCGCCCGGCCTCTCCGGGCATTGCTCTTTGAAATTCTCGCTTCTCGCTCACTGCAAATGGCGCACCGGCAATTAACATTGTCTAAATAATGTCTAACAAAAGCAATCTTGTCAATTGTTTGTTTATATTTTTCTCCAACGCGTGTCTGATCCCGCATTGGAGGCGCAAATGAGTGCCATATTGCTGTACTGTAGATATATACAGCTCATTTGAAATTTCTGCCTTGCCGAACGAGTCGAGTATGTCTATATTTTGTCACATTTATGGCTGACGCGCATCACACAATGAAGGCAGCGGCCCAACGAACCGGATTGACGCCGCACGTCCTTCGAGTTTGGGAAAAGCGCTACGGTGCGGTGAAGCCAGGCCGGACGGACACCAATCGACGGTTGTATTCGGACGAGGAGTTGGAACGGCTCAGTTTGCTGCGCGATATCACTCGCGGCGGCCACAGCATCAGCGCGGTGGCGCGGTTGCCTTTGGAGAAACTGCGGCAACTTGCGGCGCAGGCCCGAAACGGTGATGAGGTCACTCCGCACCTTCCCCTCCGCCCGCTCGCCAGCCCGCCCCTACTCGAAGAGTGCATCGCGGCAGTGCACCGACTCGATTCACGTGCCCTTGAAAAGGCCCTTGCGCGCGGCGCCGCCGAGCTCGGCGCCCAGGGACTTCTGCAGCGTGTCATTGCTCCACTCGCGCAAACCATCGGCGATTTGTGGCGCAGAGGGACAATCACGGCGGCCCACGAACATTTCGCTAGCGCGGTGATTAGAGTTTTTCTGGGACACACGGCGCAATCCTTCGCCGGAACCGACGTAGCGCCAGTTCTCGTCGTTGCAACACCGAGCGGTCAGTTGCACGAATTGGGGGCGCTTCTGGCGGCGGCCGCGGCGGCTAACATGGGATGGCGCGTCGTCTATATCGGCGCGAGCCTGCCCGCAGCGGAAATCGCCGGCGCGGTTCGACAGAATGTCGCACGGGCGGTCGCGCTAAGTCTGGTATATCCGGAGGACGATCCGAAATTGGAAGGCGAACTGGTGAGGCTCCACGAATTGCTGGGACCGGAAATCCCGGTGCTCGTCGGCGGTCGCGCAATGCCTGCCTATCGGGATGCCCTCGAAAAAGCGCACGCGCTACAAATTCGAGATCTGGACCACCTTTGCACCTCGCTTGACGAGTTGCGCAAACCAGCTAAGAAAGCAAGAAGATGAAGCCTCGGTTTTCGAGTAACATTAACAATAAGGGCCGCCTGCTGCGCGGCATCATAGCGCTGCTGCTTTTTGTCGGTGCGGGTCTCGGATTTTCTGCGGCCCCGTGGCTTGGATTTGTGCTCGCAGCCTCCGGCGCGTTCGTATTGTTCGAGGCACTTCGCGGTTGGTGCGCCTTGCGCGCTTGCGGAATCAAAACGCGGCTCTAAGCGCTCAGGTCCGTGTTAAACCGCCCCGCTAGGCGGCAGGTTGGCCATAGGTCAAGCCGGCGTTCGACAGGTGAACCACATTGCTTTCGTTCCCATTATCGCGTGATTTCCGTGTTGGGGCGGCTCATTTGGTCAGCCCAACCGGCTTCGCAAACTCGACGCCCCCGAACGCTTATTGGAGCCTGACCAATCTCTCCCGCATCGCTTTACGGCTCGATGGGCCAAGCGAAGGGTGGGGCAGACCAGCCCCGCAAAACAATGGTCCGAGCGAAGGAGGCCAAAGGCCGGCGGAGGATGGAGCGGGTGAAGGGAATCGAATCGTTGGTGAGGCTGCGCAATTCACGCAAGTAATTGAAGGAAAGCGCTTCCATGGAATGGTCCTTTTGCAGGTTTTTGCAGGTTTCCGCACTTCTGCACCGTTTTCTTTTTACTATTTTTTACTACCGAATTGCGCAAACGGGCTTGCTATCGTAGCAAGCGGCGAATAACTGGAAAATGCGCCCCATGGGACGCATCTCGGGGCGAGATTACCATTGGAAGGAAAACTGTTCGTGCCAATCCTTCTCCAGGGCTTGCGCGGTATGGATGACCTCCGCGTGACTCTTCAACAAGATCGACGCTGCTGTCTTGATCGCTCGCCATGGCATTGGGTGACTTTTCGACTTTTCATCGCCGCGATGTTGCTCGCGGACCAATCATACGTTGCACCCATGCAGAAGGACTCATAATTCCCATCGACTTCCTCGGTCCAGTGGTCGAGAGATTTGTAAAGCATCTGCTCGGCCAAAGCGTCCAGCAAACCCAATCACCGCGTTTCTGAACGGCGTCTTCCGGTCGAAGCCTGTCTGTCCCACAAAGGCACGGTCTTCCCGAGTTGGTCGGTACAGAGTTCGC
>DATDCV010000002.1:0-7721 GCA_036524155.1 Verrucomicrobiia bacterium
AGGTGCATGACGTGCGAGTAGCGCTCGACGTCCATGACCTGCGTCGCCTGCACGGTGCCCGGCGCCGAGACGCGCCCGACGTCGTTGCGTCCGAGGTCGAGCATGCCACCGACGGCGGATTGTCGGGCCGCTGACTGAGGGCTGTTTAGCTCACTCCATCGAACCAACGCTGTCCAGAAGGAGGTCCGACGCGCGGCGAGTCGCAGCTCCGCCAGGTCGTCCAGCGTCAAGCCGACGAGCGGGGAGCGTAATAAAGCCAGGAGCGGCAAATCCTGCAGGGGGTTATCCAGCACCTGTAACAGGCTGAGCAAATCGGCTATTTCAAGGCTGTCATAGAATCCGCCCCGTGCCACCTCCAGTGGCACGTCCAGTCGCGCGAACTCTTTGGCGTAGCTCTCCGCTTTGTTGGACGGCGCACGCAGCAGAATCGAGATGTCACGCCATTCGACGGCGCGGAAACGGCCTTCCTTTTCGTCCCGGACCAGATGCCCGGCGGTCTTGAGAGCCTGCACCCGCAACGCGATGGATCGTGCTTCCTTTCCGGCTTCCTCAAGATCCGCCAACTCGGTTGCAGCCTCCGGGTTTTCCAAATCATCATTTTCGTCGCGTGGATCGCCTTTGACTCTTAACTGGATCTCCACCGCCGTACTGCCCGACGGTGGCACGTCCTTGGCGCCGTCGTCGCGCTCGCCGAAGAGCAATCGCGCCCGCTCGTCGTAGTCTATCCCGCCCAGTTCGCGGTGCATCAGAAACGAGGAAAGCGAATTAACAAATTCGAGGATTTCTTTCCGGCTCCGGAAGTTTTCTTGCAGGGGAATTACGCGCCCTGGGCCGTTACGCCAGTTTTCGATGTATCCCTGGAATATATGAGGGTTGGCCAGTCGGAAACGATAGATGCTCTGTTTCACGTCGCCCACCAGGAAGCGGTTGGCGCCGGCTCCTTCCCGGCTCAGCGCTTGAATGATCTTGTCCTGGGCAGCATTGACGTCCTGGTATTCGTCAACGAAAACAAACCGGAGGTTTTGACGCCAGAGAACGGCGACGCTCGTCGGCTTGCCCGTAGCGGTATCCCAAAGGAGCTTGAGCGCGTATTGTTCGAGGTCCTGAAAATCGAGCACGCCCAGTTCTTTCTTGGCCTCAAGAAACGCGGCGCCAAATTCGCCGGCCAACCCGAGCAAGGCCGACATTTGGCCGCGGACCCAGTCCCAATCCTGATGCAGCGGATCGGGCTGGCCGTCCGCCGGCAGCAGGGAAAGCAGAAACCGGCAATTCGTAAAGAAGTCTTCGAGCGGCTTGATCCAGTGTTTCTTTTTGCCGTGTGGGCAGTTTTTTTCGGCGGCCAGCACACCCGCGAGGGCGGTCGCGGCCTGGGCAAGTGAATGCCGAGGCGGGAGGTCAGCCAATATTCCGAAGCATTGCTTGGCGACGCCATTGCCCTCGCGATACTGGCCGAGCGTCGGGAGGCTACACTCACGCCAGTCGGCGACCGCGTCACCAAGCCAGGTCCGCCACAGCTCAGGTACCGGGTTGGCGAAAACCGCCGACTGGGACCGGAGCCACTCCTCCGCGTCGGGTAGCGCCCGAATATGTTTGTGCAGCCGCAGAACCAGCGTGCGGATGGGCTGATCCGAGCCCTTCGCCTGAGCCTGAATGAGCTGCTGGACTGTCTGGGCAGTCCCGCCTTTGCCTCCGTAATGCGCCTGCAGCACCCGATCCAGTGTCTCCTCCGCCAGCAATCGTGCTTCCTCTTCCGGGAGAATCGACAACTGCGGGTCGAGTTCAAGCTCGTAAAAGTGCGATCGTACCAACTCGAAGCAAAAACTGTGGATCGTTCCGAGATGAGCGGTCTCGAACAGCGCAAGTTGCTCCTGCCAGTGGGGGTCCCGGGGGTTCCGTGCTGATTCCTGCTCGATCCGGGAGCGGATGCGCTGCCGCATTTCTGCGGCGGCGGCTTCCGTGAAGGTCACTAACAGGATCTCGTCGAGCGCGGTTCGCGGGTGTTCAGTCACCAGGCAGGCCAGGCACCTTTCGACCAGGGTGCGCGTTTTGCCTGTGCCGGCCCCGGCGACAACCAACACGTTGCCGCGGGCCGCGATGGCTTCGTTTTGGGCGGCGGTGAGGCTCAATTTTCCGGCCCGACTTTCCACTCGAGTATGCCGCCGGAGAAGCCGGGTTGGAGCTGCACTTCCAGGCGCAGGCCGCTGGTGCGCACGGGTTTGAAGGTCACCCGGTTATAGGCGTCCGCCGTGGTGCCATACTCGCCAGCCTCGGCCACCGGGTTCCATCTTTCCCCATCCTGGTATAACAGTTTCC
This sequence comes from Verrucomicrobiia bacterium, assembly GCA_036524155.1. GTDB lineage: Bacteria > Verrucomicrobiota > Verrucomicrobiia > Limisphaerales > UBA8199 > DATDCV01. The sequence continues at coordinate 2,314 of DATDCV010000002.1, forward strand.
AGGACTGCGGCACGCGGCAGCTCCCGGCTCCGGTGTCGTCAAACCAATAGACGCCGGCCGTCGAGACGGTTCGTTGCTTGCCGAAATCAAGTTGGACCCATTCCGACGTGCCGCGATGGTCCCACCAGGTGAATCGTGGCACGCTGCGGTCGTGGGAATTCTTCGGCTCCCGCCCGTCGATCAGCGCTTCCACCGTGTCGCTCGGATTGCAGTAAGACGCCGAAACCGGCATCGCCCTGGGCGTGCTCCATTCGTGCGCATCTTTGCCGCCCCCGATCACCGGGAACGAGGTGATCCGCAACCGGGCAGCGCCCATCGGGATGAGGGTAACCGTCTCAACGGGTTCCACGGATTTCACGGGAGAAGGCTGCAGCATTCCGACCAGTCCGAACCAATCCTGCTGCCATGCCGGGATTCTCCTCGCTGAGACCTGGAGTTGGACGGGGGCGGCCTGCGGTGTGAATGGTTGGGCGGGCAACGGTCCGCTCGGGTGGAGGACTTTGAACGATTTCGCAGGGTTCTTCTCATTCACCACCAACCCGTAATTCCAAGGTGTCGTGGGAAACACCTCAAATTCCGGCCACGCACCCCGCCCGCCGTATCGTGACCATCTTTCCCCGATTTTGAGCGAGAACGTCAACGGACCGTAATCGACGGACAAGGCGTTGTGGTTGTTCTCCCATCGGCGCGTCCTGACTTCCATCGGTAGTTGGAGCGTCACGGTGTCGCCCTCCTGCCAGGCCCGGTGCAGCGAAAGGTACGACAAAGACCTGAGCGTGAAGCGAACCGCACGCCCGTTAACCTTCACCGAGGGCTTTGAACACCAACGTGGGATGCGCAAGTACAGAGGAAATGAAACCGGCCGGTCAGTCGAGACTTTGAACGTTACGGTTTGGCCGAAAGGATAATCGGTCTGCTCGAGTATGGTGGCGCTTGAGCCGTCGCCGACTTTGGCGGAAACCCGGCTCTCCGCGTACAGCGACGCGCACAAACCGCGGTCGGGTGTGGCAAGCCACAACTCTTCGGCGTAGTAAGGCCAGCCGTGGGAGACGTTGTGCTGGCAGCACCGGTAGCATTCAAACGGGCTATAGCCAAACATGTTGCCGCCATTCTCGATCGCCGGCGCCTTGTTGTTTTTATCGAGTTGCACCTGGTTGGCGCAGGTCAGGTAATGGAGCGCCTTCAGGTCGGGCGTTAGCGCCGCCGGCAGCGAGTTGAAGGCGATCTCCTCGCACCGATCCGCCCAGAGCGGATTGCCCGAGATCCTGGTGAGCATTTCAAAGCTGTGCATGAACTCGATGATGCCGCAGGTTTCAAATCCCTGGCGCGGGTCCGTGTGCCCCGGGCGGCAATTCTCGTCCCCGGCAAATCCGCCGCCCGGGAACTGGCCGTACATCCCCAGCACCTTCTGGTAATTCCGTTCGGCAGCGTCCAGGAGCTTTCGGTCTTTGGCCTGCTGATAATACACCGCCGGTTCGCGAAAACCTTCCGCGATATTTACGTTATGCCAGTTGATAACATCCGTGTCCCACCGCGCCATGTTCTCATGTATCTTTCTCGCCAGACCGAGAAGGAACTCGTCTCCCGTGTGGTTGTACAGCCAGTAGACCGACTGGATGTTGTCGCCAAACCTGATTTTGGGCCAATACCCCGCGCCGAAGTTCGCTGCCGGCAGACTGTCGAGCCATCGGAAATACCGGGTTAGGAACGGGACCACTCGTTCGTCGCCCGTGTATTCATAAAACGACTCCAGCACGTTACACATCACCATGTGCGGCCACAGATCGGGCTTGCCCTCCAGGCTTGTCTTGTTCGCGCGCGGGCCGAAATAGCCGTCAGCCTCCTGACTGGCGAGCACGGCATCGATCCATTTCCTGGCGTTCCTGGTGATCTTGTCGTCCTTCAGCACGTAGCCGAGGTCGCCATAGCCCTTGAGCCAATAGGGGAGTTCCTCCCACCCCCATTTGCCCTGGCCGGTGGGCGAAGCCCAGGCCGATTCCTGAAAGTTGCACCACTTCGATATCTCCTCGAGGTGCCCCGTCATGCCGTCGGCTTCCAACTCGAGTTGGTGCCGGAGCCAGCCGCGCGGGGTGATGCTGCCGATGGGCAGCTTGAAGAACGGACTGGGCTCCAAGGGGGCACGATTCCCGGTGTACAAAGGCGTTGCGGAGGAACTGGCGGGCAAGTCAAGCACCCGCGTTTCGGTTTTGTCTTGAGCGGCCATGGTGGCGAAGGGGGATTGGAGGGCAAGAACGGCCAGGATAACCACGGTGAATCTGCGAGTCGGAAGACCACGGCGAGAGGGTGCAAAAAATGTTTTCATCAATTGGAAACCGCGAGCTGAAGCGGCGATCATTCTTCATTAAACAAGCCCACCAACCGCCAAGTCAAGCAGGCTGCCGCCGTTTTGTCGGGATATAGTCAGGGGTTGCCGGGAGTGCGAGGCGCGTTACACTCCCGAGGGTGATTCAGAACATTATCTTTGATTGGTCGGGGACGCTGGTGGACGATCTGCCGGCGGTCTGGGAAGCGACCAATTATGTGCTGGCGAAAGCGCAGCGGGACGAACTCTCACTGGAGCAGTTCCGCGCCGAATTTTGCCTGCCCTTCACGATTTTTTATGACCGGCACGTGCCGCACATCCCGCTGCCCCAGTTGGAGGATTGGTTCCACAGCCATTTCCGGCGAGTTCAGGATTCAGTTTGTGAGTTGCCGCACGCGCGCAATTTCCTGGAGTTCTGCCGGGCGCGGGGCTTGCGCACCTTTCTGCTCAGCACAGTGCACCGCGACCACTTTGCGGCGCAGGCGGCCCGCACTGGCTTTGACCAGTACCTGGAGAAGCCGTACGTCAACGTGTGGGACAAACGGCAAAAGATACACGAGATTCTCGAGGAACACGGGCTGCAGCCGGATCGGACGCTTTTTGTGGGAGATATGGAGCACGACATCGAGACGGCTCGCCACGGCGGGGTCCATTCGTGCGGCGTGCTGACCGGCTATAACACGCTGGCGCAACTTCGCCGTGCCGGGCCCGACCTGATCGTCGAGCACCTCAAAGAGCTGCAGGAGATCCTGGAGCGGAACGACCTTAACCTGAAGCCTCGCACCGGCCAGACCACCGACGCGCCGGCTCCCATTGTGACGGTCGGCGGGCTTATTTGCGACGAGGCTGGCCGCGTGCTAATGATCCGGACCCAGAAGTGGTCGGACCTTTGGGGCATTCCGGGCGGAAAGATCAAATGGGGCGAGACGGCGGTGGCGGCCCTGCGGCGGGAAATCAAAGAGGAAACCAACCTGGAGATCAACGATATCGAGTTCGTCCTGGTGCAGGATTGCATCCATTCCAAAGAATTTTACCGCGACGCGCATTTTGTGCTGTTAAACTACATTTGTAACTGTGAGGGTGAGCCGGTGGTGAAACTGAACGAAGAAGCGCGGGAATTCAAATGGCTGACGCGGGACGAGGCTCTGACGATGCCCATCAACGAGCCGACGCGTAAATTGCTGCTGGCGGTCCGCCCCCGCGCGGTCCGGGGACGTCCGGAGTCGGGCCCTGGTTAGTGCGCGGTCCGTGGGACAACAACAGAAATCATGTCGCGAATCACTATAGTCGATCTGGAAGTTTTTTATTGCGTCGGGGTGACCGACGAGGAGCGGGCCACGCCGCAGCGGTTGCTGGTGACCGTGGATATGAACCTCGATTTCTCGTCCGCGTCGATCAGCGACCGGATTGAGAAGACCATCAATTACCAGGAGGCCGCCGACGAACTAGTCAAATTCGGAGAGAAACGGAACTGGAAGCTGCTGGAGAAACTCGTTTCCAACATCGCGGATTTCATTTTGGCCAAGTTCAAGCCCCAAACCGTGATGGTGGAGGTTAAGAAATTTTCGATTCCGAAAGCGCGCTACGTGGCCGTCAGCCTAACCCAGGCCCGGAGTGGACGGTAGGTGCCGGCTCACCGCCCCGGCTTCACTCCGGATACCCGGAAATGTACGTCTGAAGCTGGTGGATGGTGCTGCTTTGAGCGGAGATGATCCAATTCACCAGGTCCCCGATCGATACCACCCCGGCAATTTTGGCGTCCTCCAGGACCGGCAGGTGCCGGATTCGGTGGTCGGTCATCAACCGCAGGCATTCCTCGACGGTTTGCTGCGGGTTGACATGGATCACCTGCCCCGAAAGAATTTCGCGCACCGCGGTGTCCCTCGAAGACTTGCCCTTGAGCGCGACTTTGCGGGTGTAGTCGCGTTCGGAGATGATGCCGACCAACTGGTCGCGCTCGGTCACCAGGAGGGCGCCGACATTTTTGTCCGCCATCATTTGGATGGCGTCAAAGACAGTGGCTTCCGGCGAGATGGACCAGGCCTGTCGGCCTTTTTGGTTTAGAATTTCCCCGATGGAGGCATTCGGATTCATAGCTGAATTCTGGGCGCTGTCGGTGCGACGCCCCAAAAACAGGCTCGCGGAAAAGCCGCGTGCCTGAGACGGAGAGCCCGCGTTTAGTTATCTGGCCTAACATCAATTATACCAGGCGCTAACCAATTTATCATTCGCCACGAGGCTTTGCAGCAAAATGTTTTGTCAAATGATTCGGGCAACGGGTCGCCAAGGAGGTGGGGATGGGGGATCCCGCTGAAGAAAACGATCCGCCACCCGAATCTTCCCGATCTTTTCCAAAAACCGGCGGCCGAGTCAACTCCAAACATCAAATCTCCATCAACATCCGCACCGGGGTTTCCATGACTTCTTTGACCCGTTTGAGGAAAGAGACCGCCTCACGGCCATCGACGAGCCGGTGGTCGTAAGTGAGCGCGACGTACATCATGGGCCGGATCACCACGGCGCCCTGGCGGGCGACGGGCCGTTCCTGGATGGCATGCAGGCCCAAAACCCCGCTCTGCGGAGGGTTGATAATGGGGGTGGATAGCAGAGAACCGTAAACGCCGCCGTTGCTGATCGTGAACGTCCCGCCCCGGAGTTCGTCCACCTTCAACTTATTGTCTTTGGCACGCCGCGCGAAATCGCCGATGGACATTTCGATCTCGGCGAAGCTCAGGCGCTCGGCGTTCCGCAGGACCGGGACCACGAGGCCCTTGCCACCGCCCACCGCCACGCCGATATCGTAGAAATTGTGATAGACAATGTTGGTGCCGTTCACCTGCGCGTTCAACGAGGGATACTGTTTGAGCGCATCGACCGCCGCTTTCACGAAGAACGACATGAAGCCCAGCTTCACCTGGTATCTTTGCTGGAAAGCCTCCCCACGATCCTTGCGCAGGGCGACCACCTCGCCCATGTCGATTTCGTTGAAAGTTGTCAGCAGGGCCGAGGTGTGCTGCGCCTCAACCAGGCGCTCGGCGACCGTCCGGCGCAACCGGCTCATCGGCACGATCTCCTCTTCACGGCC
>DATDCV010000003.1:0-3695 GCA_036524155.1 Verrucomicrobiia bacterium
ATGTAGAATTCGTCGGTGGCTCCGGGCATGAAGATCAGGGCTTTGACGACCTGGTTGGAGTGGAAGGATCGCAGGAACAGGTCGATACAATTGGTGCGATTAAGGGTGGCCGGCGCAGAGAGAAGAGGCATTCCGCGCAGAGCGTCGGTCCAGCTTGTTCCGGCATGAGCACGGGGGGAAAGTAGTGCCACCCACAGGCAGAGGCGCCAAATCGATCCCAGCGTTGACATTGGAAGCCGGGGATTCAGGCGCTGAAACTTTTCCCGCACGAACAGCTTGAAGCCGCGTTGGGGTTCTTGACCTTGAAGCCGCCTTCCAAGTCATCACGGTAATCCAGTTCGCTGCCCGTCACATAGAGGGCGCTCCTTGGATCGACTACGACGCGGACGCCAGCGGTTTCGACCAGAATATCGCGATTTGCGGGAGCGTCCTGGAGATCCAGTTTGTATTCAAGGCCGGAGCAGCCACCCCCGACGACCGCCACGCGCAACACGCCACCTGGCCGGCCCTCTTTATGCAATAGCCCGGATACCTTCGCAGCCGCGCTCGCGGTTAGCTTGATCAGCCGCTCATCCCCCACACGGAATGAAACGGCCGGCTCGGTTTTGGTGCCCGTATTCGCTATCATAATATCAGGGCAGAAACTCATTCACAAAACCCGCCAGGTCAACTACCGCCGGCGGTGAACCTTTGCGGCCACTTTCAGGCGGAGAGCATTGAGTCTAATGAAACCAGTTGCGTCATCCTGGTTATAGGCCTTTGTCGGGTCGGCTTCCATGGTCGCGATCGCGGGATTGTAAAGGCTGACAGGGGATTTGCGGCCCGCGACCATCAGGTTTCCTTTGTACAACTTAACGCGGACTGTGCCACTGACGTTTTTCTGGCTTTCGGTCACCAGCGATTGCAGGGCGAACCGTTCGGGCGAAAACCAGTAGCCGTAGTAGACCAACTCCGAATAGCGGGGAATAAGTGAGTCGCGCAGATGCATTACTTCGCGATCCATGGTGAGGGTTTCCATCTGGCGATGGGCGAAGTGGAGGATCGCTCCCCCGGGAGTCTCATAGACGCCGCGGGACTTCATCCCCACGTAACGATTCTCCACCAGGTCGACACGACCGACACCGTGCTTGCCTCCGAGTTTGTTAAGCGTTTGCATGACTCGGAGGGGATTCAGCGATTTGCCGTTGACGGCCACGCAATTGCCTTGCTTGAAATCGAGCGTCACGTATTCAGACTTGTCGGGGGCGTCTTCAGGCGCGACGCTGAGTTTGAACATATCCTTATTCGTTGGGGCAAAGGCGTCCATCCAGGGATCTTCGAGAATCCCGGCCTCAAAGGAGATGTGAAGGAGATTTCGGTCCATGGAGTAGGGCTTTTTGGCGGATGCCTGGACGGGGATCTTCTTCGCCTGGCAGTATTGGATCATCTCCGCTCGTCCGGGGAACTGGTCGCGGAACCGGGCGTCCCGCCACGGGGCGATGACCTGCAAGTGGGGCGCGAGCGCGGCAGCGGTTAACTCGAAACGAACCTGGTCGTTCCCTTTTCCCGTCGCGCCATGGGCCAGGGCCTCGGCGCCTTCCCGCCGGGCGATCTCGATCATGCCTTTCGCAATCAGGGGTCGGGCGATGCTGGTGCCGAGCAAATACTGGTTTTCATAAACCGCGCCCGCCTGGAAGATGGGGAAAATGAAGTCCCGCGCAAACTCCTCCTGCAGATCAACAATGTGGCATCTCGAAGCGCCGGTCTTCCTGGCTTTCGCGTCCAATCCCTTGAGTTCCTCTTCCTGCCCGATGTTGGCGCAGAACGCGATGATCTCCGCGTCGTACTTTTCTTTCAGCCACGACAGAATGACCGAGGTATCGAGTCCGCCCGAATATGCCAGAACAATTTTCATGGCGGGAAGTTAAAAGCCAAGGAGCCCAAAACGCAAAGACGAAATGGCGCCCCGTTTTTCCGATGGCGAGGCGAACGTTGTTCGCCTAGGCTTCGTCATGGCCGAGCGGTCTGAGGACCCCATCTCCCACTTGTATGTGCATGTGCCTTTCTGCGCTCAGAAATGTTCGTACTGCGCGTTCTATTCGGAGCCGGCCAGCGGCGAGGTCATCGATCGTTATGTGGGCGCGCTGATCCGCGAATTGGAGTTGGTCGCCGGGGATTTGAAACCGCGCACCATCTTCTTCGGAGGGGGCACGCCGTCACTGCTGAACATGAGGCAGTGGAAGCGGGTGCTGCAGGCAATGGACCGGTTGAAGCTGGCTGGGGCGGACGAGTGGACTGTGGAGTGCAACCCGGCAACCGTTTCGTTGGAGAAGGCGAGAATGCTGCGGGACTGGGGAGTAGATCGGGTGTCCATGGGCGTGCAGTCGCTGGACAACCAACTGCTGGATTGCCTGGGCCGGATACACACGCGGGAGATGGCGTTCAAGTCGTACGATACGCTGCGGGCTGCCGGCTTTGAGAACGTGAACCTGGATTTGATGTTCGCGATCCCGGGTCAAACCCTGCACGTGTGGCGGGAAACGTTGCGGGAGGTGGTGGCCATGGGTAGCGAGCATTTGTCCTGCTACGAAGTTACTTACGAGGAAGACACGGCTCTATACAACCGGTTGCGCGCGGGGCATTTCGATGCTGATGAGGACTCGGCTTGCGCGATGTACGAAGAGCTAGTGGAAGCGGCGACGGCTGGGGGATTCGACCAGTATGAAGTGTCTAACTTTGCCCGCACGGAGAAAGCCGAGGTTCAAGCGTCAAGCGCCAAAAACCCGGGGTCAGCGTCGGCGCTCCAGGGCCCGAACACCCGTGCGCCGGGGACGAAACCGGAACAGGGAGAGGAAGAAGCGGTTCGCCTGGTCGAGGACCGATTCGGGCTGGCGTTGCCCAAGTTCGCCTGCCGCCACAATACCAACTACTGGCGCGGGGGTTCGTTTTATGGGGCCGGGCCGAGCGCGACAAGCTATGTGCGAGGCGTTCGAAGGAAGAACTGGTCCGACACGCGATTGTATTGTGAGCGATTGGAGGATGGGGAGCTGGCTATCGGAACGAGCGAGCAATTGAGCCCACTGGGCCGGGCGGGTGAGACGGCTGCTTTCGGGCTCCGGATGCTGGCTGGCTGGCCTTTCGAGCAGTTCCGGAAAGTGACGGGCTACGACCTGCAGGGGGAATGGGCCGCTGAGATAGAGGAATTGACCCGGAGAGGTTGGGGGCGGATTTCCGCGGACCGGTTTCAGCTAACAAATGAAGGGATAAGGTTCGCGGATGCCGCGGCCCAGTTGTTTTTGCGCTGAAATCCGAAAAGGATTGTGGCGGCGAGATGACGAGGCGAGGGGGCTTTCGTTTGACCGGGACCCCTTAATCGACTCGTTGCCTCGTCGGCTATAGGGATGGGGGGAACTCGGTGGTTCCGGCGGTGGGCAGATGTGCGGGTTGTTCGCGGAAGCGTTGGGCGAGCAGGGCAGTGGTGGCGAGGAGAACAGCAGTGCAAATCAAGTAGGGCAGGGCGGGGGTGACGGGCAGGAGCCCGGTAGCGAAGATGGGCCCTAGAATCCTGGCGAGGCTACCGGCGGCCTGAGCGACGCCGATATTGGCACCTTGTTCATGGGGAGGAGTAAGGTTGGAAAGCAGGCCGAACAGGGGTGGGCGGGTGAGGCTGGTTCCAACGGATAACAGAGCTAGGGCGCCGAGCATATAGCACCAGG
>DATDCV010000004.1:0-10841 GCA_036524155.1 Verrucomicrobiia bacterium
GCTTCGAAATTGGAGTCGCCCAGACGGCGTTGTACATCTCCTGTCGGGTAACCACTTTGGTTTGCTCGCTCATATCGTTGCGAACCTAAAACCAAAACCGGAACCTCAGCAACCAGAACGGACCCAGCGAGGAACAATCACGCCACCGCCGCTGCTTTTGCAGGAAACGCCACAATCTTGGCTTTTCGCTCAGCCTCCGCCTTCTCCCGCAACGCCTTCGTGCTCTCCGGCGTGATGGCAAACCACGCCTTGCCGGCCTTCTCGGTCACCAGCTCGCGGTAATGCTCGAAAATCATCTGCGGGCTGTTCCCGGCCTCCAGCGCGACCTCCGAAACGGAGGAGAGGGGAATGAAACAACGGCAACGTGTTCCCCGGGGCGGCGCTCCCGCCTTCGCTCGGAAGTTTCGGCGGGGCAGGCGTGCCTCGCTCACCCCGGGCTACTTTCTGGTCACCGCTAACGGGGTTTTGGGGAGGGGAATGAAACAACGGCAACGTGTTCCCCGGGGTGGCGCTCCTGCCTTCGCTCGGAAGCTTCGGCGGGGCAGGCGTGCCTCGCTTATCCCGGGCTACTTTCTGGTCACCCCTGACGGGGTTTTGGGGATGCCGAATAGCGATCGAAGATACTGCCGACTGCCAGTCTGCGCGAACATACTGGAAGGGGCGCGCCCGTCCCCGGGGACGGGCGCAGCAACGGACGGGTTGGCCCGAGGGCCGAATAATTCGCAAGCGCTCACAAGGGAGGAGCATCGCAGCGCCCGGGGACGGGCGAACTCCGCCCCCTTGAGGTACGACGCTTCAGCTCGCGGGGCTCAATTGCACCTTGTAGAATTTGGCTCCCGGGCCGGGGGTAACGCGATAGTACGGCGCCGTGGCATTGGGCACGGAAGTCCAGGTGCCATCGGGTTTATCGGCTTCGAGGAGCGTGCCGGTCTGCCAGACGAGCTCCAACGCGGCACCGGATTTTCGGATGCTGAGCACCACGGGACCATACGTGTCGAAGCTCGTCCCGTAATTCTGGCCGACGAGGTAAATGCTCTCAGCTTCCGCGGGCGAAAGTGCGCGTCGCCAGACTCCCAGGTCGTCCACATCCGCGCCGAACACGACGTAGTAATTACCGGTCCCAACCTGTCCGATGTTGACTGCATTTGCGCTGTCGAGCGAATCCGTGAATCCGCTGATGGGCCGCGAGTCGACCAGGATCCCGTCCAGGTAAGTATTGCCGAGGCCGGCGCGGTCAAAAGTGTTCACCACGCTATGCCAGTTGCCATCGTTGATTGAATTGGTCGCTCCGTCGGCATCGATGCCGGCATACGTCGCGTTGGCAAACGACCACGCCCAGGCGCCGGGCACATAGAATGCCGGCCCGAAGAAGAAGCCGACACAACCCTCTCCGCAGTCGTTGTTGCAGAGCACCGGCAGGTCCACTGAGGGTCCGAAGAATCGTATCCAGTATGACACCGAGAAGTTTTGGGTGGTGCCAAACTGCAAGTCGGCCGGCGAGAGCAGCGTGGCATAGTTAGCGATCGTCGACGGGCCGGAGTTGTCGGTGTTATAGTGCAAGGCTTGTCCGAGCCTGCCGGGCACGAAAGCCGGTGAACCAATCGGAAACGCATCATTTGCGCGCCCTGAAGAATCCGCATAGGTTCCGTCGAATTTCAGGTGCAGCACCAACTCGTTTGTGAGGTTGGAGAACATAGGCGCGGCCAATACCGTTAGCGTCGCCGACTGGCTATTGCTTGAACCGATGCTGTTGCTGACACGCACGTCGTAATCTCCGGCGTCGGTGAACCAGGGACTCGCGAGCGTGAGCGCCGCCCTGTTCCCACCCGGCACGTTGGTGCCCGCATGATGCCATTCATAGCTCAGAGGCAAGGCGCCCAAGGCACCCACCGAAAACTCCGCCGGTTGCCCTGCGTACCCGGTAACGGAACCTGGCTGCTGGGTGATGCGTGGCGCAACGGGGCCTTCAAAACCCAGCAAGTCGAGGTTCGCAATTTCCGCCGGGCTCAGCGCACGGTTATAAACAGCCACCTCGTCAATGGAACCGTTGAAAAAGCGGTTGTAGCCGCTGTCCACGCCAATGAAAGGGGCGTCCCAGATCACCGTCTTGTTGCCTTCCTTGGGGGAATAAACGGCAGACTTCAGCCCGGTGCCGTCGTCCAGGTACGCCGTGCCCTTCACCGGGTCGATCACCAGCGCGACAAAGTTCCATTGACCAATCACCGGAACCAGACCGGATTGGAACTCGGCCCAACTGCCGGTTCCCTCCCAAACATAGCTCAGCGCGTTGTTGTTGTTGTAGTTCAGGAAGAAGCCCGCCGTGCCGGTCGAAGAGCGGGTATTGAAGATGCCGGTCTGGTCGCTCTGTGGCCCGGCCGGGTTGATCCACGCCACAATGGTCATCTGGTTGGTGGCCAGGTTGAGAGAGGGCAACCGCACACTCGTGCTGCTTCCATTGAACGTGAACGCGGTGTTGGTTGATTCAAATCCGACCCAAGTGGGTGGCTGCGGACCGGATGCGCCCATGACGACGGGGCCGTTGAGTGTTCCGTTCAAGCCACCAGCATAATCAAAAGCGGTGGTGCCGCTGGCTTCGTTGAGCCGGAAATAGGCCAGCGGGTTGCCGTACAGCGCCGCAAACGGGTAATTAGTGACAGCGAACACAGTAACGGTCCCGGAGGTGCTGTTCGCGGTGCCATACGGATTGGTGAGGGTGACATTGTAGGCGCCGGCATCCGCAAGCTGCAAATTGGTCAGCCTGAGAACCGAAGTTGTGGCCCCGGCAATAGCGGATGCGCCATGGTTCCACTGGTAACTGATCGGGGAACTGCCGCCCGCCGTCACGCTGTAGGTGACCCAACCGCCGATCGCGCGAGTCACGTCGGGAGTCGTTTGAGCCAATACAGTTGGCGGGCTGGCGGAAACCGCAAGAACCTGGACGGCACTGGTCGCAGCCCCGTACGCGTTGGTCACCACGAAGGTGTAATTCCCCGAATCGGTGGTGGCGGCTGACGCGATGTTCAGAGTCGTTGAGGTTTTGCCGCTCAGCGAGGAGCCATTCTTGTACCACTGGTAGGCAAACGGCGGGATGCCCGCGACGGACGCCGTCATGGTGATGTTATAACCTTCGAACAGGGGATCGGCCGGAGTCCGCGTCAGGCCTGTGATTTGGGGCGCCATTTGCGACGAGTTGAACAGCGTTTGGATCTCAGCCGCCGTCAACGCGCGGTCAAATAACGCGACTTCATCAATGCTGCCATTAAATGGCGGGTATCCCCCGCCCACTGGATCTTTGCCGATAAACAGCGGCGCGGCACTGAAATCGTGAACGGCATTCGCGCCAAAATTCCAGGCGGTCGTGGCCGAGGAATTGTTCAGATACACGGTGACGTTGGTGGGCGTAATCACCGCCGCGCCAAAACACCAGATGTCGTTCGGCGGAACCAAACCTGTCAGCCACGACGAAGGCCCTTCATTCCAGTGCACGTTGAGTTGGTCGACGCCTGGCCCGGGGGCATTGTAGCCAAAGCCGAAGCCAACGCTCGTGGGGTCGGTGGGACGGCTGAAAATCATCGCCTGGCCGTTTTGATGGGCGCCCGTCCGCTTGAACCAGCAGGTCATTGTGAATTGGTCGGTTTGGACGCTTGGGCCCGGGATCTGCACGTCGCCAATGATGCTGTTAAACGCGCAAGCGGTGTTGCCCGCACCCATACCTGAGTAAGGCGCGCCGCTCACATTGTCCTGGGCGCCCGGATTATAGATGCCATCGGCCGCCGGGCCAAGGCTGCCCAGGTTCACAGCGGTCACAAGACCGGGAGGCGGAACGTAGGCGGGCTCGCCGAGCCGATAATAGAGCAACGGGTTCTTGGCCAACACCAACGGCGCATAGGCCTCGCCGGAAGCCGAATTGGTACCGTTCTCGTAGTGAGCCTGAACCTCAGCGGCCGACAGGACATTGGTGTAGATCGCCACCTCATCCACGGTGCCATCGTACCAAAAATTTTTGTCGCCACGGGCGCCGATGCCTAACGCCGTGTCCGTATTAGGCGTGTAAATGCTGTTGGCTGCTGTCGCGTCCTGCCTGGCGTTGACGTACATGACGGCATTGGTGCCGTCATAGGTGACCACAACATGATACCAGTTGCCGGCGGCTATGGGGGTGGCGCCAGTAAAGTTCAGCCGGTATCCCGTGGAATCTCCGGTCCGAAAGTTCCAGCCTCCCGTGGTGCCCGTGCCATCGCCAACGGTGTAGAGAATCCAGCCGCAGCGGCCATTGGCAACGGTGAGTGAAGCCAACGGAGTAGTGGCTGGGTTGCCGTTCGGGGAGCTGGCCGGATAAAACCAGCCTTCGATGGAAAACGGCGGGCGGGGATTAAGGGTCGAGGACCAGGGAACGAGCATGGCGTTCTTGGCAGCAGCGCTGAAAGCGGCCGCGGTATCGGTGCTGCCAGCGAGCGCGCCTGGAGCCGGATGCGTCGGGCTGTTGAAATAATAGCCGGTGGCAGAGGCGCCGAAGGTGCCACTATTGGTGGCGATGTCGGCTGGCGGGACCGGTGTTGTTTCGTTGAGCCGATAATAGGCGATCGGGTTGAGGCTGGTCACTGTGCTGGCGTAATCAGCTTTGGCGGTTGGCATGCTGGCCGCCAGCGCCAATGCGCTGACTAAACAATAACGGGATAACATAGGGTGGATTGGTTAGGTGTCTCGGAGATTTGAGCGCAGCCAGCACTTGACGCTACAAAGCGCCGGCCTCGCTACTGGGGTACAAACGCGAGCGCTCCTGATTAAGGGGCCCATCGTCGAGCAATATAACGCAAGCCGCCAGGGATGCAACCCGCCGCCCAGCAATTCTCACTTTGGCGTAGCGCGGGCGTCCTCGCCCGCGGGTCAATGGGGCGTCCCGCCCCAGGAAGGTGCGAACGGCGGGACGCCGTCTGAACTCGCAACCGGGACGGCTGCGCCACAACGCCAAAGTGAGAATTGCTGCCCGCCGCCGGTTCTGCTCCGGGTTTTGGCGGCGGGACGCCGCCCAAACTCGCAGCCGAGGACGGCTGCGCTACGTTTTGTCACCAGTTATCCCAGTGAACGTACTCGCGTGCATAACGGGTGCGCGCGGCTTTTTGCTCGGCGGGATGACCGACGGAGACGCAGGCCACAGGCACGATAGCCTCGGGCAGGGAGAGGATCCGTTTCATGGCGGCCATCCTTTGCTCTCGCGGATGCACTCCCAGCCAGCAGGCTCCCAACCCCTGAGCATGCGCACATAACAGCAGGTTCTCCGTCGCGGCGGCGCAATCCTGCAAAAGATAACTGAGCTGGGAATCGTGTGCGGCTTTCAGGTCTCCACATATCGCGATCCCAGTACCAGCTAGCAGCAGCATCTCGCCGCCGCTCAATACGCAAGCCATTTGTTCGAGCTTCGACCGGCTCCGAACGACTACAAACCGCCAGGGGTCCTTCGCGGCGGCAGAGGGCGCAGCCATTGCTGCCTCCAGCAGCCGGGTAATCGTTGTCTCATCCAACTCGCCCCGGTGGTAGGTCCGAATGCTGCGTCGCCCCAGCAACCAACCCATTGCCTGGTCAGCCTCGTTTGTCGTGGTGTTCATCGCGGCCAGATTAGTGACCGCCGCCCGGGAATCAATCACTGGTTGTATCGCCTCAGTCTTGGGTCGGAGCGCCGATTTCTAATCGGCTTAAGCGAACCGACGGCCTCCTGTAGCCGAGTACAACTCGGCGCTCCGACCCTAGACTGATGGGGGGTACCACTGGTTGTTCATGTTTCTTGACCCTGGCCCGTCACTCATGACACGCTCGCCGTGGTCATGAAAATCACGCGCGGCTTCGGTCATGGTCTGATTTCTCGGCAACAAAACACTGCCTCCGGCGAAGGAATCAGTCGCCGTCGTTTCCTTCAGCGCAGCCTTGCCACAGCCGGCCTCATTGCCGTGCCGGAACTGATTCCCTCCGCGGCCCGCGGCGCAGACGGCGGCACGGCGCCCAGCAATCGTCTCACCGTGGCGCTGATCGGCCGGGGCGCGATGGGCAGCGGGCATCTGCACCGGCTCGCCTACGACAAGAACTTCCACCTGCTCGCCGTCTGCGAAGTGGACCAGACCCGGCGTGAAGCGGCGCGGAACACGGCCAACGAAATCTATGCGGCGAACCAACCGGACGGCGGCTACAAAGGATGCGCGGCGTACAATGACTATCGGGAGATCCTGGCCCGCGCGGATATTGACGCGGTGCTCATTGCGACGCCCGACCACTGGCATGCGCTGCAGTCCATCGACGCCGCAAAGGCGGGAAAGGACGTGTACTGCGAAAAGCCGGTCTCGGTCACTATGCAGGAAGGACGATCGATCGTGGAGGCGGTCCGCCGTTACGGACGTGTGTTTCAAACCGGCACCCAGTACCGCTCGATCCCGGCCGTTCGCAAGGTTTGCCAGTTCATTCGCGACGGCCGCCTGGGCAAAATCAAGTGTGTCTTCACAAATCTGCATCCGCTGTCGAATTGGTTTGGGGGAGAACGCTATAAGCCGTACGCGAAGGTGCTGGACATCGAAAAATGCGGCAAAGCATATGTGCCGATGGATTTCGCGCTGCCGGCAGAACCAGTGCCTGAAGGACTGGATTGGAACCTCTGGGTCGGCCCAGCCCCCTGGCGGCCCTACAACCGCCTCTACCACGTCAACCCGTCGCCCGGGGTAGTGCCCTGGTCGTTCTGCGACGCGTTCGGCGTCACTTCGTCCACGTGGTTTCTCTCGCACGCCGCGGATGTCATCCAATGGGCGCTCGGATACGAGAATAGCGGCCCGGTCGAGATCATCCACCCGTCTGCCAAGCACTTTCCGACCATCACGTGCCGGTACGCCAACGGCGCTCTGCTCCACTTTGTCGATCACTGGGGCCAGGTGAAAGACCTGTACCACGCTGCGCCGGCGAACGCACGGCTGGCCGGCATGTTCGGCGGCCTGTTCGTCGGTGAACGTGGCTGGCTTACCACGATGTCCGGCGGCGGCCAACTCGAAGGCGATCCCGAATCCCTCTTCGAAGAGATGGGCTTGAAACGAACTCCCGAGGTCAACATCGGCTCGAATGACCATCACGCCAACTGGCTGAAATGCGTCCGCGAGCGTAAAGCTCCAAGCGCGGACGAAGAAATCGGGCACCGCGGCGCCGCGATCGGTCACCTGCTAAACATCTGCTTCTGGACCGGCCAATCGCTGAAATGGGACCCTGTAAAGGAAATATTCATCGGCAATGAAGCTGCCAATCGGCTGCTCTCCCGCGCAACTCGCGTTTGGACGGCCTAAACCTCAGTGAGACCAACCATCATGAGAATGCTTCTTTTTGCGGCGCTGCTCAGCATCTGCGTACCTGCCGGGCAATCGCAGTCCTTTATCCAGAGCGCCGAAGAGCGCGCCCGAATCGAGCAGGCACTTCCGCAAAAATCCCTGGCGCCTCCCGCCAAACCGCGCCGGCTGCTGATCTTCACGCTGAACGTTGGATATGGCGGGCACCCCTCCATGGCCTATGCGAACGAAGCCTTCACCCTGATGGGCCGCAAGACCGGCGCATTCGACACCGAGGTCAGCAACGATCCCGCCGTCTTCAGCCGCGAGTCACTGAAGAAATTCGACGCGGTCTTCTTCAACAACACCGTCGGGAACTGTTTCACCAACGCGGACCTCCGCCAGAACCTCCTCGAGTTCATTACCGGCGGGGGTGGTCTGCTAGGCGTCCATGGCACCTCGGTCGCCTTCACCCGCTGGCCCGGCGCCGTCGAAGACTGGCCGGAGTTCGGTTATTTGATCGGCGCGCGCGGCGCAAACCACAAGGACAGCACCGAGCACATCTGGATGAAGCTGGATGACCCGGCGAACCCCATCACCGCGGTGTTCGGCGCGGACGGTTTCGATTACCGCGACGAGTTCTTTCGGCCACAAGGCACCTACTCGCGCAACCGCGAGCGGGTTCTGCTGAGCATCGACACCGCCAAATGCGACCCGGACAGCGGCCAGGCTCGCGGCGATTGCTATCGTCCCGACCACGATTACGCCGTCGCCTGGATCCGGAACTACGGCCGCGGCCGCATCTTTTACTGCACCATCGCGCATAACAACTATGTCTTCTGGGACGCGAAGATGCTGCAGTTCTATCTGGGCGCCCTGCAGTTCGCTCTGGGCGACTTGAAATGCCCAACCACGCCGAGCGCCAAATGCACTCCGGCTGTCCGGGCCCAGGAAAAGCTCGGCTGGCGCATCGCTTTGCAGGCCGGGAAAGAACCTACGTTCGCTGCCGCGATTGAAAACGCCGCCGCGCTTCAATTGGCGTATATCGGCGGCTCCAGCGCCCAGCAGGCCGGCGCGGAAAGCCCGGAGCCCTTCGGACCGGGACTCACCGATACGCAGCTTACCGCGATGCGGCTCAAACTTGAGACTGCGGGTCTACGGCTGGTTTCCTACGCAGTCCATGAGACACCGGCCGACGAGGCCGGGTGGCGAGGCCTTTTCGAGTTCGGACGGAAAATGGGAATTGAAACTTTTATATGTGAACCATCGGCAAAAGTCATGGACGTCGTAGAACGGTATTCCGTGGAATATGGCATTTCGGTCGCTCTGGGCGGCAACCGGCAACAACCGCAAATGTTGGCGGCCAGGAAAGCATTGACGGCCTGCCAAAACAGAAGCCAGAACATTGGCGCGTGGATTGGTTTCGGGGAAACCGTCCGCGATTCTCTCGTCACCGCGCCGCAACTCCTGAGACAGCGATTACTGGTCGCGGAACTCGGCCCATTCGCACTGGCAGGCGAGCAGATGACGAGGCTGCTGGTCGAAAGCAAGCGACTCGGCCTGCAACCCCTTTTCCTGGTCCAATCAGCCGAAGGCACTCGGGCCGGTATCGAACGGTTCAACGCGAGCTGCCTAAACCTGAGCCAGTAACTCCCGAATCTTTATGAGCGATTCCAGTTCCAAAGATCTTCTACCGGCCAAGGCAAGCCAACTCTCCTCTGACGCACTCGCCGCACTCAGGGCCTATGACACCGGGTCGGGCCGCGCCGCCCTTTGTCCCTTGGATGACGCGGTGAGGGATGCGCTTCCCGATCCGAGCGCGCGCGCGAAGATCGAGGCCTCGTTGCTGGCCGTCCTCCAGCAAAAGCCTACCCCCGCGGCCGTCGAATACATCTGCTCCAAGCTTGCGTTGGTCGGCTCCGACGCCTGCGTGTCAGCCCTGGCGGCGTTGCTTGGCGACCCCATTAATTCCACGCCCGCGCGCAACGCGCTTGAAAAGCTGCCGGGCGAATCGGCGTCGACAGCGCTGGTCAAGTCGCTGGTCAAACTCAACCGCGCCGAAAAAGCCGGGGCCATCCGATCTCTCGGTGCCCGAGCGGATGCCGCTAGCGTGGGTGCTCTCACGGAGATTTTGAAGGATCCCGACCGGGAAATTGCGGCCGCCGCGGCAGGCGCGCTTGGCGCGATCGGCTCGGCAAAGTCGGCCAAAGCGTTGAAACAATGCCTTGCGAAAGGAGCGGAGGTCCTGCGGCCGTTCGTCGCGGATGCCATGCTGGCGTGCGCCGAGCGGTTGCTCGCCACGGGACACAGGCCGGACGCCAAATCGCTCTACGAGTCGCTCGCAAAATCCGATCAGCTTCCCCACGTGCGAGAGGCCGCTTCCCGGGGCTTGGAGGGCTGTGCGTCGGCGCGCAGCCAGATTCCCGGAACCTGATGACGCAGGCGCCACCGCTTGTACTCCTGAAGGACCGGCCCCAGATCGGCCTCAAGGCTGCGGATCTCCTGTGCGTCATCTTTGAAACCGTCGACCCGATAATCAGGGATCGCGTCTTCATCCTTTCGCACATAAGCTAGCACCCGCAGCAGCCGGTCGCGAACAGCGTCGCTCAGGCTGTCACATAAACCCTGACGCGCGGCGAGCAGCAAGGAAAAGATCAACCTGCAGTTCTGGGCCACATAGCGCTCGATCAGGCCGCCTCCGCCCAGTCGGCAGAGTTTCCGTTCAAAATCTACCGGCATTCGCCCTTCTTCGAGCGCTGCTTCAAGCGCCTGGATTTCGTGCTCGGTCACCAGGTACAAGCCGTTTGGCCGTGCGGTTGACGGCCTGCGTTCAAGGCTGAAGCACTGCCAGCGTTCCCGCACCAGAATCGTATCTCGCGTCAACATGATTGCACCATAACCCCCCCGTGGGAGAGTGATGATTACAATCCGAGGCCGCGTTTATCACGCCTCGATCCAGGGTGGGTGGACGCGCTTTCTGCTAACGCCGCGCCTTGCGTCTCGGAGCGGCCTTCCGGATGGGAGTCTTCCTGCCCTTCGCCTTGCGGGCAGTCTTTGCTCGCTGGAGTTTCTTCTTTATCACTCGCTTCGCGCGGACCTGTTTCGCGGCGCGCTTAACCGCTTTTGCCTTCGCCGGTTTTCGGGGTGCAGGTTTGGCTTTCCTGGCAGAGGTGACACGGACCGGTCGTTCCTCGACGCGGGCGGTTGGTGGTTCGTCGGTCCATCCGTGAGCGTCGCGCACGGCGATCATGGTGCGGAGAATGTCGTTCCAAGTATCCGCCTTCATCATCACCTCGTTCGGGAACATGCAACCGTCCCAGCAGACGTGCCGAATGGCCTCGGTGGGCTGGCCGGCAGACCCTTTCAACCAATAGGCGGCGTGGCGAGCGATAGCCAGTTTCCCGTTGGGATCGTTCGGCAGACAATGGTGGCCGGTTTTGTCGTGGGTGCCGGAGCCTTTCACGGTGGCGTCGTTCTGGGCGACGTGGAAATCGATCGTCCACGGACGCAAGGTGTCCGTGAGGGTCTTCATCGCGGCATCCAGACGGG
>DATDCV010000005.1:0-12589 GCA_036524155.1 Verrucomicrobiia bacterium
CCCGGCGGTTAGCGGCGGTTGGTTTCCGCCCGGAGAACCATGGGTCCAACCCAGCGGGTATTGTAGCGTGGAATCCAATCGTCCTTGAGGGCGGGCGGGCGCGACAGACTGTCGTAGTTCTGGTCGTCCATGCCCAGGAACGGCAGCGGTTCGACTCGCCAGCCTTGGCCGACGTGGAAGTCGGCATCTTTGTCCCAACCGACGACGTAGAGGAAGAAATCCCGCTGCAGGCCGGCAGAGACGGGAGGGAGGCGGTCGGCCCGGAAACTCAAAGCCAGCTCATCGCCGCCGTTGAGGAGCGCGAGCGCGTTGTCCTTCTGAGCCACCAACTCATCCACAGGACCATAACGGGTGCACCATCCCGAAACGGCGCGCCGCCAGGGAGGAGTGGCGGACACTTTGTCGTATTCGGGCGTGAGCGGCAGCCACTCGGGCAGCCGCGCAAACTCGCTGAAACCGCGCCAGTGCAAGTCGGCGCTGTCGGGGTTCAGTACGGTGACGCGGTTCTGCGCCGGGGAAGCCTTTTCACAGAGAATCGCATGGTCCCAATAAAGTTCGTAGGCCGTGGTCAGGCGGAGGCGGCGCGTGCCGGCGGGGAGCTTGCCTTCGAGGTCGACGAGAATGGCTTTGGTTTTGCCGGCCGGCACGCCAACGTCCCCGAGCACGGTTTTCCAGGCGCCGTCAGGCAGTTCGGCCTCGAGGGCGGGAAACGGAAACGGCAGGTTGGGGTCGAGCGACGCGGCGATGTTGGCCATGCCGCCGCCGAACCGCAGCCAGCCGTTCAGCACGAGGACCAGCGGCACGTTTTCGGGCAACTCCCCGAAATCAAAAGTCACCGAGAACGGCTCAGCGAGGCCGCGCAGTTGCGGTTCTCGGAGGCGAACGGGGCGGACCATATTACCATCGATGGCGCGCAGCGCCTCGGTGACATCCTCGCCGTCGCTGCGGACGGCCCGCTGCACGGTTTGGCGCTGCTTCAGAGTCCAGAGTTCGTGCGGCGGGAAGGGCCCGCCTGCATGCATCTTGCTGGTCGGCACCATGAGTGTTCCCGCCGGATGATCCACCGCGACTAGTCTCGCCTGGTCCAGGTAGAGGACCTCCCGCAGCTCTTCGGTGATGCGAATTTCGTGTTGGCCGTTGCGGGCGGGAAACTCTGCCTCGCCGCCCAGCGCGAGGAATTCTTCGGGGTCCTGCGCGACGTAACGGTTATGACTGATCGGCAAGCCCAGCGGCGCCGCCCCGAGCATGTCGGTAACGAATCGGAAAACCCGGCCATTCCAGGCGTAAAGGTAGGGACACGAACCGGTTGGCACAACCAGTTCGACCAGGCTGAGGGGCTGCTTTTGGACCGGAACGTCGAGCATTGTCGTCGCGAGGTCGGACCAGCGGGTTTGGAGCATCTCGATTTTGTCGTGCTGGCCGGTGCCGACCTCGAAGGGGAGTTCGTTCAGGGTGCGGATGGCGCGCCAATGGCCGGCGACGAACTGGACGCGCGCGCCAAGCGCGGAGGCGTTCGATCGGTTGCCGACCAGTTGCAGCTTGAGCTGTTTGTTGGCGTTGCCGCCGTCGTTGCGCCAAAACTGCAGTCCCTTGGGTGTGCTGAGCACGAGGTCGGTGTCGCCGTCGTTGTCAAAATCCGCGGCAGCGACAAAATCGACCGTTCCAATTTTGTCGAGGCCAACCCGGGAAGCCACTTCCTGAAAGCCGGCCTTGCCGGCATTGCGCCAGGCGCGAACGCCGCTGCCGTAGGCGAAAATGTCCAGCCAGCCGTCGTTGTCGTAATCCAGCAGTTTGATTCCCTTGGGTTGCAGCCCTTTGAACGGGAGCGTCTGCCGCGCGCCGGCGCCACCAAACACGACCGTGATTTCCCGATCGTTGGCCAGCACGATGTCCATCAGGAGATCGTTGTTCAAATCCCCGAAGGCGACAAAGGAAGCGGCGGGCAAACTCGCGGCAAGGTTGGTTTCGACAAAGGACCCAGCGCGCTGCTTGGCAAAAAAGACAGGCGGCTGTCCCGCGCGGGCCAGGAAAACTCCGGGCACATCCTCACCCTGCCAGTCCTCGACGGCGGCGGTCTCGAGCCCCTTCATCAGTGACGGTAGACCCGAGTTGGTATGTTCCTGGAAATAGAAACTGCCGAGGTTGCGATAGAGGCGAACGCCTTCCCCGCCGGGCAAAAGGGTGAGCAAATCGAGCTTGCCGGTGAAGTCCAGGTCGGCCAGCACAGCGTCCCTGGCTTTGAGACCTTTCAGGCCGGCGGCCGCGGTCACCTCCCGGAACTGGCCATTCGTGGCGAACCTGAACACATACGAAACCCGCTCGCCCAGAAGCACCACGTCTTCGAACCGGTCATTGTTGAGATCGCCGACGAGGCAGCGGGTGAACAGGAGGGGAACCGGAAGGGCGGCGGACGAGGCCGGAGGGACGACGGGCCCTGGTTCAAACCGGCCGTTGATGTTGTTGAGCAAGCGAAAGCCGTTACTCTGGACGACGAAAAGACTATTGCGGCCATCGTGGTTGAAGTCGATGACACCGACCGGTCCGAGACAAGTCGCGGCGTCGGAGCCGAACATAGACCCTGTGGCCTCGACGAAGCGCACTGGCACACCCGAGGGATCCGGTTGCTCGAGGCGAAAGGCGATCCGTGGCTGGGTGTACTTGCAGCGTTCGAGCGCGACGGGACTCAGAGACACGTTGGGGTTTTTGGCAAGATTCTGCTGATGCTTGGCCAGCTCCCTGGCCGCCTCGTCACTGCGCCCCACCCGCTGGTAAAGGCGGCTGAGCTGATAGTGCGCCGAGGGATGTTCCGGCACGAATTGCACCAGGGTCTCGAATTCCCGAATGGCATCCTCCAGATGCCCGGCGCGTTCCTGGGCGATGCCGAGCTGGAAATTCAGAGCATCGACAGCGGGATCGATCTTCTGGGATTCCTGGAAGGCCTGGATGGCGGGTTCAGCCAGGTTGAGGCGCAGGTAGCCGCAGCCCATGAGGTAATAGGCGGCGGCCTGGTTATGGTCGAGGTTGAGCACCTGCTTGCATTGCGCAATGGCCGCCTCGGAGTTATTCGCCAGCAGATACGCATTGGCCAGGTTGAGGTGGGCGTCGATGCTCTCGGGCGCGAGTTGGACGGCTCTCGAGTAGGCGGCGATGGCATTGGTCGCGTCGCCTTTTTGCAGCGAGCCCTGGCCGACCGTCATCTCGCGTTCGAAGGTTTCGGTGTTCGGTTTGCATGAGCAGACCAGCACAAGGGCAGCCGAAAGCGCTAGCCCTGCCAGCCGTGTAAACAGGGATCTTAGCATGCGGCGCATGCTGGCAAGAGTGCGGGGATTGCGCAACAGAAAGAGGGGGGCGATCGGTGGGCCAAGGAATTAGTGACGAGCTGAAATCTTTACATTTCTATTGACCAGAGGGGGCATTCTGTGGCGGGATGATAGGCACCCATATACGGGTACAGTCAGATGGCCAGAGCTCTAGCCAAAAGCGGAAACGGGTCGCGTTCGGGGCAACCGTCGAAATACGATGCCCAGAACACGGTGCTTTCAAAAACCTACGGTGCGCTGGCCGATCTGCGCCGGGAACTTTCCGATTCGAAAGCTGCGGTCTCGGAGCGCGAGGACCTGTTAAGGAGCTTTTCGGCGTGCGGCGACTCGCAGAGGGCATGGCTGCTGCTGGAGGATTACTTCGAAAAATTATCGTTGTCGCGGAAGGACTTTCCCAGCAACGACTGGTGGCCGCGCCTGTTGTCAGCCCGGGGGGGAGCCCGGCTGGAAGAAGTTGCGTTCCTGTTTCTGCGGGCCAAACGGCCGCTGCCGACCGAATTGACTAGTTACGGCAACCTGGACCGTTTCGCCGCGGTTGAACGAGCGGCCCAGGAACGCCAACTGGTTCAGCAGTTGGAGGCGTGGTTGTTTCCACCCCGCCCGGCGCACCTGGACACTCCTCGCGCCAGTCTGCGCGTGCTGTGCCATTGCGAACCCGACGACCAGGCTCCCGGGCGGCAACGATTGGCGGTCCAGTTCATCGTCCTGAGGCCGCGCACCGGGGAGAAGGCGAAAACCCTTGACGAGCTGGTGGACCTCGCGAATCGCGCGGCGCACGAACAGGAGTTGTTTCGGCCTGAGGATTGGGACTTTATCGAATGGTTGGCACAGGTGCATGCGGGCCGTGCGGAGCGGCAGGGAAGCATGGTGCTGACCGAGTTAGAGCTGCTGCACTGGCTGGCCCGGTGGGGCGGCACAACGCGGCTGGAATTGCCCGCGGCGGAAGGGGGCGGGACGCTTTCCTTCCTCGGGGAGGTCGCCGAACTAACGCCGCACCTGCAAAACGGGGACCAGGAACTCTCGTTCACTCACCGGCTCACGGTTCCCGGGGGCAAGACCCACGCGATACACGACGTTCGGTTCTTCAATCAACGGCCGCCGCTGGCGCTGGCGGGAGGAAGGTTTTACCTGCTGCGCAACGCGCCTCCCGCCCAGTTGCTTGAGTATTGGGCCAACCAGCCCGCCGTGCCCGTTCGCAAGCTTAGCCACAGGCTGCTGATGCACCTGCGCAAGACGCAGTCCAACCACGGCGTGGATTGGGACCAGCTCTGTGTCACGCACGCGGCCAGGCCGCAGTTCGTTTTCGAGTTGCAGGATGAAACGATACGATTGCGCTTGCTGGCCGTAAGCCAGCGGGACAACAGCGTCTGGATTTGGAACGGCCACGAATGGCAACTGCAGGAACCCAGGAAGCGACCGACGGACAAGCCTGAAATTCTGGATGATCCCAGACTCGAGCCGGCGACACTGTGGTTGCGGCAGTTGGACTGGTTCACGCCCGAGCCCGGACTTTGGATTGGCGATGCAACGGAAGCCTTCCTCAGCGCGCTGGCTCGTGCCTGGCAGGATCGTCCATCGGCGGCCGACTATCTGGGAAATGCCGCTTTCCATCGCCTGTTTATGAACCCGCGGCAGCTGCGTCCGCGGTTAGTGGTGAAGGGCAGCGGCATCGATTGGCTGTGCGTTTCGGCGGAATGGGAGCAGGAGAGTCTGAAGCTGACGCCGGCGGACCTGCAGCGACTGCAAACTGCGACCGGTCGCTTCATTAGACTGCCCGACGCGGGTTGGGTGGAGTTGGACTCCGCGGCGGTGCAAACGGCGCACGAATCGATGGCGGAAATGGGAGTTGACGGCCTGGTGCCTGTAGCGCAGCGGATCGGGTTGGAGCAGGTGGCGCATTTGGACGAGCAGGCTCTACAGCGGTTCTCGGAATCGCCGCAAGCGAAGGCCTTGCGCCAGCGGTTGAAGGAGTTCCGGGGTGTTCCGGCCGCCGCGTTGCCGGGCGGAGTGCAAGCCACGCTGCGGCCGTACCAAAAAGATGGCTTCGACTTCCTGTGCCACCTGTCGAAGATCCGGCTGGGCGGCGTTCTGGCGGACGACATGGGCTTGGGTAAGACAGTCCAGACTCTGGCCTGGCTGGTGTGGTTGAAAGAACGGAATGGCAAGGACCCCAAACCGTCCTTGGTGATCTGCCCGGCCTCGGTGCTGCACAACTGGCGCCGCGAGGCAAACCGGTTTACCCCGGGTATGAAGGTGCTGGTACTGGAAAGCGGCGCGGCGCGGCATAATTTGCGGAAGCAAATTCCGCAACACGACATTATTGTCACGAATTACGCGCTGCTGCGCCGCGATTTGGAGCAGTTGCAGAAATTCGCCTTCCGGGCGGTTATCCTTGATGAAGCGCAGTTCATCAAGAACCCGGGCGCGCAGGTAACCCAGTCGGTCAAGCAGCTCAAATCCGAGCACCGGCTGGCGCTGACCGGCACGCCCCTGGAGAACCGGTTGCTGGACCTGTGGAGCATTGTTGACTTCATCCAGCCCAACTACCTCGGCAACCAGGACCAGTTCAGCGAGGCCTACGAACCGCGCGGGGAGGACGCGGCATCGGCCCAGGCCATTGGCCGGAAGCGGCTTTCGGCGAAGTTGCGGCCGCTGTTGTTGCGGCGCTTGAAAAAGCATGTGGCGAAAGATTTGCCCGAGCGGATCGAACAACGCCGGGACTGCGAATTGGGCGAGGATCAGCGCAAGCTGTATCTCGCCGAGTTGCGCCGCAGCCGGGAGCAGGTGATGAAGACCGTCGCGGAGAAAGGGCTGAACAAAAGCAAGATTCACGTGCTGGCGGCGCTGACGCGGCTGCGCCAGATTTGTTGCCATCCCAAGCTCGTCGGCAACGAAGCGGCTTCGGGCAAGACTGAAATTCTGTTTGAACTGCTGGACGCGCTGCTGGCTGAGGGGCAAAAAGTGCTGCTGTTCAGCCAATTCGTGCAGATGCTGGAATTGCTCGAGCGGGAATGCCGTGAACGCCAAATCCCGACGCACATTCTGACGGGTCAAACCAAAGACCGGCAGGGAGTCGTCAGCGCGTTTCAGAACGATCCGAACGCGTCGGTCTTCCTGCTGAGCCTGCGCGCCGCCGGAACCGGGCTGAACCTGACCACCGCCAGTTACGTCGTGCTCTACGATCCCTGGTGGAACCCGGCAGTCGAAGCCCAGGCCATCGACCGCTCACATCGCATCGGCCAGACCCAAACCGTCAACGCGTATCGGCTGATCTCGCCGGGAACGGTTGAAGAAAAGATCTGGGACCTCCAACAGAGCAAAGCCCAAACGATCGCCGACGTGCTGGGTGAGGAAGGCTTTGCCCGCAGTCTCTCCAAGACCGACCTGGAGTACTTGTTCGCGGAGGACTGAGGGCGCGCGGAGGCGAGAGCGTCTAGCGGCGGGTGGCGGCGCCTGCCCGGCGGTCGTCGAATTTAAACTCAATCTTCGTGCGTGTGCCGGCCTGCCGATTCCAAATGATCATCTCCTCGAGTTCCTGAACGCCGTTGACCTTCTCCAGTTTCGTGGGCTCGAAGACTTTGAGCAGCTTGCCTTTCGCGTCGTACGCTTCTGCGCGCACGAGAACCAGCTCATCCGGACGGTTGGCGCCGACCCAGGACACCACCTTCGAATAGCCACCCGGGACGGGGCGAGGATCGGTGCTCTCCAGCTTCTGGCAAAAAACGGATCGCTTCATCTCACGCCGAGTAACGCGTTGCTCCGGCCAATACAGGAAATCGAGCCCGAGATCGGCGGCGCAAAAGTCCGAGCCGGCGAACGGAAGTGATAATTCGCCGGCAGCGAGTTTTCGGGCCGGGGCATCAGCCGGGTCGCAGATCCAATATTCGTTGGGCTGGCTCAGAGTGTGGACGATGGTCAGCTTCGTCCCCCGACTCGAATCGCCGGGCGGAACGGTTTGATAAACATTCAGGAAGTTGGTCGGCGTACAAACAATCTCGAATCGCACGGACACCTGGCTATCCCGGTCGTCGCGGTCGGTGATCTTGAACACGAGCGTCTGGGTCATATCCTGCGTCGGCTTGATGCGCCGCAGGTTGTCGACGAGTTCGGCGGCCTGTTTTCGGCCTTCCACCGGATCGAGCTCGACCAGCGGCTTCAATCCTGATTTCGGCTGGGCGAGGCAGGGTGAGAGCGGCGGCAGCAGGAGGGCCGCAGTAAACAAGACACCAAACCCGGCTCTCGGCAGGCGCGATTTCATTTCCCGCGAAGAGCCAGCGGCATCAACTCGGAGATGTGACGGATGAAATGCGCTTTGAGCTTGTTGCGGACCTCTTCGGGGACCTCGGTCCAATCGGGCTGGTTTTGGTCGGGCAGGATGACGCTTTTGAGGCCGAACCGGGCGGCGGCCAAAACCTTTTCTTTGATGCCGCCGACGCGGAGGACACGACCGCGCAAACTGATTTCGCCGGTCATGGCGACATCGGAGCGCACGCGCCTTCTTGTCAGCAAGGAAGCAAGGGCGGCGACCAGGGCGACGCCGGCGCTGGGTCCGTCTTTGGGGGTGGCGCCGGCGGGGACATGAATATGGATATCGAACTGGCTATAATCAGCCAAATCGATCCCGAGCGCGGCGGACTGGCTGCGCAGATAGCTGACAGCGGTTTGAGCGCTCTCCTTCATCACTTCACCGAGCGAGCCGGTCAGGAGCAGGCCGCCTTTGCCGGGCATTCGGGTGGCTTCGACGAACAGCACTTCCCCACCGACCGGCGTCCAGGCCATGCCGGTGGCGATGCCGATTTCCTTGATGGTCTCAGCGGTTTCGTTAATGAATTTTGCGGCGCCAAGGTAAGTCTTAAGCGCGTCATCCGGGATCACGAGCGGGCGGGGAAAATCTCCGTTGCTGACAATCCGGCGGGTCGCTTTGCGGGTCAAGGCGGCGATCTCCCGCTCGAGCTGGCGGACCCCGGCTTCCCGCGTATAATCGTGAATGAGCCGCCGCAAGGTTTTCTCCGGTATGCGGACTTCGCCGCGCGCCAGCCCGTGCTCTTCCATTTGTCGCGGGACCAGGTAGCGTTTCGCGATTTCGAGTTTCTCGGTTTCCGTGTAGCTGGGCAACTCGATGACCTCGAGCCGATCCCGGAGCGCGGGATGGATCGGCTCCAGCCAATTGGCGGTGGTGATGAACAGGACCCGCGACAAGTCGAACGGCAAATCCAAGTAATGATCGGTGAAGGTGTTGTTTTGCGCCGGGTCCAGGACTTCGAGCAGGGCGGAGGCGGGATCACCACGAAAATCGGCGCCGACTTTATCCAGTTCGTCCAGCAAAACAACGGGGTTGTGGCTTTCGACCCGGCGCAAGGTTTGGATGATGCGGCCGGGCAAGGCGCCGACGTAAGTGCGGCGATGGCCCCGGATTTCGGCTTCATCACGCATGCCGCCCAGCGCGATACGCGCAAATTTGCGGCCTAGAGCGTCGGCGACGCTGCGGCCGAGGGAAGTTTTCCCCACACCGGGCGGTCCGACCAGGCACAGGATCGGACCTTTAATCAGCTTGCGACGTTTCAGAACGGCCAGGAACTCGAGTAACCGGTCCTTGACCTTCGTGAGGCCGTAATGTTGCTCGTTGAGGATCCGTTCGGCTTCGACCAGGTCGAGTTTGTCCTGGGTTTCTTTGGTCCACGGCAAACTCAGGATCCAATCGAGGTAGTGGCGGGTTACGGCGTATTCGGCCGCGGCGGGCGGCATTTGTTGCAGGCGTTCCAACTCCTGGACCGCGGTTTGTTTCGCCTCGGCGGGCATCGGCGTCTGCTCGAGCTTCTCGCGCAACATCCGGATCTCGCCGGCGTTCGGGTCGGACTCGCCCAATTCGCGCTGGATGGCCCGCATTTGTTCGCGGAGGAAGAAATCGCGCTGGGTTTTGGAAATCGAAGTGGCGACTTCGGTCTGGATCTTCGAGCTGAGGGTGAGGACCTCGTGCTCGCGGTTGAGCATGGGCAACAACCGGGTGAGGCGTTCTTTAACAGAGGCGGTTTCGAGCAGCTTCTGCCGTTCTTCGAGTCCCAGGTTCAGATTGACTGCGACCAGGTCGGCGAAATGCCCCGGGTCCTCCGTGTTGAGCGCGGCGATTTTGATCTGCTCGGAAAGCGCGGGCGAGAGCTTGATGATCTCCTGAAACTGGCTTTGCGCGTTGCGCATCATGGCCGTCAGTTCAACGGAATCTTCGGTGACATCCTTGATGAGCTGAAATTTGGCGCAAAGATAAGGGTCCGTGGAAGTGTAATGAGTTACGCGAACGCGCCAGAGGCCCTCGACCAGCACGCGAACCGTGTTGTCGGGGAATTTGAGCATCTTGAGCACGCGGGCGGCGCAGCCGACCTCGTGCATTTCGTCGGGGCCCGGGTTTTCGGCGTCGGCATTTCGTTGCAACGCGACCCCCAGCAGGCGGTCGCCGGCGACCACGTCATCGATGAGCTTGGTGCTTTGGGGGGTCTCGACCAGCAAGGGCGCCACCATGCCCGGGAAAATGACGATGTCAGACAGGCCCAGGATAGGAAGCAACTCCGGCAGTGAACTCGAGGAAACGCGCGCGGGCGCTTCCGGACTGCCGGCGGCTCCGAGGATGCTAATAAACTCCGTATCGGGCGCGGTCATATCGCGACGCTCTGCCAGTTAGATGCCCGCCACCCAAAAAGATTCAGATGAGAGACGGATTCCCTTCAGCGATCGGCACCTTGTTGGTTTTTGATGTGCGCGCGGCCAGCGGCACGTCAATTCGCAGGAAACCATTAAGGTAAGCTGCTTTGGCCTGGCTCAAGTCGTATCCGGCCGGCACCTCCAGGAGGCTTTCGAACGAACCGTAATTGATCTCCATGACCAGGAAACTGCATTTGGCGGCGCGGCAGCCGTCGGGCCGGTTGCCGCTGATCCGCAGGCGGTTGCCCTCGACGGTGATTTCGAGGTGCTCGCTCCGCATTCCGGCCAACTCCACCTTCACCACCAGGCCGTTGTCGGTGACATATACATCGGTGTTGGGGACCCAGTGAGCCCTGGCGGAGCCTTCACGCACACCCCCGACCGAGCGGGTCATGAAATGCGCGGATGAACTGACTTTGCACATGGCCATTCAGCGAACAAAAAAAATTTACCGTAACCGCCGCGCGAACGCAAGCCGTCTTATTTCATTTTCACCCGCACTTCAGAGCGCTGGCCCTTGCGGGCGCGAAAGACAATTGAAGACTGCGGCGAGAAGGACCCCGCACCCGCACAGCCGCAGTGGGTGTCCTCCTGGAAGCGGAAATCACGCCGCCGGAACTTGCTCCGGAGCAGCAGGCCGGCTGTCACGGCAACGATCACCAACGCGGCCAATTGCTGCCAATCCATGGCGGAAAGATACCTCCAAACCGTCTCGGCGCAATGGCTTATTTGTACGAACCTGTCCGTACAAGTGCTTAGCGGGCACCACTGCGCGAGGTTGAAGGTGTGCCCGGGTGGAGTTTGAAATGCCCGCCCGTCTCAAGGCTTGGTTACCAGCGGCAGTTCGATGAAGCTGGCCTGGTCGGGCGCGTGGTAGATGCGCTGGATGGCCTTGCGGTAGTCTTCCGGTTTGGCCCAGAAAATACTGGGCACGAATGTCTGCGGATTGCGGTCGTAGAGAGGGAACCAACTCGACTGAACCTGAACCATGACCCGGTGTCCCGGCAGGAACACGTGGTTCGCGGTTGGCAACGCGAAGCGGTAAAGCAGAGGTTTGTCAGCTTCGATGGGTTTGGCCGTCTCGAGCCTCTCGCGATAGCGGCCGCGGAAGATGTCGGCGGCAACCATCAACTGATAGCCGCCCATGTTTGACTGGCCGGCGACCTCATCGGGATAGACATCGATCAGTTTGACGACCCAGTCGGAGTCGGTGCCGCTGGTCGAGGCGACGAGGTTGGCGAGTGGCTGACCGCTGATTTTCACGGGGGCGGTAAGGACGTCGGAGACGAAGGCGGCAACGTCCGGCCGCCCGGAGGCTTCGCGCTGGTCGTCCACCAGCCACACCGGCCAGGTCATGCCTTTTTCGTAGGCAACGGGTTGGATCGGGCGCGCGCGATATGGCACGGGCTTTGCCGGGTCGGAGATATATTCGTCGAAAGGCGCATCGCTTGGCTGCGGCTTGGCGAAGGCCAACTTGAGGCCCGCGTTGAGGTAGACCGGAGTCGGCCGGATGCCGGCACCGTTGGCGGACGCGGGCGGCCACGCGGACAGACGCTGCCAGACGCAAGTTCCGGTTTCAAACGCCAGGACGGGCGGCACGTCGGCCTTAGGGGCGCCTTCCCTGAGGTATCGGTCGAGGAAGGGGCGCAAGATCTCACGCCGGAAATAACGGGCGGTGTCACTGCCAAATTTCAGCGCGCCCAAGGTGCTGCCGTCGTCGATCGCCTGGCCGTGATACCACGGGCCCAGGACCAGGAACACCTTGTCATTGGCGGTATCTTTCGGCTCGATTGCTTTATAGACGGCGATGGCGCCGTAGATGTCCTCCGCGTCCCAGAGACTGTGGACGAGCATCACGGGCACTTTCAGCGGCTGGGCCGCGAGCGTTTTGTCCACCGCCTGGTCGCGCCAGAACGCATCGTAAGCGGGATGCTCGAGCACCTTCCGCCAGAAGCCGGTTTGTTGGAGGCCGCGGCGGCGGCCCAACTCGCCGGCCGACCCGGCCTGCATGAACATGTCGTAGTCATCGAAGTGGCTTGTCCACCATTTCTCTTCCGATTTGCGCGTCGCCTCCTGTTCGTAAATGTAGGACATGTTCTGCTGACGGAAAGCGCCGTTATGGAACCAGTCGTCTCCGACCCAGCCGTCCACCATGGGGTTCATGGGGACGGCGACCTTGAGGGCCGGATGCGGGTTGACGAGCGCCATCAAGGGCAGGAAGCCGTCATAGGAGATACCGAGGATCCCGACCTTGCCGTTGCTTTCCGATATGTTCTTTACCAGCCAATCGATCGTGTCGTAGGTGTCGGTGGAGTGGTCCACCGGCGTAGGGTTCTGGGGTCCGCGGAGCGGCCGGGCCATCACGTAATCACCTTCGGACCCATGCTTTCCGCGCACGTCCTGAACCACGCGGATGTAGCCGCCTTCGACGATCACGTCGGTGGCGTTGTCGTAGCCGGAGAGGATGGGGCCGAGGTGGGCGCTTTCCGAGTGGCTGGTGAGCCTGGTGGCGTCGTAGGGGGTGCGGGTGAGAAGGATTGGCGCGCTGCTGGCGCCTTTCGGCACGAGAATGACTG
>DATDCV010000006.1:0-1799 GCA_036524155.1 Verrucomicrobiia bacterium
CCGCGCGAGGACCGGTCAAAGCGCCCTGGCTGTCCTGGGGGCCGTACTTCTGGAGCTATCCAGACGGCGCGCCTCGACATTACGACGGATTCGTCTGGAGCCGCGCTGATGTGGCCGCGGACGGCTTGCACCCATCGCTCATCGGCCTCACCAAATACGCAAACATGCTCCTGCACCAGATGACGACCGATCCCACCGCCACGCCGTGGTTCTTGAAACCCGGCGCCCCGTCCAACCAGCCGCCGACGATAGCGAAGCCAGCGAGCGCCGACCCAAAGCCGGTGAGCGGCGCGACGACAACGTTGAGCGTGTTGGGAGCGGACGACGGCGGGGAGCCCAACCTGACGTATACCTGGTCGTGCACAGGCCTAGCAGGTGTGACGTTCAGCGCCAACGGGCCGAACAAGGCCAGGAACACGACGGCGACGTTCCCGAACGCGGGGCGTTATACGTTCCAGGTAACGATCGCAGACGTTGGAGGACTCACAGCGACCAGCAGCATCGTGGTCACGGCGACACGGCATTAGGGCCCGGGGGAAGGAGTGAGAGTAAGACTATGACGAACACGGTTTTCTCTATTGGAACCAGCCTGCTGCGGTCCGGCTTGCCATGGGTGCTGGGCACGTTTTGCTTCTTTGCCGCCGCGCAACCCCCTGCCCGCAGTGCCTTCGATATTCTTGAGGTCGGCCGGTGGTCCAACCCCCCAACGAAAATTAACCCCCTGGCCGCGCACCACACCTATCACAGTGCCGCGATGAATGTCGACGTGGGCTACACGATTTACCTGCCGCCGGACTATGCCACCAACTCTGTGCGCTACCCCGTCGTGTACTGGCTGCCAGGAGGGGGCTGCAATGAGGAACCCGACAGCCCTTCGATTGCCCAGGGCCTGCTGGGCGGGATTGACGCGGCCATCAGGACCGGGAAGCTCCCGCCGTTGATATTTGTGATCGTTAACGGCGGGCGATACACGCGCTATTACGATTCGCTGGATGGCAGCATCATGATGGAGACGACGGTCATCCGGGAACTCATCCCGCACATCGACGCCACGTACCGCACCATGGCCGCCCGGGAGGGACGCGCGGTTCAGGGAGGATCCATGGGGGGCATGGGCAGTCTGAAGTTTGCCTTTAAATACCCCGAACTGTTCAGTTCCGCGGTGGCCTTTTGCCCGGCCCTGCTCGATGCCGACGCGAACATGAAGAGAAATCCGACCCTGATCCCCGCCCTCTTCAACGGTGACCAGTCGCTCTTCACTAAAGACAGCCCGGCAGCCATGCTCGTCAGCAATGCCGACAATATTCGCGGAAGACTGGCGATCAAAATCGTCATCGGCAGCGAGGACGGCCTGCTTGAGTGGAGTGAGAAGTTGCACGCCAGCATGGTGAAACTGAAAATCTCGCACGAGTTGGAGATTGTTGGAGGTGTGGGGCACGACTTCGGCCCGCGGGGCATTTATGAACATCAGTTACGCGCGCTGGGTTATGCTGCAGACCATTTCGGGCTGCTGCAGCCGGTGTTAGGGGTCGGAAAATGACCCCCATTTATCTCAATGCTCAACGGCCCAAACTTGCTCCCGCAACGTATCGCCTCAGTCTTGGATCGGAGCGCCGAGTTGTACTCGGCTTAAGCGAGCCGACGGCCCCCTGTAAGCCGAGTACAACTCGGCGCTCCGATCCAAGGCTGAGGGGTGCCCCGCAACCTGGCCCACCTTTTGGCGATGGATGAGGCGGCTGCGTCCTGCCTCTCAATCCGCTGGAAAGAAGTTTTGGTATGCCGCGTCGACCCGGGTCGCC
>DATDCV010000007.1:0-22915 GCA_036524155.1 Verrucomicrobiia bacterium
AGGACCTGGAACGGCCCGGTCGGTTCGTTTTCACCGACTTTTTGGCCGTTGATGAACGCCACGGCCCCGCACGCGATTCGGTTCCAGCGCAGCACTCCCAGGCTTCGCGCTTGAGCGGCACTGACACTGAAGTTTCTGCGCGCCCAAACGTGCTTGGTCTGGTTCGCGACCTCCTGGTTCCAGGGCATGAAGGGCCCCGGCAGATTCACCGGTTGCCAAGCCAGGCCGCGTTGTCCGGCTGCCGTTTCGGCGCCCTCATTCCCGTCTCCACGAGCGAAGGTCCATGCTCCGTTCAGCAGGAGCGAATTGGTACGGGAGCCCTCGAATTCTCGAGCGAGAGAGGTCAAGAATCCCAACCCCAAAGACAACAGAAAGAGCAGCCGACGCATAACGTGAGGCATTGAACTTACTCGGTCGGTACGGTTTCTATCCCGACTGCCTGTTTTTCGCACGCGAAATCGCCGTCTCATGCCATGGTCAGGTTGAGGGTTGAGGGTTGGGAGCTGAAATCGGACCGAAACTGACCAGAATCGGACCGGTTTTCGATTTTTTGTGGTTCTGGCGGGCGAGTGGTGGCGCTGGGAGAACTCGAGGGCAAAACGCCTGCGATAGCCCCGACGGTAAGCGGTGCGGAGTTGATTATGCTAAATTTTTGAACCGTTTCCTGATCTTTCATTTCTACCTTTGCGCGTCCTGGCGGGGTCCTTGCGGACCGCCACCATACCACGCTGCCATTATTGGCCAGCCTGGCCGGACGGATGCCGTTTGAAGATCGCGGCAGCGATTTCAGACGGACTTGGTTAACCACTCAAACTGTCCAAGGGACAGCAAATCCCGTGGACCGCACGACTCAGATACTCGGAGGATTTAGTGATTCGGATAGCTCGGAAGATTCGATGGATTCCAAGGATTCTCAGATTCCGCATTGAGAGTAACTGGACAGGTGTTCAGTGTCAAGGGGGAGATCCAAAATTCGTGCTGTTCAGTTCGGTCCTCAGCGAACCGCAGAAATAGTTCTCCATCATCACGGAGACCGACCGCCGACGAAACCCATCGGCTACGAATTGCTGACGGCCTCCGAAATCAGAAGCGCGGGCGGTCGGAGGCGACCCTTCCTTTGCAGCTTGGGGTTATTGACATAGAGTTGGAGTTAGAGAGTACGGCTGGGTGACCGCATGCCGAGCGGCGTAGGTTCAGGGTGAGTGGATTTGCAGTTGGGCAGGTAGGCGCGGAGCAGGGCCTTGAATAGCCTTCCGTGGTTGGGGACCTTCAGGTGCAGGAGTTCGTGGACAATGACGTATTCCCGGAACGGCGCCGGCTGGGCCAGAAGGTCGAGGCTGAACGAGACGGTGCCGGCGGTGGAACAGGACGCCCACTTGCGCCGCATGGCCTGCAGGCGGACCTGGCGGGGCTTCACCCGGATGCGCTGGGCCCAGTGGGAGACCAGGGAACGAAAAGTTGAGAGTTGAGGGTTGAGGGTTGAGGGTGGCCGGCTCGGAGAGCCAGCCCTACCTGGTTTTTTGGACGCGGTGGAACGCGTCCCTACCTGTTTGCGCGCTTTCATCGGGTGCTGACCTTGATGAGGCGGTCGGCGACTTCGACCATCTTTTTACCCTGCACCAGCGGCAGCAGGAGTTTGTAGAGCTCGGCCTTGAGCTGGCGCATTTCGTCGGGATTAGAGCTGAAGTTGGGGAACCGCCGGAACGGGGCGCTGATGGCTACCGCCAGGATCTTGGGGTCTTTGTACGAGTACCGCTTCAGTTCCCAGTAGAGCGGGAAGGTGGCGTCGTCGAGGCCGCTCTCCCTTTTGGCCTTCTCGGCCTCGATGGCCTCGTTGGCGAGCAGATCCAACTGCTGACGGGCTTCCTCGGTGGTCACCTGGCGCTCGTCGTATTGCTCGCGGATGGCCTCGGCCCGTTCGCCTATAGTAATTAGGTACGGAGCAACGGTGCCCTTCTCGTTGACGGTAGCCTGGATGCCTTTGGCCAGGTTGATGACCTTATTGGTGTCGGAGGACTGGCTGTCACGGAGCCTCGCGAGCGTATCGGCGTCGATGACCACCGGCTTGGTAGTCTTGACCAGACCGGAGTAGCTGGCGGTTCCGCGGATGAGCATTTCGGTTTTTTTGGCGACGTCGCCAAGGAAAGTCGTTTTGGCGCCGTAGGCATTGCGGATGACCTCGTACAGGGTGGCGAGCCGGGTGTAATCGTCTATGTAATCGTAAAGGGCGGCGGCCGGGGACAGGATTTCGTAGAGCTGCTCCAGCTCTTTGAAGAATTTGTAGAAGGCTTCGCGCTTCTTTTTGTCCTCGAAGGCGTCTATGGCTTTTTCCACTGCTTTGTCGTCCATTTTGCCGGCGGCCAGGGCGAGGTAGTCTTTGGCCGGGCCGGTCATGCGCCGGACGAAATCGGAGAACAGGACATCGAGGTTTTCGACCAGGCCGGAGACGTCTTTGGAATCGAAGGCCAGGGCCTTCTTGAGTTTGCCGAGGATGCCGACGAAATCGACGATGACGCCGCAGGGCTTGCGGCGATCGCCGCCGTCGGCGTTCTGTTCCTCGAACGGGCGATTGACCCGGGCGATGGCCTGGAGCAGGACGTGGTCGCGCATGGGTTTGTCCAGATACATGCAGAACAGGACCGGCGCGTCGTAGCCGGTGAGCAGCTTGTCCGTAATGATGAGGATTTCGGGCTGCTGGTCGGGTTTGGGGAAGTTCAGACGCGCGGTCTTTTCGTCGGTCTCGCCGAGCTGGTATTTGGCGACGATGGGTAGCTTCTCGGGATCGTTGTGGACCTTAATATATATAGGCGCGGACCAGTCGGGGGGGAGGTGTTTGTCGAGTTCCTGCTTGTACAGCGCGCAGGCCTCGCGATCCACGGCGACCAGAAAGGCTTTGTAGCCGAGGGGCTGGACCTTGGTTTTGAAGTGCTCGGCGACGAATTTGGCGACCGCTTTGACCCGGGTGTTGGATTTCAGGAAAGCCTTCAGCTTGACGGCGCGGTCGAGGATACGGTTGAGATCCTCGACATCGGCGATGCCCTCAGCCTGGGCGAGTTTCAGGAACTCGTCTTCGAGCAGGTTTTCGGGGAGGCAGATTTCGTTCGGCGCGTGGGTATAGCGGAGCGGGAGCGTGGTGCCGTCCTCGATGGATTCGGCGATGGAGTACTTGTCGAGGTAGCCCTGTTCATCCTCCTTGCCGAAGACCTTGAAGGTGCCTTTGCCGTAGGCGGTCAGGTCGATCGGGGTGCCGGTGAAGCCGATGAGGGTGGCGTTGGGGAGAGCGGCCAGCAGGTAGTTGCCGAGGTCGCCGCCGGTGGACCGGTGCGCTTCGTCTATCAGGGCAAAGACATTTTTCCGGGTGGAGAGGTTTTTGTCGGCGCTGTCGAATTTATGAATCATCGTCACGATGAGGCCCCGGAAATCGGACCGGAGGAGCTCGACGAGGCGGGCCTTGGTGTTGGCGTGCTCGATTTTGATGTCCCGGCTCTGGAGTTCGCCGAGCAGGCGCTCGACCCAGCCCATGAGCTGGCCCTCCAGTTCGTTGCGGTCGATGACGAGCAGGACCGTGGCTTTACCGAAGACATCCTGCCGCTCGAGGATGAGGCGGGCGGCGGTGATCATGGTGAAGGTTTTGCCAGAGCCCTGGGTGTGCCAGACCAGGCCGGTCTTCTTAGCGTGGTCAGCACACCGAACAACGACCTTCTGGGCCGTGCGGGTCTGGTGCTGGCGGAGGACGGTTTTCTGGAGTTCGTCGTCCTTGACGAAGAAAAGGATCCAGTCCTTGAGCATGTCCAGAATGCGGCGGGGCTCAAAGAAGGTTTTGACCTTGGCTTCGTAGGAAAAACGCGCGCCCTCACCCCGACCCTCTCCCCCAGGAGAGGGAGCCATCTTCCAGGGGAAGATGTTTTTCCGGTCGAGGTTCCAGGTGACGCCGTAGAAGAATTCAATCAGGTGGCTGAAATCGAAGACCTGGGGGGCCGTGACCATTTCGGGCGTTTCCTTGTGGTAACGCCGGACCTGGGTAAGGGCCTCCTCCATGGCGTTATGCTTCTTGGCGCTTTTGCATTCGACCAGGGCGACCGGGATGCCGTTAATGAGGAACACGTCATCGGCCCGGTTCGTCTTGGTGCCGTTGGTGTACTGCCACTCCTCCGTAACGTGGAAGTGGTTTTTGGTGGTGTCACTGAAATCAATCAGGGTGACGTTGCGCTGGCGTTTCTCGGCTTCGACGTAAACGGAGCGCTCGCCGCGCAGCCAGGCCAGGATTTCGGAGTTGCCCTCGATGTTGTTGCGGACTGATTCGAGCCGGTGGATTACATCGTCGGCCAGGTCGGAGGTGATGACGCCCGGGTTGAGGGCCTGCAGCTTGGCTTTGAGCAGGTCGTAGAAGAACATGCCGGATTCGCCGCGCCGGAGGGCTGTGGCCTCTTCTTTGGAGAGGATGGTCCAGCCGGCCTGGCCCGCGTAGCGGGTCAGGGGGTGCTGAACGGTGGTGGATTCGGTGCCGAGGTTTGCGGGCATAACTCAGAAGGGCTGAAGGCGCACAGAAGGAAACGAAGAGAACGAAGAGCTCGTTTGCTCCCTGGGGGATGTGAGGAGGACCTGTTTATGTCGAATGAGGGTTTGAAGGGAATTGAAATACAAAAAGGATCTCCGCGAAGGAGAGGGTGTTTGCGGAGGTTTCCTCTTTGAGTTCTTTATGTCTGACATAAAAGATGTGGTGGTTCTCGACATAAAGGGCCAAATGAGGGTTTTGTGACCAGGTGAGGGACTTGTGGTGGCTTTTGAGGCTGGAACGGGATATGCTAAGATGATTCCGAAAAAAGTTAACAAAAGTTGCAGAAAGGGCTTGAAAGGGCCCCTCGGGTTGCCGATAGTCTTCTTGGTCGGGTGCTGCATGTCAGCTCGATATGGTACGCCCAGCCTGACCTCAATTTCAGCCCGCCTACAGCAAGGCGGGCTGTTTTGTTTTGTATTCGACCCATCCCTTGCGGGCGAACTCGACTAGGTCAGAGTCGTCGGGAAAGACTTTTAGGCCATCAAGTTTGAGAGGGTCTGTGCGCTGGGATGTGTAGAAATGGGGGAGCAGTTTCTGGAAGTAAGGGTATTGAAAATCCAGAGAGCGAAAAGCACGATAGACATTGTAGCCGCACAGGTCGGCGAGTTGGACCCCATTAGAAAGTTTGCTATCGGCGAAGAAGGGATATTCAACGATGTGTTTGAATAACATGGCGCCGCTGCCCTCTCGTTGGAAGAACTCGTGTTTGACCGATAAAGAGCGGTTGATGGTCTTGTCGGTGTCGTCCATGACGATGACGCCCTGATGCTTGTGGTGAAATTCCCAGAGGTAGTGCTCAATCCGCTCCAGGAGGAGCTCATAGGCCTTTTTGTGCAATTTGTCATGGTCCATGTGGCTGTGGAGCTTTCTCTTGTCCACCACGACGGAGAAGAGGTGCATATGGTTGGGGGCGAGTTGAGCGTAGAACGTGTCGGCTAATTTTTTGCGGTCCGCTTCGGTCAGGGCGGACAGGAACGGGCTTTCACGCTCTCGCTGCTTTTGGATGCGGAGCCAGGTTGACTTCACTTCGCAGTCCGCTACGTCGAAGCGAATCTTCTTGAGATGGTAGTGCCGGTCACAGAACTCCCGCTTGAGCCGGCTAATCTCCCGCTCGAACTGGCGCCATTGGCGATGGAATAGCGAGACGGCGGTCAGGACGTAGAGATGTTCCTTCGGCACCGTGGTTCCGTCGGGTTTGACCTTGGTCACCTCGGGGTCGCGCGTGCCGGATTCGTCGATGTAGAAGAAGTACATGGTCAAAGGGTGTTGTGGACCTCGCTGGTATCGATGTCGAGTTTGTCCACGCGGATTTGGGCGGTCATGAGCTGGTGGAGCATGGTTTGGAAGAGGTCCTGGAGGATGGCGCGCTTGCGCTCGTGGACGGAGATCTTGTGGTCGATTTCTTGGAGGATCTTGCAGATTTCGTCCTGCTCATCGGCTGGCGGAATGGGGCATGGGAAGGCTCTGATGCGTCCGGGGGAGGTGTGCCTGACCGTCGAACCTGTTGCAGTCATAACCATGTGGTTTTTGAAGGGCTGAGTGAGAAAGACCCAGTAAAGGAACTCCTTCCTAACCTTATCTGAAAGGGGGACGACCTTCCCAATTCGCTGGTTGTGCAGAATGGTTCTATCGTGGGGAATGAAGGCCGGACTACCTAGCAATTTCGCGGAGGGTGTTAGGTCCGTCATGACAACCACCAAATCTCTTGCTTGGAACCGAAACTCGTCGGGACAGACTTCCGCCGTGAATTTGGTGTTCTCACCCCAGTACAGCCCGCCGTCGAGCTTGAAGTTCCCGGGTGTCAAAACCACGGGGCCAGTTTCCCTGAAGAACTCGCTCTTAAAAGCGAAGCCGTGGGTAACATCGATCAGCTCGCCGAGCGCGCGAAGGCCCCAGCTTTGTGGGATGGAGCCGATGTCAGTTTGCTTTTGATCCTCACCTCTGAGGCCTTGGGCGAAGAGGTGGTGCAAGGCGGAGTGCTTAAGTTCGCGGGTGGTGGCGACGAGCTTCTCTTCGATTACGATAGCGCGTTGGATTTTCCAGAGGATGGCGGCGATTTTTTCCTGCTCGTGGGTTGGCGGCTGGGGGAGACCCTGCTCTTTGAGTACCGTGAAGTGGCGATTGTACCCTCGGTTGGGTAGCGGCAAGTGGAGGCAAGCGAAGTAGAAGAAGTATGGGTTGAAGGCGGCGGCGGGCTTCAGCAGGTGGGTACCATCCGCGCCGAGGGCAAAGGGAAAGTTAACGAACTTGAAGACTCGGGTGTGGTCCCCGAAAACGACAAAGGGGAGGTTTTTGCGAATGGCGAGCTTCTCTTCGGTGGTCCAGCCTGCGATAAATTCCTGCCCCTGGTCGATAACTGGAATGGGGCCCGCGGTCTTGTATTCGCGCGCGAGCAGCTTCGCCGGCCTTTCGATACCCGGCTGCGCCAAGCATTCCACGAAGGGGCGCGTTTTCCAAGGCGATGCGCCATGTGAGTCTGGTGTATTCATGCGTTCGTTAGCTTGGAGAGGATTGTTGCGAGATCGCGGTCTAGGGCTGCGGCTTCCGTGCTTAGTGCGGTGATTTGGGCAACGAGTTCGGGCAAGGGGCGGATGGACTCTCTGGCGCCGTTTGCGATGTAGCGCGAGGGCGACAGGTTGAAGTCATTCTTGGTCGTCTCCTCGGTACTGATCACCTTCACGAAGCGCTCGACATCCTGCCCAGCGGCGAAGGCATCGGCGATTTTCCTGATGTTCTCCTGAGGGATGAAGTTTTTTGGCTGGCCCTTTTTGAACTCCTTGCCGGCGTTGACAAGGGTGATTTTGCCGCGGCGGTCCTTCGGCTTCGCTTTTCGGAGGATTATGATGACGCCGGCCGCTGTTGTGTTGTAGAACAGGTTGTCGGGTAGGAGGATGACGCCGTCCACGAGGTCCTGCTCGACGAACCATTTGCGGATGTTGCGCTCCTTGTCCTCGTTCTTGCTGCCGCTGCCGCGGGTGACGGCGCCGGTGTCGAGGACCACAGCGGCACGGCCGCCGTCTTTTAGCAAGGCGGCAGTGTGCTGAAGCCAGGCCCAGTCCCCCCGGCCGCCGGTGGTGCCACCCTGGGACTCGAAACGGTTGTATGGGTCCTTCTCGAATGTCGCTTCGTCGAAAGGCTGGTTCCACATTGGATTGGCGACCACGATGTCGAACTTCTTGAGGCTGGTGTCGCTGTCCCGGAATTTCGGATTCGTCATCGAATTGCCGCGAACGATTTCGCCTTCCATGTCGTGGATGACCATGTTCATGCGGGCGATGGCGTAGCTGGAGCCGGTGAGTTCCTGGCCGTAGAGCTTGAGCGGGCGGGAAACTTTGCGGTCGGTCTGGATGAGGGCGAGTTCGCACTTGATGAGGAGGCCGGCCGAGCCGCAGGCGTAGTCGCAGACCTCCTCGCCCTGGCGGGGCCGAACGAGGTAGGCGATGAGCCAGCCGACTTCCTGGGGGGTGAAGAACTCGCCGGCGCTCTGGCCCTGGCTCTCGGCGAATTTTCTCAGGAGGTACTCGTAGGCCCGACCAAGGAAGTCGGGTTCGACATCCCGGAGGCCGAGGCGGTAGCGCGGATCGGAGAGGGTCTCGATGACGCCGGAAAGGGCCTGGTCGCTGATTTCGCGCTCGCCATGCGGCGCGGCGTTGTAGTCCACGATGTCGATGACGCCGGAGAGTTTGTCGGCGTTGGCCTTGGCGATGGCGCGGACGGTCATGGTGAGCTGCTCGCCTAAGGTTTTTGGCGTTTTGTCCTCCGGCCAGTTGAATTGTTCGCGTCGGCTGACCACCGGCCAGCGGCATTCGGGGGGAAGGTAAAAGCGGACAAGGGAGTGGTCGGCCTCGAGCACCGCGAGGGCGGTTTCCTGGTCGCCGTAGGTTTCGACCAGGCGTTTGACTTCGTCGTCGAAGACATCAGAGAGGCGTTTGATGAAGATGAGCGGGAGAATGTAGTCTTTGAACTTAGGCGCGTCCTTCTCGCCGCGGATGGAGCAGGCCGCGTCCCAGAGCATTTGCTCCATGGACTTGGTGCTGAGAATGGCGCTTTTTGCGGTGCCACGCTTGCGGCGCCGGGGCTCACCGTCATCGGCGGCTTCGTCAACGCCACGGAGGACGAGCTGGTCGCCGCCGGCTTCGTCGAGCAGTTTATTGATGGCATCGCGGGCCTGGCCCTGGGGCTTGGCCTTGCCATTTTCCCATCGGTTGACGGTAGCGAAAGAGACGTTGAGGCGGTTGGCGAGTTCCTCCTGGCTGAGGCGGAGCTTCGAGCGGAGATTGCGTATGGTGGCGGCTATGTCATCAGGCATGAATGCATTGTATGTTATGACATAGTTGCGCGTCAATAGAAAAGTTTAGCGCTAAATTCTATTCGCGGAGTGCAAGGAAGTGGAAGGTGGCGAAACGGGGTATTGGAGGTTGTGAACATCCTGTTAATAACCTGCGTAACAATTGTCCGACACATAAACGCATCTAGATTTGGTTATATAGGATGGCTTGGGATGCGAGCTTGACAGCGCAATAGGTGGTGGCAGCATGGACGTAGATACACGTCCAAACGTATGGACCGCCCTAAATTACAGGAACTGCTTAGAGCCATTAGTGAATGGTCAAATCTGGGTTTAAGCCTACCTTGCGGACGCCGGTTGCGGTGCGAAAAGAAAAAAATGCGATTTTCTTGAAATCTTTTGCGACGTGAAAAGGCCGTGTTTACAGGGTGTTTTTGACTTTTATCGCAAAGAGCAATCCTTTGCAACAAATTTTGTGCTTGCTGCGCCGGACCAGGTCATGTATTTTTGCGGCACTATGAGTAACGAAGTTGAAAAGACAGTTACCAATGCGACGACGGCCGAGAATGGCCAAAACGGTGAGCAGTCCAGGACCGAGGGGAAACCCCCGACGAGGACGTTGCCGAGCGACCGCCTGGCGTTTGACAAGCAGGTGGCGGTATTGAGGGCCTTCACCGTGGTGTACGAGAGCAACGGCAATAAGCCGGTGGGCAACGACGCCGCGGGTGAGGTGCTGGGTATGGCGGGCAGCACGGTGGTGGTTACGAATGCGTTCTTTTGTGACGTGCGCCTTCTGGTCCGCCAAAAGGAGGAGCAGGCGTTCGTGCCGACTCCGGAAGCGCTGGCGTACCACAAAGCGTACGAATGGGACCCGGCCACGGCGGCGGAGAAGCTGAAGCCGGTGTTCGAGCGGGGCTGGTTTTCGGAGGTGCTGGTGCCGCGCTTGAAATTCCGCGCGTATGAAGAGCGCGAGGCTTTGAGTGTCCTGGCCGAGGCGAGCGGTGCGTCCAAGAAGCATGAAGGCCGGCTCAAGATGCTGCTGGACTACATGGTCCTGACTGGCGTGGTGGCGCGCGAGGGCGGGCTCATTAAGGCGGTTGGCCCCACCAAGATGGCAGAGCCGACGCCGGAGCCGGCGAAGCCGGAACCGGCGACCGAGAAGCGGGAGCTGCAGCTGATCGACGACGACCACGACACCTACACCCTGGTGCTGGACCCGAAGCGCAAGCGGAAGGTGGTCGTGCAGGCGCCGCACTTCATCAGCAAGAAAGAGCTGGACCGGATCAGCGCCTGGCTGGCGGTGCAGTTGATTGTCGAGGAAGACGCGCCAAAGACCTGAAGATTTCGGCCCCGCGAGGGGCTGAAAGCGGAAAGGCCTGAGCGGTGAGACGCGCAGGCCAAATCCGTTCTCCGGCTGGTGTAACCCCGCCGAGAGAAGCTAGATGTTCAACGGCCGTAATTTAATACGGTCTTCTAGTCTAAAGCAAGGGGTTGCGGCAAAAAAAGGGAAACCTTATGCCGATAATAAAAAGCAGCCAGTGCCCCGGTCCGGGGTGGCGGAAGCTCTATGTAGCCTACGTCATCGACGCGATCAGCGGGCGGCTGGTTTTGCCTGAGCCACCAGAGGCGTTCTGGATTAGGCTCTAGGGCGAGACCAGACCGGCG
Source organism: Verrucomicrobiia bacterium (assembly GCA_036524155.1). GTDB lineage: Bacteria > Verrucomicrobiota > Verrucomicrobiia > Limisphaerales > UBA8199 > DATDCV01. Next base: position 10,512 of record DATDCV010000007.1, read on the forward strand.
CGCCGCAGGGGCCAAGAGCTCCTGCGGCGCATCAAAACACGAAATTCTTATCATCACCGGATGGTACCGAAAAAGATGAGACCCACAGATCGCCGGAGCGACTACAGGCAAGGCTCAATCCTTACACGTTCGGTCGCTGCAGAAATGCCATCCGGCAGCCGGACGGACCAACGCTCTTCGCTCTCGTCCACGCGAAGCACGATGCTGCCTTGACAAGGCGCGTGGACCACTGGCTTATCGAGCAACAAGAAACCAGGACCCAGTTGAGCTACTGGAATCGAATGGTCGTTGAGAAGAAGATGGATCCGAACGTCGGCGGAATGACCCAAACGGTCGCTTGGCTGTAAATCCATGAGTGACATTGTTCCTGAAAATGCTTCCGTCTATGCTGCGCGCTATCAACTCCGACTCGGCAAATCGCTCGGTTCCGGAATCGACGGTACCGTACTCGTGGCCGAAAACAAGATCAAGCACACTCGCTCAGCAATAAAGGCGCTCAAATTGCTGGCCCCCTATGTTCGAGAGCGCAACGTCTACGTGCGGCTGCGCGAAGCTGGAATCACCCAGGTCCTGGGCTTTCACGTGCCTCAGCTCATCTGGTCGGATGACGACCTCCGCGTCATTGAAATGACCATTGTGGTCCGCCCGTTCGTGCTGGATTTCGCCGGGGCACGCCTTGATGCACCCCCAAGCTTTTCCGATGAAACCTGGGCCGAGTGGGAGGCCGAAAAACGGGAACAATTTGGAGCGCGCTGGGAAACGGTTCGAGCGGTTATGGACGTCTTCGAAGCCTTGCATATCTATCTGGTTGATGTCTCTCCCGGCAATATCGGCTTCCGGGAGCCATGACGTCCTGCCGGAATTGAAGGTTCGTGCTGCGCTCCCAGCGGAAAACTTATTCGCAACCAGCACGAGCCGCAGGATCGCCGTGCATTCAGGCTTGCGCGGTGGCGTCAAGCGCCTAATCTCGCTGAAAAACCCCGCAAATTATGAATACACTTCGACGTCGAGACTTTCTGAAGAGCACTGCCCTGTCCGCCGCTGCCCTGGTTGTGCCGGTTCGCGTGTGGGCCCGCGCCGAAGGGGCAAATAACGATATCCGGGTAGGGGTGGTGGGCTTCGGGGGCAGAGGCCAAAGTCACATTGACGCTTTCAGCAAAATGAGCGGCGCTCGTGTCGTGGCCTTATGCGACGCGGACAGCAAGATCCTGGAGCGCGGGGTCAAGCGCCTGGCCGACAAGGGTTGCACAGTTCAGGGTTACACGGATGTGCGAAAGATGCTCGAGAGCAAAGCAATCGATGTTGTTTCCACCGCCACACCGAACCACTGGCACTCGCTGGTGACAGTCTGGGCCTGCCAGGCCGACAAGGATGTGTACGTCGAGAAACCGGTCTCACATAACGTGTTTGAAGGCCGCAAATGCGTCGAGGCCGCCCGGAAGTACAATCGCATCGTGCAAACCGGAACGCAAAGCCGCTCCAATGAGGCTTTGCGCCAGGGCATCGCCTGGGTTCAGGAGGGCAACCTGGGCAAGATTCTGGTTTCTCGCGGGCTCTGCTACAAACGCCGCCCTTCCATCGGCAAAGTGGACGGTCCGCAGCCGATCCCGCCGGAAATCGATTATGATCTCTGGTGCGGCCCGGCGGCAAAGGTGCCACTCACCCGGAAGCGCCTGCACTATGATTGGCACTGGGTCTGGAACACGGGCAATGGCGACCTGGGCAACCAGGGAATCCACCAGATGGACATCGCCCGGTGGGCATTGGGGAAGATGGAATTGTCGCCGATGGTGTTCAGCGTGGGGGGACGCCTGGGATACGTCGACGACGGCGAGACGGCGAACACCCAGATGGTGGTTCATAATTATGGCGGCACGCTGCTGATTTTTGAGGTGCGCGGCCTGCCCTCCAGGGCGCCCGAAGCCAACCCCGACGGGGGAGTCAAAGCCGAATCGATGGACAAGTACCGCGGTCAGAGCGTGGGGCATGTGATCGAATGCGAAGGTGGTTATCTCGCCGGCACCGTCGCCTATGACAAGGATCATAAGGAGATCAAGAAGTTTTCCGGCAAGAGCGAGGATGAGGGCGGGCACTTCGGCAATTTCATCAAAGCGGTGCGCAGTCGAAAAAAAGAAGACCTGAAAGCGGACATTCTGGAAGGCCATCTTTCGAGCGCTTTGTGCCACACCGGGAACATATCCTATCGCCTCGGTCGCGAGGCCGACCCCGACGAGATTCACGAGCAACTCAAAAAGGACACGGCGGCGCTCGAGACGCTGGCTCGCATGCAAGAGCACCTGGCTGCCAACAAGGTGGACTTGAAAAAGACCCGCCTGGCCATCGGGCCGGTTCTGCGCATGGATCCGGCCGCGGAAGAATTCATCGACAATCCGAAGGCGAGCGCATTACTCAGCCGCGATTACCGCAAACCGTTCGTCGTTCCGGACAAAGTCTGAGAGCGTGTTTGGAGATTCGCCCGGTGAGGGATAAGATGTTGCCCTGATGCATCCCCACGACGACAGATGAAGCCTGACACTCCCTTTTCGCGGCGGCTTTTTCTGAAGCGGTCCGGTGCCGTCGGTCTCGGCTGGGCGTCCTTTGGGGTCCTGGAGCTGGCGCCGACCTGGATCCGAGCTGCCGAGGCGCCGGCCAAAGAGTCAGAGTGGATCCGCCGGATCGTCGATCCTGAGATCCGGGCCGGCGTGGAGGCGGCGGTGTTCAAGAACCTCATTCCCGCCGCCACCGAGCGGGTCTACCCGGGCCATTTCACCATCAACGCCGATGGGGGCGGCTACGGCAATGACTCAACCTGGCCGGGGCTGGATTCATGGCAGATGATCGGCCCCTATCTCCAACTGGGGCGCACGCGCCTGGTCCTGGATTACTTTGACTTCGTTCGCGCCTCCCAGCGGAAAGACGGCAATATCCCGTTTGCGATTTTTAACGGTGACACGCGGCCCGGCGGTTGCCTGCGCGGCCTCAAATACCCGGACGATGTTTTTACTTACAAGCCGCCTAAGCGCGATGGGTTGCCCGCTTCCAGCCGGGAAACCCGCCCGTGGATTGGCTTATTCGAGCACTGGCAGACCAAAGGATTTCCACTCAGCACGTTGGGTCCCATTTGTTACCTGCTCACGGCTGCGGAGATTTTCGACGCCACCGGCTCCCATTCGTGGCTGAAAGAAAGATTTGCCTCTGTGGAATCCGCCGCCCGGTTCCTGCTGACCATGCGGAAGGACAGCGGGTTGATTGGCGGCTCGGGCTTTTACGTCGAATCACCCCCGCGCGAAGGCTGCGACGGGATCACGCAGTGTTACGCGGTGCATGCTTTCCGCCGACTGGCAAAGCTGTGCCGGAAAGTCGGGGACGCTGCGAAGGCGGCCGATTGGTCCGCTCACGCGAAGAGGTTGGCGGAGGCATTTGTTACGGCTTTTTGGCGCGAGGACCATTTCGGCGAATATGTTCACCCAGAGCATGGGCTGGTGGACACCCACGGCCTCTCCGATGTCAACTGGGCAGCGGTCGCTTTTGACCCGGCGGACAACCAGAAGCGCAAAAGGCTCTGGGCGCGGCTTATTGCCGAACCTGGGTTCTGGGCCGGCGACATGCCGACGCAGCTCGTCACGAAGCCGTTTACCTACGACAAGTGGGAATATAGCCGCTCGGCGGACTGCCCCGGCGACCCGCTGAACGACGTGGCGGCGATGGGGCGAGTTTGGTACCTCGAAGCGATGGCTTGCCAGCGGATGAAGGCTCACGCTCGCCTCGTGGATTCTGTGCGCAAGGTATGCCGGGCCGCCCAGGACGGCTATTGGCGTGAGCGGTATCATCTTAAAGCCGACGGTTCCGTGTCGGCTGACGGCTCGCAAAAATACTGTGAATACGCCGCCGTCCTGGCCCGGGTGGTGTTCGGCAATCGAAAGCTCTTTCTCCCGTAACATCCGGGACCAGGTCGGAGCGCCGGCTTGCAGTCGGCTTACACCGTGGTCAAATAGTGAATACGCTATCATGGCCGCGTTCTAAGCCGACTGCAAGTCGGCGCTCCGGTCCTCACCCTCCGGCCAGGCGCAGGGACGGGGGTGCTGATGAAAGACGCCAGTTCAACGACCTCATGCCGCTGCTTTTTGCGGTTCTGAATGTCCTTACGTCGGCGCCAACAATCTGTACCGGGCTGGTGCCGGAGGTATCCAGGTCAGACCGGACTGGTGCTGAGGAGCCGTTGAGCATTCGCAAAGCGTATCCGGCGAAGCTGCTCCTGGGTCAGGGGCGACTCCTTAAGTTTCAACTCGGCGGCTTCGAAATAGAACAGCGGCGAATGGGATCCGAAAACGACGCGGTCCGACGGCACCTGCTCGAGCAGGCTGGCGATGGCTCCCACGCCTTCAAGCATGGAAATCTCGACGCAGATGTCCGCGGCGGAGGTCAGCTTGCGCAAAGGTTCGCCGCGGAGTGTTCGCAGAGCATTGAGGAGCACCAGTCGAAGGCCGGGCGTTTGGCGGGCCAGCTCGACTAAGGGCTTGGTATCGACCGGCTCGACTCGCAGCAGCGGATGCATCATCCGTTCGTCTTCCATGACCAACGAGACTTGAACGATGAGACGGTGCCGGGCGGCGAGCTGCAGCAGACGCGCGAAGGCGGGATTATCCAAGCGATAGCCGTGGTAGTTCGGATGCAGCCGGATGCCCTTGAATCGATGGACCTCGACGCAGTGGCGGAGGTCTTCTTGCCACTCCGGCAAGCTGGGGTTGATTGAACCAAACGGCAGCAGCCTGCCCCGGCCGTGCCGCCGGCAATCCTCAGCGAGTCGTTCGTTTACTGCGGCAAGGTTCTTGTGCAGTAAACCCTCGAGGCTGCCAGTCCAAGCTTGCACGACGCCGCGCGAGCGGAGCTTTGCCACCAACCGGTCCGGTTCATCGAGAGGCATTCGTCGCACCGGCCATCGCCCGAGGCTCACATTAACATCGGTGATACCACCGGATTCGCTCGCCAGCGCCGGCGTTGCTCCCGCTCCAAACACCGCCATGCTCGCGCCAAACGCCGCTGCCTTCAGGAACTCGCGCCGGGATGCGAGGCTTGAGATTCCGCACGGCTTGGGTTCAACGCTCATAGCTTGACACCCTTCTGCTTGAGGATCGGCTGGAGCAGGCGTTTCAGGTTCTGGGCAAAGATCAGCCGCCTGACTGCTTCCGGGATATTCGCCCCATGCACTTTGGCGAGCTGCGAGGCAAAGCTGCGTCCGCCGGCGTCGCTTCCGTAGAGCACACGGTCGGCGCCGAGCTCACGCACCGCCAACTCGGTCAATCCGGCAACAGGGTCACCCCCAGCCAAGTCCGCATAGATATTCCGATGCGGCCGAATCGTCCGGATGCCGACCTCCCAATCGCCCCCCGTGTGGCCGCACACCAGCCGGGCTTGCGGGTGGCGCGCCGCCAGCTCCGCCAGGTCCATCGGAGTCGATTCGCCGGGCAAGTTGCCCGTGATTTTCAACCAGGTATGCTGCAAGACCGGCGCCTGAAGCTCCGTCGCACGGGCGATGAGCGGGTCCAATGTTGGCGCGTTGCAGCGCTGGGCTACCCAGAGCTTCACGCCCACCATCGGCCCGTCGCGCACGCACCGGTTCAGTTCATCGAGGCTGGCCTGGGTGTGTTTGGGATTTACATACACGAATCCGAACGCGCGGTCCGGGTGCGCCCGGATCGCCCGCAGCACCTCATCGTTGGATTGGCGCAGTTGTTCCGGCGCGGGATCCTCGGCCCATTGCATCCCCATCGAGATACAGAGGCGCGCGATGCCCACGCGGTCGGCGTATTCCAGTAATCTTGCGAGCCGTGCCTCGGGCGTTGTGCCCGGCACGCCTCCCAGGTGGCAATGGGCGTCCCAGATTTCCATCATTGGTGGGGTGGCTCCGATCCCTGGCCGGACACTGCCTCCGGGAAACGGTACCGCCAAAGCTCGGCGTTCGAGCCGAAGTAAACTGCATTCTCGATCAAAGCAAAGCCGCAGCGCACCGGAACCGGCGCGCGCGCCGTGTGCATAATCTCTGCGCGCTCGGGGTCGTAGAGGTATACGCCTCGGGTCGTCAGGCCGGCGAGCATGCCATTCCCGAGGCGGCCTAGCGATATCTCGATTTGCGCGGCGGGCAACTGAACGGACCTCGTTACTCGCATGGCTCTCGGATCGAACACAAAGAGCTTGTCGCCCACGGTGGTGAATACCATGCCGCGGGCCGTGCATGTCGCGGGGTAGCTGTTTGCGCCGGCCGCGAGCGAGGCTTCGAACACCTTCACTTTCTTTTCGGGGTCGAAGGCAACGAACCTGGCCTCCTTTTCCACCGGCCGGGTGCCGCCGCCGCCAAAATTCCCGCTGCCGCCGAAGATGAGCCCGCTCTCCGGCTCCCAGGCGAGCGACACGATGCTTTGGTTAGTAACCACATTGCGGTAGTTCTCGATCGTGCGGTTTTGCCGGGGATCCCAGACGCCGATAGCGCCGCCGAGCTCGCCGTACGGCGGCTCGCTGCCGATATAAATCAAACCGCGGGGCCCGTACACCATCGCGCGCGGACGCAAATGGCCGTCGCCTATGCCGCCGAACGACACCGGGTTCGCTCCCGGGCCGGTCCCGAATTTCCAGAACGGCTTTGCGGGGTCGTAGAGGTTCATCACGGCGCCGCCGTAATAACAGAGATAAAGCTTCTGCTCGTGCTCGAGCATCGAATAAACCTCGCCGCCCGGCATGGCCCCCAGTCGCTCGCTGAGGTTGGCGAGCGGATCGTAGCGGAACACTTCCAACGGCATCGCGGTGCTGCCGTAGACGCAGTTTGAGGGACCGACGCCGACCACGAAAATGTGGTCGCCTTTGCCCTCGTATTTGAAGGTGCGCTCGACGGTTTGGCCTGTCTTCGGGTCCTGCAAGGCAAAACGTCCGCGCTCGAACGATGTTACCAGCCGGCCATCGCGGAGCTTCATTGGCGGTTTCTCCGGAGCAGTGCCGACGCGGGTCACCGTCTCGTCGTCCATGCGCATCAGATTTGTCCCGAATTCTGCGTAGACATTTCCATCGCTCCGTCGGGAGACCGCGACGGTCTTCCATCCCTGGGCTCCGCGCAGGAGCGGCGGCAGGAGACTGCGATGAGCCTTGGTTGCAGGATCGTAGACCACCAGGTCGCCGGTCGCCGTCCCAATGCCGACATACACTTTTCCGCTCGGGCCCGCAGCCACGCTCCGCGCATACATCTCGGTGGGGTGCATCCGGCCCAGGTCTTCCATCGCCCCGCTGCTTGGGTCGAAGCTGACCAACTTTGCCTGCGGATAGGTGCAAGCGTAAAGCTTCCCGTCCTTTCCCAGGGCGAATTGCCAGAGATAGGTCTCGGTTGGCGAGGGTCTGCCCACAACCTCCAGCCCTTTATCCGTGTGTTTGGGGTCGAATCGAAGAATCAAACCGCCGTCCCAGGTCCCGAGGTAAATGTTGTCATCCGGCCCGGCGATCATTGCCCAGGCGCCCGGCCCTTCCGGCGCGTCATATTGTCGCGCTTCGCCGGTGTCAGGATCCACCTGGACAAGGAACAGCTTGCCGCCAGTCTGGTTGAAGTTGAAGTAAAGCGCCTCGCCGCCGCGGCCATTCGGGCCGACGATGCAGCCCATCAATCCTCCGACCCGGACGGGAATGCCGAGAGACTCAAAACCGCCTGTCGGTTCTGTTGCCGCCCGAAGCGGCGCGATGGCGGCGACACAGGCCAGGAGCAGGACAAAACGTTTCATTATGGAGCGCGGCGGCAGTCTATCCCCGTCGCAGGTCTTAACGCAACCCGGACGCTTGCGATCACCTCGCGGCGGCCTTTTGAATCATGGAGCCTTCGAATTACCGAGGTATCGGCGCGCCACGGTCCTGCCGGGAACAGAGCGGCAACAAGCGGCTTCAAACTTATGCGGTGGTGAGCGCCAAAAAGAAACGTTATTGTGACGCATGTTCATCTCGGGATTGGGAACCGCCGCGCCGATTCATCGCTATGAACAGGCGCAATGCTGGGCCACGCTTCAGGCTTCCGAGCGGTTTGCCCTGCTCACACCCCGGTCGCGCGCGATCCTTCGAAAAGTGCTCACCGGGAACAACGGGATCCGCACACGCCATTTTGCCATGGAGCGACTCGGACTGGCATTCGAACTCACGCCCGACGCGTTGCACGCGCGATTCCTGAGCAACGCACCCTTGCTGGCGGCACACGCCGCTTGCCACGCCCTGGCCGACGCGCGCGTTGAGCCCAGGTCCATTGACGCCGTTATCGTCAGCACATGCACCGGGTATCTGTGTCCCGGGTTGACCAGTTACGTTGGCGAGCGACTCGGGCTGCGGCCGGATGTTTTGGCCCTCGACCTCGTCGGGCAAGGTTGCGGCGCGGCGTTGCCGAACCTCAGCACGGCGGAGGCATTGTTGAGCGCCCGCAGATGCGATTTTGTTCTCTCCGTCTGCGTTGAAATCTGCAGTGCGGCGTTTTACCTTGACGACGATCCCGGCGTGTTGATCAGCGCGTGTTTGTTCGGCGACGGCGCGGGGGCGGCGGTGCTGGCAGCCGCCGCGCCGGAAGGCCGCCGTCGCGTGGCATGGAAAACCGGCGCTTCGGTGCTCAATCCGGGCGATCGCGATGTGCTGCGTTTCGAGCAGAAAAATGGGATGCTGCGCAACGTGCTTACGCCGCAGGTTCCGGCCAAAGCCGCCGCGCAAGCGGAACGCGTGTTTCACGCCGTGCTCGCGCGTGACGGTTTGCGCCGCGATCAAGTGGTCGGTTGGATCCTTCACCCCGGCGGGCGCGATGTATTGCTCGCCTTGCGCGAGCGATTGGGATTGTCGGCTCACGATGTGCGCTGGAGCGAGGCGGTGCTCGCCGAGTACGGCAACATGAGCAGCCCCTCGGTTTTGTTCGTCCTGCAATCCGCCCTCGCGGACGCCGTGCCCGATGGGCTGTGGTGGATGTCGGCTTTTGGCGCCGGTTTCAGCAGTCACGGCGCAATGCTGGAGGTGGGCTGAGTGCATTCCATGCGGCGCCAGGTCAAACCCGAGTGGCTGGACGTGCTTCCTCCGAACGATACCGCGGCTAAGCGCTCGCGCCGCGATTTGCGCCGCGTCAACACCTGGATGGGCAATCCCCGTATCCTGGCTCGCGCGCTCCAGTCGGCCGCCGGCGTGTGGCCGCTGCGAACTCTGGTCGATCTGGGGGCAGGTGACGGCCATTTTCTGCTGCGGGTGACTCAACGCGTCCGCCCGCCGCCAACGAACGCTCGCGCGCTCTTGTTGGATCGCCTCAGCCTTGTCGACTCTGAGACCGAGGCAGCCTTCCGTCAAATCGGGTGGCGCGCAGAGCCGATCCAGGGCGATGTTTTCGAGTGGCTGCGGCGGGCCGGAAACGGGTCCGTGGATGCGCTGGTGGCCAACTTGTTTCTCCATCATTTCACGGATGACCAATTGCGAGAGCTCTTTGGTCTGGCGGCACAACGCGCTTCTGTGCTCGTGGCCGTGGAGCCACGCCGTTGCTCGCTGGCTCTGATGTTCAGCCGGCTGCTGCGGGCGATTGGCTGCAACTCCGTCACCCGTCACGATGCGGTGGTGAGCGTGGGCGCCGGCTTTGCAGGGAGGGAATTAGCCGCGCTCTGGCCGTCAGCCATTCCCGACCGCTGGGATCTCGCCGAACGATCAGCCGGACTTTTCGGCCACTTGTTCGTGGCCAAACTCCGTCGATGAGCGCGCCGAGGCCTATCACGATTGCAGGCGGCGGTCTGGCCGGGTTGACGCTCGGCATTGGCCTGCGGCGGCAGGGTATTCCCGCCACAGTTGTCGAAGCCGGTCATTATCCCCGGCATCGCGTTTGTGGTGAATTCATCAGCGGGCGGGGTGTGGAAGTCCTGGACAGACTCGGGCTGTGTGAAGCGCTGAGGCGCGCCGGGGCACAGGAAGCGAGAACGGCCGCGTTCTTCGTCGGCCGCGCGCAGTCACCGGTGCGCCGGATGCGATCTTCCGCGTTGTGCCTTTCGCGATTTGTGCTCGACGAATTGCTGGCAAACGAATTTCAACACCTTGGTGGTGAACTGCGATCGCCTGAGCGCTGGCGCGGTGGATACGGGGAAGCGATTGTCCGCGCCAGCGGACGCCGGCCACAAGGCGTCGAGAACGGTTGGCGTTGGTTCGGCGTGAAGGCGCACGCGCGGAGCATCCCGCTCGCCGCCGATCTGGAAATGCACGCCTCGCCGGCCGGCTATGTGGGGCTTTGCCGATTAAGCCACGAGGAAGTAAATGTCTGCGGATTGTTTCGCCGGCGGCCGGCGGCCGGCGCGACGGCTCTCGACAAGCTTGCATGGCTTCGCGGAAACCGCGGCAGCGTACTAAACGAGCGGCTCGCGGGCGCTGAGTTTGACGCAGGTTCAATCTGCGCGGTCGCAGGTTTGGCTCTCGCACCGCGTCACGCCATCGGCCTGGCCGAGTGTTGCATCGGGGATGCGTTGACGATGATTCCGCCAGTGACCGGGAACGGCATGTCAATGGCGTTTGAGTCCGCAGAGATGGCGATCGCACCACTCACCGCCTATAGCCGCGGCCAAATCCCGTGGATGCAGGCGCAAGAATCGCTCGCCTGCTCGTGCGACACGCGCTTCCGCCGGCGTCTCGCCTGGGCTCGATTCCTGCAAGGGCTCCTGTTCGCTTCCGCGGCGCGCACCCCGCTGAGCGCGCTAGTCGTGCATTCGGACTGGCTTTGGCGCCTGATGTTCGCTAAGACGCGCTAGCCTCTCACAGGCTTCAACGCTCAGCGCCAGCAAGGCACACTTGTCACCCACCCCCTCTTTCCCGGCGGTATGCGTTCGTTAAACGTGGCGGCCGCGCCGATCGACGGCATGCTGCAGAGGAGTTTCCGTTTGCCTGGACGCGTGAGGACCCGACCCCATGCTTAGAGTCGATGTCGCTGCATCGGGAAGCTATATTCCCCTCCGTCAGCCCATGAAACCTGGCTCAGACCAAAGCCAAAATCGGCATGCCGGAAATTTCAGAACCAGCCGCCGCACGAAGTTTTACTGAAAGATATATTTCTTACTGACAAGTAAAAATATTGATTGCCAGTGAGAATTGTCCCTTTCAGCGAAGAAGTAGGAATTCTCTGGAAAACCGCCGGTCTCATCGCGGGCTGACGAGCCGATAAAAACGGCGGTTGAAATTGGTGTAATCAGCGTCGACCCACGGCAGGAATGAGTTCGTTGACAGGACGTTTGTGAGCGGAAACCAGGAAAAAAGGTCTTCGGAGGCTTGGAGTTCGTACGTTTGCCAAGGTTCCAACTGCAGCGAAAGCTGAACTGCGGCATTCTGCAAGTGCCCGATCGCCAGTGTGGGGCCAACTACATCCGGCAAGGGTGTAACGGTGACGAATACGGTGGCGGGGAGAGAATTGGTCTGGCTGTCATACACCCGGAAGCTGAACTGGTCGGGTCCGAAGTAGTTGGTGAGCGGCCAGTAAACCAAAGACGGAGCTATGCCGGTGAGCCTGCCAAAAGAAGGCCAGTCCACAACGAGAAAGGAAAGCGGGTCACCGTCGATAGCGATGCCGCTCAGCAGGATCTCCCTGGGCTGGTCCTCAGCGGTAGTGATGGACTGGCTCTGAGCAACCGGCGGTGGGAAGTTGGTGACCACGGAAACCCCCTCAGCGGCGAAAGGGGAGCCGGCGAAGACTGAGTCGACTGCCTGAACGCTCCAATAATAAGTGCCCTTCGCCAGGTTGAGGAACCGCCAGGAATTCAGGTTGCCACAGTTCCCCGGTTGCGGGACTCGACGAAAGCCACTGTCGAGGTCGGATTGCGGCGCGACGATCTGAATGCCGCCGGGCTCCGTGCCGACTCGGAGATTGTAAGTCAACATCGTGGGATTCATCGATTCCGCGTCCGTGGAAGTTGCCCAGGAGAGGCGAACCCCATCGCGCAGAATCGTCGATGCCAGAGCCGTTGGTGGACTCGGAGGCGCGTTTGGAGCATTGAAATTGTTGCGGAAGACGCGCGCGCCGAGCAGGAGATCAAGGTCGCCGTCATTGTCGTAATCGCCCCAGGCGGCCGCCTTCCCGCTGACTCCTGGCAGAGCGCCGCCGAGGTCGGTGAAGGAAGTGCCGGCGTTATTGTGGTAAACGCGCGTGATGGCGCCCGAAGCGAACCCGTTCGTTGTGCCGGTAATGACCAGGTCGGGAAAACCATCGTTGTCAAAATCACCCCAGGCCGCGCAACCCGAACTCACGCCGGGCAACGCCGCAGGAACCTCGGCAAAAGCGCCGAGCAGGGCATTGCGGTAGATGCGCGTTAGTGGCACTGAGTTGGTGCCCAGGCCCGCCAACACCAGATCGGGGTATCCGTCTCTGTCGTAATCCGCGACGGCCAGCGCGCATT
>DATDCV010000008.1:0-6997 GCA_036524155.1 Verrucomicrobiia bacterium
TGCCGCAGAAGCTAGCGCGCGAGGGCGTCAGCCCGGAAATTCCGTGGCTCTACAATTTCAAAATTGACTTCCGTTTCAAGTAAGACCCAGGACTCAAAAAACCGGAAGATGTCAAATTGTTTACCCCTTAAAAATCTCTGCCTTCGGGGTTTGAAGCCCACGCTGCTCATGATTCCCTCCTCATCGGAAGACTTGGATTCGCAGCCGGCGCCCAGGAATGACCGGGCGCCGGGCTGCTCATCGAGGCAAGGACCGCGAGTTGGGCAGGCGAACATTCCCGGTAAATGTTCCCAGGTGATTCGTTTGCCTGAGAGTGCATGAAGGCCTCGGCCTCACTGAGGTTTCTCACTCGGCGCCGAGCACGACGCCGTGGATTTCAGAGATCCAGGTCGGCGCTCCCGCGCCGGCCGGCGGTACGACAGCCGGTCCCTGAACGGTAACGTGACCGGAAACTCCGGCGAATGCGCCGGTTCCGTTGGCCAGGGAGCCCGTCTCGTGGAGGTAAACCAGGCCGGGAGTCGAGCCCAGATTGGATTCGAAGCGCCCCAGGATCTCGAGGGTGCCGCCGTCAAAAGTGAGCGTGATCGTCTCACCGCCAATCATGCCCCCGTTCGGCTTGAATTCGTGCCAGCCTTTGTCAACGAACGTGGCCGTCAGAGGTGCTTGTTTGTCGAATGAGATTAGCGCATGTCCGACCCAGGCCGGACCGCCTGGATACGCAAAATCCAGGGACCCATAGATCGTTCCGGATACTGTTACGCTGCGCCCCTGGCCTTGAGCCTGAGCCTGCGGCGCAGGCGACAGGAACAACGCGGCGGCGGCAACAGTGGAGGTAACTAGAGCTGCAACGGTTAGTTTGCATCTGATTGTCATAACTTTCCTTTCTGCAGGAGTCACACGTGATGTCGATATCCGTTCCTGACTCCAACCCGGGCAAGCTGCTCTCCCAGCATTGCCACATCCATACATGCGAACTTCAGAAGGAAAAAGTATGGAGCGAACCTGGGAATTCTGAGGCGGTGGCCACCGCGAATCGCATCACCCGGCGAGTGCGGCCGGAAGTTAGGCTTAACCCAGAGTCACAAGCAATCGGGACCGGCGCCAAAATTCGCTGCGGCTAGGCGGAACGCCTGATCTCGATCGACAGCCACGCCCGGGCGTAGGCCCACCATTCCTTGGCCGTGGGCACGGCGATTTCCAGCACCTCCGCCGCTTCCCCGAAAGTCAGCCCGGTGAAGTATCGCAGTTTGACCAGTTCCGCTTTGCGCGGATCGACTCGGGCAAGTTTCTCCAACGCTTCGTCCACCGCCAGCAATTCCTCATCTGGTGCAACTGCGACGGGGATTTCGATCTCCTCAGCGCTAACCCGGACGGCTCCACTGCCGCGTTTAAGGGCAGTGCGCGAGCGTGCGCGTTCTATCAGGATCCGCCGCATCGCTTCGGCGGCCGCGGTGAAAAAGTGGGCGCGGTTCTTCCAGGTCGGCTGGGCATCGGCGCCCAGGCGCAGCCATGCCTCGTGGACGAGGGCCGTGGGTTGCAGCGTTTGAGTGGCGCTTTCCTGCGACATTTTGACGGCCGCAATTTTGCGCAGCTCGTCATAGACCAACCGCCATAATTTCTCGCCGGCCGCGGGCTCGCCATGGCTCCAACAAGAAGTTGGCGAATTAATACTTTGCGAGCGTTCACCTGGCTCTCAATTTACCCCGTCTCTGCAACTCGGTTCCGACCGAGCAGGCCTGTTGAGGTGATGATAATCCATCCCGGGATTCGGCCAATCCTTTTGGAATGAAGCCCTTTGTTAGAGTCCCGGTCTGTTAAGCCGGAGTTACGGGTTCGACTCCTGCGATCCGACGCAGTGTTTTGCCCGACGTTGTCGTCCCGGGTGTTTACTCGGAGTCGTCGCGAGTGGCTTCCAGAGGTGCCACGTGCCCGTCCATAAAAACAACATTCTTGCCGGGTTTGGGCGGACGAGGGTGAAAATCGTCGTAATCGAGCAAGAGCGGAGTCGTTCCTGGAGGGAACGTGAGGAAGAAGTTCGTAATTCCGCCGGAGAGGTCCCCTGGCTGCAATAACAGGAAGGCGGTGTCGGTTCGGGTTTCATCAATGCGATACCCGTTCAGCTCGGCATTCCATTCGTAACTCGAGCCTTCGGCGGCGAATCGACCCCTCTTATCGACCGGGCATTTGAAGACCGTTGCACCGTTTGAGTTCGTGCCGGTGGTTCTGCCAACGTAACTCGCCAGGACATCGCAGATACGCGGTAACGGGTTCTGGGGATCGATTGGTTGCGTAGGAAGGATCTCCGCACTCGGCAAGCGCTGCTGGTTGTCATCGGAATAAACACGGGTGGCAATCCCCAGTTGCCGAAGATTGTTCCGGCAAGCCGTGTTATAGGCTTTGGTCTTCGAACGGCCCAAAGCGGGCAGCAGCAGGGCGGCCAGGATCGCAATGATAGCGATCACAACGAGCAATTCAATGAGAGTAAAGGCGCGACCGGCGCATCCAGTTACGACCACCTTAGCTTGAACGCCTCTCCCTCTCCTACTCTGGAGGAGAGGGCTGGGGAGAGGAGACATACGATAAAACCGGCCGAACCTACAAGCAAGCCATTCACGAGCTTTACGAACCCCTCTCCCTTGGTCCCTCTCCCCGCAAGCGGGGAGAGGGAGAATCCCTCCGCCGCTGGTAATAGTATCAGGATGCGCCCAGACGCAACGAGGCGACTGGATAGCCAATCGGTTGCGCACTCCTGCGCAGTGGTTGGCCTCAACAGGATATGTTTTCATAAGCAGATTCAAAATTCAGTGATCAATGATCGTCGGGTTGAGCTGATATTTCTCATCCTCCGGGGCCATGCCCCTGCCTCGCGAACTGGACCCGTTGTTCCGGAGTGAAGTCGGTAAACCGCCGATTCGGAACGGGCGGAGCGAGCCGCGCGGGCGAATTGAGCGTCTGGCCGGAGGTGACGCGGTCGCGGATTCGCTGTTCGGTTGCAGGAGTAGGTTCCCGCGCCATAGTCGCCACGCTGTTGGATTGCCCACTGGCGGGCAACTGCGTGCTCAAGCTTCCACCGCCGACATAAACGCCGGGCTTGGGTTGGCCATGTGGCATTTTAACGCTGACACCCATGCTCGATTGGTGGAACGCATGCGCGCGCCAGGCCGACCGGGCGAGCCACAATCCACCGGCGGCCAGCAGCGCCGCTATCGCCAGGAAGAGATGTTTTGCTTTCATGGTTTTGACTTTTTGACTCAAAGTAATGACTCATTCACTTCCGCCCTGGCATTGTGCACGGATTGCTGAGAGTTGGCTCCCGATTTGGAACGAAGGCGGAGAATTCTGGTGCGAAGCGCCGGGAAGAAGGAATGAATCTGGTCCACAGCCGAGTCGATTACGTGTTGCGCGCCGTTTTACCCGGCGGACTGCATGACCCGTTGATGAAGTTGAAGCCCTCTTACTTCTCGAACCAGTTCCCGCCAGCGTACGCGCCGAAACCGGCCTGCTCGGTGAAGTTTTGGAAGGAACACGGCACGTTGCCGCCAGCGGTGAATGCGGTGGATTTGATTAGAAGGCGGCGGAGCGCTATTTCGGGAAGGAGGAGACGGTTGCCGCCGGGCGAGTGGTCGTCGAAGCGGCTAACCCATAGATTGGGCTAAGCGCGTGGCTGTCAGCCTCAATTCCCATCAGCAGGCGGAACCGGCGTCTCAGCTCCTTCTGCCTGGAGGGCGGCGCTCAACTTAGCTTGCTCCGCAGGCGTGCCGGACTCCAGCACCTGGCGCCACTCGTTGCCGATGCGGACATACCTCTGCGAACACGTGAGCGTGCTCGGCTCAGGATAATCCCCCTCAGCATAGTGGTACTCAATCTTAAGAATCGCCTCGTCACCGGATACCTCTTCGTCGAAGATGCGTCGTCGGGGTCAGACCGTAGAAAACGCCGTGCGGAATGGATCAAAGTCGACTCTTCTACATCTGACCCGGGACACAGGACACGGGCCAGCGCACTTTTACCAGCGGTTGTTGAAGGCAAGTGATCCGTTGGCCGATTCGGGCCCGATTGGACCGATGCGAATACTGACCACGCAAGGGGCCACCGTCCTCAAGCGACCCTATGACGGCGCAGTCGGGTCGAAACTCACCGCCCATCCCGACCGGTCGGCGCAGTTCCTCGGCAATGGTGCGCTCAGCTTTGGCCGGCGCCGCGTCCAGCCGCGTTTGCCCAAAGTAGTCCTCACCCCCGCCTTCCGAGCGAGCGTCGAGCCGGCATCCGGCTTGCACGTCTGAGACGGGGAAGACATACTGTCAATATGAGCACAGAGGTGATCGAGCAGAAACTGGCCGAGCTCGCGCGTCGCGTCGCGGCTCTGGAAGCAAAGACCGGCGCCAAGCCGATGGCCAAAGACTCTTGGCGCGAGGCGGTCGGAGCGATGAAGGATTCCGATCTATTCGAGGAAGCATTGCGGCTTGGGGCAGAGTGGCGGGCCAGTGCCAGTGCGAGTGGCCGATAGCCCGATGTACGCAGTCCTGGATACAGACCATTTCTCGGAACTGGTGCGGGGTTCACTCGCCGGTGGGCACCTTCGGGACGAAGTCGAAGGCCGGCGAGCCCAGGTTTTCGTTACCGTTATCACTGCCCAGGAGACGTTTGAAGGCTGGTTCGCCCTCATCAATCGCCAGAAGGCGGGGTTAGCGCAAACTCCCGCCTACACTCAGTTCCTCAAAAGTTTCGAAACATTGGTGAAGTTCGCCATCCTGCCGTTCGACGAGGATGCGGCTCGTGTCTTTGAGCGGCTTCAGGAACAGCGCATTCGCATCGGGACGATGGATCTCAAGCTCGCCTCGATCTGCCTGGCACACGAGGCGACACCGCTCACTCGCAATGTCGTTGATTTTGCCAAGGTCCCGGACCTCCGCGTGGAGAACTGGTTGGAGTAAATCAGTTTGCGGACGCCGAGGCAACAAACAAGGTGAGAGGCGAGGACCAAGCGTGCCTACCGGAATTCCAGTTTTTGCTGGATTTCGCGAATCGGACGCGTGGTGGGATAGCTCTTTCCGTTCTTCAGGACGACCAGGTTCTCGCCCTTGAACGCTGGTTGAAGCTCCTGGACTTGGTCAAGGTTGACGATTACCGAGCGGCTGATGCGCAAGAATCGTTGCGGGGGGAGGCGGGATTCCAGCGAACTCAAGGCCTCGCGCAGAACATGATTCTCCTTGCCGGCATGCACTACAGCGTATTTTCCGGCGGCCTCGATGGCCTGGATCTCGTCCAACTCTGCAAAGGCAACCTTGCCCGGGGTCCTGACAGCCAATCGAGTGAGGTGACCTGCCGGTGCCGGCGCCTGACCTAAGAGCGCGAGAAGCCCGGAGGCGGCAACGCTGGCCTGTTTGTTGGCAATGAGGTCGCGCGCCCGCTGGACCGCTTGCTTGAACCGGGTGGGCTTGAAGGGCTTTAACAGGTAATCCAGCGCATTCACCTCGAACGCCCGAAGGGCGTGCTGATCATAAGCCGTGGTGAAGATCACGACCGGTAGCAACGCCTGCGGGACTCTTCGCAACACCTCAAATCCATCCCTGTCCGGCATCTGCACGTCGAGAAAGACCAGGTCCGGCTTGGTTGCCTGGATCTGGTCCACCGCCTCAAAACCGTCCTCGCTTTCGCCAATGATTTCGACGTCAGGTTCTCTACCCAATAGGCCGCGAACACGCTGCCTTGCCAACGGTTCGTCATCCACGATGAGCGCTCGGATCTTCATGCGGACTCTAAGAGCTTGTATGAAAAGCCTTTTGGTCGTAGCCGCCGACGTAAGCAGGCGGAGAACTTGGGCGGTTTTCAGCCATTAAGTCCGCCTCCTTACGTCGGCGGCTACTCTTTCCAGGCACGGCTTCAAGTGAAGGGGGAGGTGAATATCGACTTGGCAACCCTGGGGTTCAGCCCTCCCGAAAGAGAAACTTTGGTCCTGTCCATAGAGTCCCTGCAGTCTCGCTTGTGTGTTGGCCAGCCCGATACCACGTCGCAGGGAGCTGTCTAAGTCCGCGCCCGGCAAGCCCCTGCCGTTGTCCCGGACAATGAGGTGCAGATGCTTAGCTTCCTGTTTTGCCTCGATCGAGATGAGCCCCGGGCCTCGCCGCGGTTCGACGCCGTGGCGGATGGCGTTCTCGACCAACGGTTGAAGAATGAGAGCTGGAACCAGTGCTTTCATGAGTTCATCAGGAACGCTCCGTTCCACTCGAAGCCGTTCGCCAAATCGCTTTTGCTCAATGCCGATATATACCCCAATAAAGTCGAGCTCTTGGGCCAGGGGAATCTCCTGTTCCTCCATCGAATCAAGAGAGCGGCGCAGCAACTCGCTTAAGTCCCCCAGCATCTCGTCGGCCGCTCCCGGGTTGACGTACACCAAGGCGGCAATCGAGTTTAGCGTGTTGAAAAGAAAATGCGGGTTGATCTGCATACGCAGCGTTTGCAGTTTGGCGCTGATGAGCCTCGCCTCTAATTCGGCCGCACGCCGTTCCCGCTCCTGCGAGCTTCGAAGATTTGTGATTGCCTGGCAAACGCCCACCAAAGACCAGTAGACCAGAACGTCCAAAGCTGCGCGGAGACCAAGAAACACGCCGAGCGCACTGGGTGGCCCCACCAAATCAAGCGACCGTCGAGGAGGAGGGGCCGGAAGGCGCCGGCGTTGATGCTGTGTCTCCGGCCGATCGGTTTTCGAATCAGGCGGCCGCCCTGGCGCCTCCGAACGTTGCGGAGAAGGGAAGATCCGGGCGACAGCGCGAAAGGCAGCCCGATTGGTGCCGACGATTAGGAGGCAGGCCAACAAATGAAGCACGATATTCTGAAGGAGTCTCTTCCGTTCGATAGGAAAGCGGAAAGAGAGCCACGCCACGGCAGGCAGGAACAATAGCCAAAGCGCCCAAAAAGACCCTCCGAAGCTAACCGCTTCGCGCCATGAAACGCGGCCGGTCAACGGGAGTGGAGCTGCAAACAGCAGCACAAGGGC
>DATDCV010000009.1:0-29902 GCA_036524155.1 Verrucomicrobiia bacterium
GCGAACTTAACCGGAAGTACCCGGTGACACCCACGACGCACATGACGAACAACAGCACCACCACGGAGAGTGCGACGAAGCCCGCGGTCAGGGCCACCGAGTGGCGGCCTGAACCTCCGGCTGCCCGGCGCGGACCCGCTGGCGCCGGGTATAAGTGAATCTGAGGCGGGGCGGCGATCGGCGGCGCCGAAAGATTCGCCGCCGGGCCGGTGCGCGAGATGGCGGGATTGTCAGAGTGCATGTGGTGTCCGGCAGCCGTTTACTTCTTGGTGGCTTCGCCGGCTTTTTTCAACTGGTCGATGTTCAGCTTATCGCCGAGGAGCGCCAATTGGTCGGGTTTGATGTTGCCGACGACATTGACGAACACAGCTTGTTTGTCACCGTCTAAAACCATGACCACCACGCCCTGAACCGTGTCTTTGTTTTGGGTCTTGAGGAACACGCTAACGTCCTGGCCCTCCTTTTGGGCCGTCACGATTCGTTCCCAGCCTTTCCCATCGAGTTGTTTCCGGACTCCCTGAATGCGTTTTTCCAGGTCCGCCCGGTTGTTTTCATCCAGCCCGATGACGTTGACGCGCACCAGGTGCAGACCGTTCAATAGCTGGGCTACATCGGCATCGGCCTTTTCCACAAACCGGGCGGCGAGAGAAATCAGGCTGCTGGTGAGGTTCACTTCCACAAATTCTCCGCCCGAGCTGGGCGGAGCGAAATCCCCGAAATCGATCTGTCCGGGGGGCAGGGTTTCTGCGCGGGTGCCCGCGGCCAACGTGGCCATCAGGAGGGCGGTTCCCAAACCAAGCGGTATCAAGCGTTTCATGTCAGAATCCTCGGCATTAATTTGTTTACTGCGGGACGTTCCGTCCCTTCATCGCGATAACACGGTTGGTCTCGGAAAAGTTTCAGGAATCTGGGCCGCACGGATTCGGCTGCCCGGTCCGCCTGCAACTGAGCCCCGCCCCTGCGGCTCCTTCAGCCTTGCCACCTCACGCCACATGTGTCACGGTGTTTGCGCATGAATTCTTTCGCACGAGCCGCCTTCGGATTTGGACTCGTGCTACGGCCCTTTCGCAAAGTCAGTTCCCACACAACCCACGCATGAGCATCACAAACGTAAATCAACTCAAGACCGTCAAAAAAAACACCAGGTCTCTCGTCGAAGGCGAGCTGTCCCGCACCAATGGCTTGCTGCGCCTGGCCCCCAACTGGGTGCCGCGCTCATTCCTTCAACCCGGGCTGAGGATCAAGCTGCACCCCGATGACACCTACGCCTACGGCGCCAACCGGGGCGGCATCGACGAACGCTGGTTCGCTTCGACGACCGAGGCCGCCAACGAAGGGCGCGTTCCCGACGAGGGCCTGAGCTTTTGCGTCGTCGGAAAGCAGCGGTGCACGTTGCGGCAGGCGGTGGCGGATTGCGGAGCCACGCTCGTGGGCAACAGGATTTGGAAGAAATACGGCAAATGGCCCGTCTATTCGAAATTCTTCGACAACATGGGGCCCATCCCCTTGCATATGCACCAGAGCGATGCCCAGGCGAAACTGGTCGGGCAGGAAGGCAAACCGGAATCGTATTACTTCCCGCCCCAGCATAACAACGTGGGCAACAATTTCCCTCACACCTTCTTCGGAGTGGAACCGGGCACAACCAAAGCTCAGGTGCGCAAATGCATCGAGGACTGGAACAAGGGAGATAACGGGATCCTCGACCTGTCAAAAGCTTATCGTCTAAAGCCTGGTTCCGGCTGGCTGGTAGGGCCGAGTATTCTGCATGCGCCGGGCAGTCTCTGCACCTACGAGCCTCAGTGGGGTAGCGATGTGTTCGGGATGTACCAGAGCATGGTCGAAGGACGCTACGTTCCCTGGAGTTTGCTGGTGAAGGATATGCCGAAATCGAAACACAAGGACCTGGACTTCATCGTCGAACAAATCGATTGGGCGGCAAACGTGGACCCGACCTTCAAGGAAAACCATTATCTCGAGCCCCGGCCCGTTGCCCAAACCAGCCGGGAAGGTTATATGGACCGCTGGATCGTGTACGGCAAGATACACGGCAAGCAGCTTTTCTCGGCAAAGGAATTGACGGTCGACGCGGGCTCAAAGTGCACCATCAAAGACAAAGGCGCCTACGGTCTGACTTGCGTTCAGGGCATCGGCAAAATCAACGGCCAGCCGCTCAACAGCCCCAAGCTCATCCGCTTCACCGAATTGACCGAAGACGAGTATTTCTGTTCCGAAGACGGCGCCAGAAACGGGGTCGTTTTTGAAAACACCAGCGAAACTGAACCGCTGGTCTGCCTGCGCTATTTTGGCCCCGAAGCCAATCCCGACGCCCCCGAACTAAACGGCAATTAACGGGAGCGATCACCCCTCGAGAGACGGTGCGGACACCGCCGCCCTTCGGTTTCGGGCGCATTGAGCGCGGACGCACTCGTGCGGCGGCTGGCGGCTGATTACTCCGACTCCGGCGGCGGCTTCACCGCTCGCTTCGCCTGCAACCGGCTGCGCAGCGAGTTCAGGCTGGCGGCACAAGCCTCCACCTGATGCTGCAGGTCCTTTTGCGCCGCCAATTGTTTCTCCAGGGCTTTTTGAGCCGCGGCCGTTTGCTGCGCCCGCTCTTCCGCCGCGATCCGGGCTTCCCTTTCCGCAGCGCCTTCGGCGTGCGCTTTGGCCAGCAGTTTTTCGTGCTCTTTCGATTCCAGTTCCCGGGCTACTAGCTCTTTCCGCAGCTCGACGACGGCTGTCTGCTGGGCTTCCACTTGCTGGAGCTTGGTTTCCAGTTTGTTCCGGGCTTCAGTGAGGGCCTCATCGCGGGATTTCAATTGCTGCCGCGCTTCGAGCCTCTCGCGCTCGAGTTGCTCCGCGGCGCGCGCATGCTCCGCCTTTTCGTGCTCCAGGTTGCTCCGCAAACCGAGAACTTCGGCTGCCTGTTCTTTGTCAGCCGCCACCCGGCTTTCCTTCTCGCGGGCAGCCTCGCTTCGGGCCAGAGCAAGAGCCTCGTTCAGCTCTCGGTTTTGGCTTCGCAATGAAGCGCACATTTCCGCCAGCTTGCTCTCCCGCTCGAGCAGATTATCGATTTCTTTCTCGAGTAAGGAACTGGCCTGCTCCAGTTCTCCCCCTTGGTCTCCACCGCCGTTCCTTGAATGGGACCCGTCAGGGTGACGCCGTTGCCTGTGGTCTGGTTGATCGTCCGGGGCAGGGACTTCGAAAAAGACCTTCGGATCCTCGTTCCTGGAGGCCCCCGCGCGCCCGGTGGTGCTCACTGAGGCGCGCGCCTGCATTTCCGCATAGAGCTTCGATGCGCTGAAAAGATCCCGTTCATCCTCGACCCACAATTCGAGACGCGTGACCCGCAGGGCGTCAGCGAGGGGGTTGCTCCGGATTTCGGAGCGGATCCCGGCCCGGAACAGTTCCTTTTTGACCGACTCAACCTCGGTCCGGTTCTTGGAGCACATCAGTCTGGTCATAATGGTCAATTCCGAGGCTAGCACTATTGACCGCGGATGGCATTCGGGAAAGGTCCGGAAATCGTCCCGGGGTTTCCCCGGCGGTGGCAACGCCCGGTTCCGCACCCCCGGTCCGAGGTCTTCCTGTCAGCCCTCTCCCCAGCCCTGTCATCGCTGTACCCGGGCGCCGCTGCCGCCTACTAGTGCCTCGACCTCTTTGAGCGAGGCCATGGAAGTGTCGCCCGGAGTGGTCATCGCGAGCGCGCCATGGGCGGCGCCGTAGTCAACCGCCTGCTGCGGGTCGCCAAACCGCAAGAACCCGTAGATGAGGCCGCTCGCAAAGCTGTCACCGCCGCCGACCCGGTCGAGAATCTCCAGATTCGGGCGGGTGGCAGCGCGGTAGAAGGCCCCATCAGCCCAGCAAATGGCTCCCCAGTCGTTCCGGTTGGCCGACGCGACCGAGCGCAAGGTGGTGCCGACGACTTTCAAGTTGGGGTAGGCATGCGTGACCCGTTCGATCATTGACTGAAACGCGCTCGTGTCGATTCGGGTGATGTTGGCGTCCAGACCGTCCACTTCGAAGCCCAGGCACGCGGTGAAATCCTCCTCGTTGCCGAGCATGACGTCGACGGAACTCGCGATGCGGCGGTTGACCTCCTGGGCGCGTTTCTGCCCGCCGATGCTTTTCCAGAGCGACGGGCGATAGTTCAGATCATACGAAACCACGGTACCGTGCTGCCGGGCCGCCTGGATCGCTTCCACGATCAGCGGCGCGGTCGTTTCGCTCAGGCCCGCGAAGATCCCGCCCGTGTGCAACCACCGAGTGCCAAGTCTGCCGAAGATCAAGTCCCAGTCGAAATCCCCCGGCTTGAGCTGGCTGGCAGCAGTATGGCCGCGGTCTGAGACCCCAAGGGCGCCGCGAACTCCGAAACCACGCTCAGTGAAATTCAGGCCGTTGCGCACGGTGCGGCCCACGCCGTCGAAAGGCACCCATTTGATAAAGCGCGTATCGATGCCTCCCTGCAGAATAAAGTCCTCAAGTAACCGGCCAACGTCGTTGTCGGCAAAGGCGGTACAAAGCGCCGTGGAGAGCCCAAAGCATCGCCGCAGGCCGCGGGCAACGTTGTACTCACCGCCCCCTTCCCACACCTTGAACTCGCGTGTCGTGCGGACCCGGCCTTCGCCAGGGTCGAGCCGCAGCATGACTTCGCCCAGCGCAATGAGATCGAACTGGCACGACCCGGGTGGCTTGATTTGGAGAGCAGGCATGAGGTCTTGGATTGGTGAAGAATAGTCCGACTGAAAGCACGGATTTACTGCCCCTCGAGGGAACTCAAATGGCGGGCGGTGTCGATCTGGTCCACTGCGCGGTTTTTCAGGCTGCGCTGGAGACCGGGCGGCAATTGGCCTGCCTCCACAAATTTTTCCCGCACCGCACGAATCAGTAATTGGCCGAGCAGAAACTCAAGCAACGCCCGGTGCGTGCGTCGGAAATGACCTATTTCATCGGCAAAAGGCGCTTGGCCGTCGCACAACTGCTTCATTACGGGGTCGGAGTGGCAGGCGGCCAGTATTTCGCTGTTCGTGAACCGCTGGGTGGAATAAGCAAAAAGCAGAACCGAGAGGATCACTTGCGGGCGCGCGTCAGGCGGATGGCTAAGCACTCCGCGAACCTCCGGCTTGCTGCGATCGAGTTGGTCGATCTCCTCCCGGATCCAGTGGGCGATGGTCTGTGGCGCCACCCAGGTTGCCAGATCCAAAGGCACATCCAGAGGTGATGTTTCCATTAGCACGGTTCGTTCCGGTCCCGCGTCGGGCGGATTGCGCCTGGTGGGGTTGCCTGGAGTCTCCATAAATCGCTGGTCCTTTCTACATCCCCGATCCGGCACGCAGGCTAACAAAAAAGTGGACATATGCAATTGGATTTGTTGCTCTGAAACCATGACATTCAGCTTGAGAACCAGCGGGCAATGGATTTGCTGGGCATGCGCACTGACTATGACTAACGGTCTTTTGGCAGCGACAACTCCGGAGCGGTCAGCAATCGGCGACGGCTACAAATGGGACCTCTCGAAGATGTATGCGGGCCAGCAGGAATGGGAGGACCACTACAAAAGGCTGGATTCCATGGCCGGCACGTTCGCGACCAGGAAGGGACGCGCAGCCGGGTCGGCCGCGACGTTACTGGAAACCCTGAAACTGCGCGACACGATGGACGTCCAGTTGGAAAAGCTGGAGGCTTACGCGGCGATGAAGCGCGACGAAGATATGCGCCAGCCTTCGGCACAGGCCCTGTATCAACGCGCGCAAACGCTCGTGTTGAAATGGCAGGAAGCTGCTTCGTGGCTGCGACCGGAACTGCTGGAGCTTCCCGAAGACCGGCTGCGGTCGTGGCTGCAAGAACCCGACCTTAAGATCTACGGCCACTACGTCGACGACCTGCTGCGCCGGAAGCCGCACACCCTCTCGCCGAGGGAGGAAGAGCTGCTGGCGATGTCGGGAAAGGCGACGGATGCCAGCAGCGACGCCTTTAGTTTGCTCAGCAACACGGAACTGCGCTGGCGAACCGTCAAAGACGCGGAAGGCCGTGACATCGAGATTACGAGTTCATCGTTCACGCAAGCGATGCAATCCAAGGACCGGCGATACCGCCAGGATGCGTTCATGGCGTTGCACGGCAGTTACCTCGACGTGAAAAGCACGCTCGCCGCAACGTTGGCGGGCGCGATGGAACGTGACTGGTACTACGCGAAGGCTCGTGGTTACTCGACGAGCCTGCATCGGGCGCTCGACGCGGAAAACCTGCCGTTGGGCGTATACCACAACCTCATCGAAACCGTGAATGCGAAGCGCCAGCTCCTGCACCGCTACGTGACGCTTAAGAAGCGCGTGCTGAAGTTGGACGCTATCCACTTCTACGATTTGTACGTCAACCTCGTCGATGTTCCCGAGCGGTCGTATACCTACGAGGAGGCGCGGGATCTGGTGCTGGATGGCGTGAAGCCCTTCGGTCCGGAATATGTCGGGGTGATGAAACAGGCGTTCGACTCCCGCTGGATTGACGTGTACGAAAATAAAGGCAAGCGGAGCGGCGCCTATAACATGGGTACTTATTTGTCCGCCCCCTACGTGCTGCTGAATTACCAGGGGCGCTTTCACGATGTCTCCACGGTGGCCCACGAGCTGGGTCACGCGATGCAGAGCTGGTTCGCGAAGGAAAACCAGCCGCCCGTCTATTCAGGTTACCCGATGTTTACAGCCGAGGTCGCTTCGACGGCCGCCGAAATTGTCTTCAAGCAGTCGATGCTCGAGCGGACGCAGGATCCCAAAGAGCGAGCGTTCCTAATCAACCAGATGCTCGAAGACATGCGGGGCACGATCTTCCGCCAAACGCAGTTTGCTGAATTTGATCTTGCGGCCCACACGATGGCGGAGAAAGGCGAGCCGCTGACCGCCGAGTCGCTAATGAAGGTCTGCCATGAGCATTATGTCCGCTATTACGGGCCGGACTTCGTCATCGATCCGCAGCTCGACGTCGAGTGCCTCCGCATACCGCATTACTACCGGGGCTACTACGTTTACCGGTATGCGGACAGCTACTGCGCGGCGGCGGCGATCGCCAGGCACATCCTTAAGCAGGAACCCGCCGCCTGTGAACAGTGGATGAAGTTCCTCAAGACGGGCAACAGCATGTATGCCATCGACATGCTGAAGGTCGCAGGAGTGGACATGACTACCCCCAAGCCAGTCGAGGACGCGATGGGCCTGTTCGAGCAACTGCTCAACGAACTCGATCGCCTGCTCTGACCGCTAAGACCCGGCCGGGTTGAGGTCAAAATCATGCTCGGCTTTGGCCGAGCCCGCCTGGATGATCAGGCGGTATTTTTGCTCAAGACCGAGTGGCTCGGCCACCACGCCTTTGTAGGCGGGACGCATCCCGGGCACCTTCATGCCGTAGAGGAAGCCCCGGGTGGGCACAGAATTGGAATCGGACACCATCTGCCAGAGCGCGTGGGGGAATTTATTTGTTACCGCCTCCGTGACCGAAATCACCTTGATCGAGGTCAGCTTAAGCTTCTGATTAAACTCGAACATGATCGGCGCCACGCCGCCGGCCGGGTCGAACCGGCCGCCAAACGCATGGAAACGATGAGAGATTTGAATAGGACGCTTCGCAAACCAGTCTCTATTCATGTACAAGCAGGCTGCGCCAATTATGGCGACCAGCGTAACCAAGAGCACGGGTTTCTTCGTCATTGTTAAAGGGACAGACGTTGGTGGGGTGGGGGATATTCGGGTGGCGGCCTGGGGAAGAATAGGGAAACAACATCGTGCGCCGGAACCGGCGCGCCAGCAGCGGGCGACTGAAAACAGACGATCTAAGTCAATTCGACGTATATGAATGTAGTTGCTCTCGAGTCCGGGCATTTTCAGGCGGGACGGGAGTTGCCCGTTGCCCAGCGGCACCATAACGCAGCAGGTTTTACGCTCATCGAGTTGTTGGTGGTGATAGCCATCATCGCCATCCTAGCGGCCATGCTGTTGCCAGCCCTTTCGCGCGCCAAGGAAACAGCCCGGCGCATCTCCTGCACGAACAACCTGAAGCAACTGTCCGCTGGCACGATCATGTATCTCGGCGACAACCGCGAAGCCTTTCCGGCGCGGTCCTCCGTCGAGCGGTGGCCGGCCGCGTTCGTAGACAACTATAAGAATCTCAAGATCCTGCGCTGCCCCACCGATGGCCCGGCCGATCCCAAGACCGGGGTCACCAACACGAACCTGTACCTCGCCGATGGGATGCCCCGCAGCTATATCATCAATGGCTGGAACGATTATTTTAAGCACACGTTAAGCGACTCTGATTTTCAGGCTTACATGGGCGCCCGCAGCCCGATTTCCTACAAAGATAACGCAATTCCCCACCCGTCTGAGACGGTCTTGTTCGGCGAGAAGAAATCACAATCCCCTCATTATTATATGGATATGCTGGAACCCGGCCGAAGTCAAGATTTCCCTGGAGTCGTCCTCGGCAATGACGAAACCGAACTCGAGCAGGGTCGGCACGTTGGGCTGGGGCCGGGTACTCGCACTGGAGGTTCGGTTCATGCTATGACGGACGGCAGTGTGCGGTTCATCAAGTACTGGCGCGGGCTTGGGCCGATAAACCTGTGGTGCACGCTGGACGAGGATCGAACCAGCCCGACCTACGCGCTGAAATTCTAATCCCGCGGCGCAAACCGCTCCGTCTCAAAGACCCGGGTTGACATTGCGTCATGAGTACGACTACTGAGCAGGAAGTTGCGACTTCCGTTGCCAAGCCGTCGCGGGTCGCGAAAATCATCCGTTGGGCGGCACGGCTCACGAGCATCCCGATCTTTGCGCTGCTGCTGGTGTCGCTGGTTCCGGCGTTGGAGAACTTCGCGGTGTCAGCCAGGGATGACAGAATCATCGCCGTGGGCCTGTGCGGCACCGCCGTTGGGTTTCTCGCGGGTTGGCGGTGGGCTGGAATCGGGGGTTTGATGACGCTGGGCAGCGTCGTCCTCATCCTGAGCCAGGAGGAAGGTGGGCTGTCTGCGGATCCCTTCTCGGTGGCCTTCGGCCTGCAAGGCATTCTGTTTCTTGCTTCATCGGTCCTCAATGCTCCGAAGGCCCGGACGGAGGCGGCGGCGATTCGAAACTCGTGGATCACACGCATCGCAGCGGGAGGCCTGACCTGCCTGGCCGTCCTCGGTGCGGCTATTATTTTGCGTGGTCCCGGGCCTACTCCGCTCCCGAAGGAGCAGGAACCTTACGTCGGTGTGTGGGACAACGGTGCGGGGTTTAAACTCGAAATCACGAGCGATGGCCGTGTGAAGGTCAGCCAGGCGAAAGACGCGAAGGTGGATGCCTGTAACACGCCCGTCAGACCCGGCGAGTCAGCCGAGTTTCTGGTCGAGTTTCGGGATGACCGCCTCCAACTGGGCCGCGGGACGTTGGGCGAGACGAAGACCTACCACATTGACCGGCCGCCCTTCTCGCGCAGCAAGCGGATCACCATGGTCTTGAATGGCAGCGACCCGTACTATCGGACCAATGGGATGCTCCTGGTGAAGACGCCGCCGGCAGATGCGAAATCCGAAAAACCGCCCGGCAGGCCGGGACAATCTTAGCTTCTTCCTACCACTGGCGGACCCGATAGAACCGGCTGCCCGGGGCGTCTAACGTTGCGTTGTCGACCGCTGCCGTGTCAGGCACGATTGGTCCGGCGGGAAGATACGGGCCGCCAACGTTTGTCGACCTCTCGAGCTGAAAGACCTGGCCCTCGCCTTGCCAGGTGAAAGCAAAACTCGTGGGCGGCTGGTTCAGCGGTCGAGGAGATCTCATCACGGGCGGCGCGTGCATAGGGATCGTGTCCGTCACCAGCCAGAGTCCGTCCAGCGGTGCGTTGGTTTTCAGCGGTGCGAACGCGGCCAGCAACTCAGCATTGCGGTAGACGACATAGCCTTGGTCGCTGAGCAAATCGCCGGCGTCGTAATGTGCCGCATTTGCCCCGCTAAAGGCCGTGGCAGTGCAAAACCAAATCTCTGCGCTCGGCCAGACATAAACCGCTGTCAGCCCGGCGTTAGTGGCGGGATCGGTGGGCTTGAATCTGCTCAGCAGTTGCGCGTTGCCTCTAACGACCGCTCCTGCGTCGGACAGCAGATCCCCTGGCATGACAGTCGTTCCAAGCGACTTGGAAAAGAAATTCGTGGCCACAGAGAACCAAGTCTCTCCATTGACCATGGTCTGCACGGCCATCAGTCCGACGCCCTCGGCAGGCACTGTTTCGGGGTTGAAAGCCGCAATCAAACCCTGGTTTGAGCGCAGCACCAGTCCCTGGTCGGAAAGCAAGTCGCCCGGAAGGAGCAGGCGCCCGAGCGTCTCGCTCCAGACGGCCTCGTTGAACGAGAAAGCAATCTCTCCGCCCGCCCGGAGGTCGAAGTCTTTGAGCCCGAGGTCAGGCACCGGCGGCATGACGCCGAGCAGACGGGCTAATTGCGCGTTGCTTCGGACCCGGCGTCCCTGGATGGAGAGTAAGTCACCTCGGCTGACCAGGTTCGTCGGCGTGCCCCAGATGCCCGCGGTAAAGTCTTCCGTAGTGGAGAACCACATTTCTCTCAAGGGCGCCGCGTTCAGGTCCAGGTGGTATTGTTGCACCAGTGTGCCGTTGGTCTGATCCGCGTCAATCTGCACCATGGGCCACAATCGTGTCACGCCGGTCGAGTTCGTCGTAAGCAACACGGGGTCGTTCGTGATCCCATTGTAGATATAAACGTTGAGAAACAAACTTTGCCGAACCGCGATTTCGCCGCCGATCTCGAGAACGCCGCGGCCGGCGAGCCGGTAGGTCCGGCCCGTGGCCGAGGCATTCGTAAACCAGAGGTTTTCGATTGCGTAGTCCGTGAAGAGAGGGTTTTGCTGCAGCAGCCGCAATTCAAAAGTCCCGCGAATGGGTTCAACGATGGGCAGGCGGTCGCAAATCGGGCAGTCGTCAATGATTTGGCTGCCCTCGGTTAGTTGGTAAAGCCAGGTTGTGCCGGGCGTTAGGTCTTGCGCGGGGGCGACAGTGAGATGAAGCGAGAACAGGCAAAGACCGATCCCAAGGCAACGCCGGAGGGTCCGCCCCCGCCAGGTTTCGAACATCGCCGGGCGCCCGTGCGGAGACTGCCACGTCTCGCAGCGCGTCTGTCGCTGCGGGGCCGTCCCGTGTTGCGCGTCGGACTTTGTTCCCACGAACGGTCTGAGAATAAGAGAGGCTTTCATAGCCGTTTGGATCTTGTCGCAACCTTAACCTGAGAGCGGCGTTTTTCCAAGCAAAGACCCTCGTGGGAGAAGGGACTTTACCGTTTGCCAGTGCGCGGGGGCTTCGGCATGTTGGCCGCAAACAAACCATGAAACTGCTCACCTTCGGTCCAAAACAAGCGCTGGCGGGATTAACCGGGGCTCTTCTTTTCGTGCTCAGCGTCACCGGCCTGCAGGCCGCCCCTGCCAAGAGTGCGGAGCCCGGCATCGACGTGATCCTGTGGTTCGACACCGAGGATTACATTTTGCCTGCCGATGATGATGCGTGCAAGCGACTGGGGCAGATGCTGAGCGAGCGGCGGATCCGGGCCACCTTCAAGGTGGTCGGCGAGAAAGCGCGGGTGCTGGAGGCCCGCGGCCGTCGTGATGTGGTCGCCGCGCTGAAGAAGCACGATGTCGCCTATCACGCGAACTTTCACTCCGTGCACCCGACTCCAACGGAGTATCTGGCAGAATGTGGATGGCTTGATGGTATCGACGAGTTCATCCGTCGCGAGGGGGGCGGGGCGGCGGATGTGCGCCGGATTTTTGGCGTCCGGACGCTGGGCTGCTACGGACAACCGGGATCCTCGTGGGCACCGCAGGCTATCGCCGCGCTGAGGCAAATCGGTGTCGCCCCTCATGGTGTGACGTGTTACGTGGACGAGGGAGACCACGTGGGGCTGGATTCGCAGCCCTTCTGGTACGCCGGCGCTTTGAACGTTTACCACATGGGCCAGAACTGCACGCGGATGGAATTGCATGACCCGGCGGCGGTCGAACCGGCGCAGCAGAGGTTCTCGGCGATCGCTGCGCGGTTGCGTGCCAATGGCGGAGGACTGGTGAGCATTTATTACCATCCCTGCGAGTGGGTCCATCAACAGTTTTGGGACGGCGTCAATTTCAGCCGCGGCGCCAACCCGCCCCGCGAGAATTGGCGGCTGCCTCCCCAACGTCCAGCGTCGGAGACCGACAGCGCGTTTCGCAGGTTCGGAGACTATATCGACTACATTCGCCGCACTCCCGGTGTGCGATTTGTCACTGCCAGCGATCTCCCGCTCATTTATCCTGATGCGGTCCGCGTGGACGGCGCCTCGGAAGGGGATGTCGCGGAAATTGCCTCCCGAATCAGCGGTGCCGGGTCGGCCGGCCTCGATTTCCAGCGCATCGGGCAGCGAGCCTACTCAGTCGCGGACCAATTCGCGCTGCTAGCGCTGGCGGCAGGCGAAATGGCCTCGGGAAAGACACCACGGTTCCCAATCAAGCCCGAAGCCTGCTTTGGCCCTGATTCCGCTCCGCCGCAAACCCAGCTCAAGACAATTCCCTGGCCGGCGTTTCGCGATTCCGTGCGCGACGTGGTTGGCTTCATCCAGTTTGAACATCGCATCCCCTCTCGCGTTTTCATCGGCGCTGACCCCGTCGCCCCCGCCGATTTCCTGTTCGCGCTGGCTGGCGTTTATCAGTTTCATCAAAAGCACGGGCGGCTCCCGCTGAGTGAAGGAGTCGAGCTCGGCCACGGCCTCGAGGTGCTGCCGGCGCGGAAAGTGGCGGAGGATTCGCCCGGCCTGTTCGGTGGTTGGGTGATTCACAAGGAAGGTTTCCGGGCGCCTAAACTCCTCGAACTGGCCCGGCTTCAGGCCTGGACGTTGAAGCCCGCAGTCAGGAAATAGACCCGGACCGAACGGAAATGCGGGCTTCTTGTCCGCCTGCCGCTCACATCCGCGTGCATTCGGCCAAAAGACGGAGGTAAAGTCGGTAATCGGAGAGCGAGACCCCTGGCGGCGTCTGGTGGTCGACGCTGGGAATGAACCGGCCGCATCTCATCAGCGGCTGCAGCCGCTCGAACTCGGCTCGCATCGCCGCCTCGCCGCGGTTCATTGTCATTTTGTCGAAATGCCCCACCATTCGCAGTTCCGGGAACTGCCGCCGCAGCGCCAACCCATCGACGCCCGCCTGCCGCTCGAGCGGCAATACCCCCGTAACCCCGACGTCTTCGAGCCACGGCACCAGCAGCGTGACGTCACCGTCCGTATCCATGAACACCGGGATGTTGTGTTCTTGCAGCCTCGGCATCAGCCGCTGGTAATACGGGGCCACAAAATCGTTGAAGGTCTTGCGCGAGATCATCGGGCCATGGTTGTAAGACATGTCTTCGGCGATGGTAATAAAGGTCGGAACGCAGACCCGCAACACCTCGTCCAGCAACGCCAGGTTGAACTCCAGCAGGTCGCTGTTAATGCGATGCAGCAGTTCGGGTTGGTCGATGAATGCGAACATCAGTTTCTCGAAACCCATCAAAGTGCGGGGGAACCAGAAAAATCCTTCAAACGTACACCAAACGACCGCCTCGCCGCGGCGCTGCCGCTGGTCCCAGTCCCGCATCGATTGGATGGCGGCCGTGTGCTGCGGGAACAGGCTAGGCCGGATCCGCAGGTAGTCATTGGTATTGGCGACTATCCCCTCGACGTGATGCTGGGTGGCCGCGATGGTAGGGTCGGTAGTGCTGAACCAGAACTGCTGGTAAGGGTCGAGTCCGAAATACTGTGCAATGTCGAATACCTGGCCGGGCTTCAGTTCACGCGGCAGCCCTTCTCTGTGCCACCGTTCGATCGTCTGGTCCCACCACATCGCCCATTCCCAGCGCGGCAACCGGTCCACCGCCTGGGAGTTCATCACCGCGCGAAACCGCTCGACGTGATTCATGCTACTGGATGCGCTTGAGGTTCTTGCGTTAAAGGTCGGTGACCCGGGTGCAGCCGGCGTATGCCGCAGCCTCTGCCCGAGCCGAGCAACCTGGTTGGCTACGCCAAGCCCCAATCAAGAGTGCGAGCAAAGCCCTGAGCAAAACAAGGACGATTTGCCGGAATTCGTGCTTGTCTCCCGGCGCGCAGATGCTATTTTCCACACCCTTTTATGAAAGCGAAGATACATCCGAAGTATGTGGAGTCGGAAATCCGTTGCGCGTGCGGCAACGTGATCAAGACCCGATCCACTAAGCCGGTGATCATTGTCGGCATTTGCAACGCGTGCCATCCCTTTTACACCGGCCAGCAGAAGTTTGTCGATACCGCCGGCCGCGTTGATAAATTCCAGCAGCGCATGGCCAAGACCCAAGCCGCCCAGGCGGCCGCCGCGGCCTCTAAAAAGAAGAAGCGGTAGCATCCTTTTTCCCGATCCGCCCGCATGGCCCTGGCCGCCGTCCGGGCGGATTGCTTTTTCTGCGGGCGTATCAGCACCGGAGTGTGCCGTATCCGCGGATTAAGGAAAACGCCTTGCTCATGGACTTGCGTCCCCACATCGATCGATTTGTCCGCCGTTTCACCGAGGTCGAAGCGGCTCTCAGCGACCCGAACGCGTTTGCCAATCCCCAGCGCGCCCAAGAGTTGTCGAAAGAATACGCGCGCTTGAAAGAATTGGTCGCGCACGGGCGGGCTTACCGGAAAACGTTGACCGACCTGGCCGAGAACCGCCTGCTGCTCCAGAGCGAGCTCGAGGGTTCCGAGTTGGCGCAGATGGCCAAAGAAGAGGTCGCCCGGCTCGAAGCGGAGGAAAAACGGTTGGTGTTGGAAGTCCAAAAGGGGATTCTGCCGCCAGACCCGGCGGATTCGCGGAACACGATTTTCGAGATCCGCGCCGGTGCCGGGGGACAGGAGTCGGCGTTGTTCGCCGCGGACCTGTACCGGATGTACACCCGCTACGCCGAAGCCCAGGGATGGAAGTTCGAGGACCTGGATTCGAGTCCCTCGGACCTTGGCGGGTACAAGGAAGTCATTTTCCAAATAACAGGCACGGACGTTTACAAGCGGCTCAAATACGAAAGCGGTGTTCACCGGGTGCAGCGCGTGCCCGCCACCGAAGCCCAGGGACGCATCCACACCAGCACCTGCACGGTCGCCGTCCTGCCGGAGGCGGAAGAAGTGGACGTGGAACTCAAGCCGGAGGACCTGGACATCAGCGTCTGCCGGGCGTCCGGTCCCGGCGGTCAGGGTGTGAATACGACCGACTCCGCCGTTCAAGTGATTCACAAACCCAGCGGCCTGATCGTTCGCTGCGCCGACCAGCGGTCCCAGCAGAAAAACAAGGCGCGTGCGCTCACTGTCCTTCGCTCGAGGTTGCTCGAACGGAAGGTCGAGGAAGAAAACGCTAAGTATGCCGCGCAACGTAAAGCGCAGGTCGGCACCGGCGAGCGTAATGAGCGCATCCGCACCTATAATTTTCCCCAGAACAGGGTCACGGACCACCGGATCGAACTGACGCTCTACAACCTGCCGTTCGTGATGGAAGGAGCACTCAATCCGATTATCGACCCCCTCATGGCTCATGACCTTGAGGAAAAGCTCGCCGCACTGAAACTGTGAGCTCGCTGCATTTCGCTTTACACGCCGGCTGAACCTGGTCCACACCCGGGATGGTTTTCGATTCTTCATGCCCACTCCAACTCCCAATTCCCCTCTTCCCCGGGGCCTGATCTTCGACTGTGACGGCACTTTGGCCGATACCATGCCGCTTCACTGGCGCGCGTGGCAGGTGATCGCCGCCCGTCACGGCATTCGTTTCCCCCAGGACCGGTTCTACTCGCTGGGCGGCGTGCCCTCGCGGGAGATCCTCAGACTGCTGAGCGCTGAACAGGGGCTGATGCTCGATCACCTGGCGGTGGCGCGGGAAAAAGAGGCTGAGTATTTGCCGCTCATCGCTCAGGTCGAGCCGATCAACACGGTCGTCGGCATTGCCCGGGCGCATTTCGGCAAAACCCCCCTCGCGGTCGCATCCGGAGGCACGCGCACGGGTATCAACCAACTTCTGGATCACCTCGGCATCCGCCACCTGTTTCAGGCGATTGTTACCAGCGAAGAGGTCGCCCGGCAAAAACCCGCGCCGGACATTTTCCTCGAAGCCGCCCGTCGGCTTGGCGTGCCGCCCCAACACTGTCGCGCCTACGAAGACACCGACCTTGGCATGCAGGCCATTCGGGCCGCGGGAATGGAAGCGGTGGATGTGAGGCAGCTGCTGAGGAGCGTGGAGCGGGAGAGCGTGGCCCGCAAAACGTGAGTCGTAAGCTGAGTTGCGCCCAGGCGAGAGTCCTTTTTCGGATTTCAGCCTCCGCGGTTCTTGATTACTCCGCCGTCCGGCGTTTCCAGATGTAGCGGAACATCACCACCCGCAGAGCCGCCGTGAGCGGGATGGCCAGGATGCCGCCCAGGATGCCGCCCAGCAGTGTGGTCCCCGCCATCACGGCGATGATGATTGTCACCGGGTGCAGGCCGACACGTCCCCCCATGATCTTTGGGGAAATGATTAGGCCCTCAAGCGCTTGCACGCAACCGAAGACCGCCAGCACCAGCAGCGGGTGCAGCAAGTCGCCGAACTGGACCAGCGCGATCACCAGCGCGGTCAAGCACGTCACAATCGCGCCCAGGAACGGGATCATCGTCAGGAACACCGCCATCACCCCGATCAGCGCGGCGTACGGCAAGCCGACGATGACAAAACCGGTCCCATAAAGAATCCCATCGCACAGCGCCACCAGCACCTGTCCGCGGAAGAAGGTGATCAGGTAGTTGTTGATTGAGTTTAGAACGAACACCAACTCGTTCTTGAACCGGGAATCGGCCACCGGCAGGTAATCGGTCCATCTCGAGGAAATGCCTTTCTTTTCCAGCAGGAAATAGAAGGTGTAAACGGGGAGGAGCACCAGGCCGGCGAGCACGCCGAACCACGAGGCCACGCGGCCGACCTGGCCAAAGAGCCACGAGCCGATTTTGGGGAGCGCCTTCGCCCCCCACTGCGCTGCCGTTTGCAGTGTTTCCGGGCTCAGCGTGGAACGCGGCGCCGGGAGGGCGTTGGTCGTAGCCGACTGAACGCCGAACGCGTTGGTTCCGGCAATGGCCTCGACCTCGTTGGTGCTCAGCACCCTCGAGTTCTCCTGGGGCGGGTTGGTGCGCTCGATCAATCTCTTGATGAGCGGAGGCGGATTGTTGAGCCATTGTTCGAGCCGTTGCCCCGTCCGCTGCGCGTAGGCGGGAAATTGCGAAGCCAGTTGCCGTGTTTCATTCACCAATTGTGGGACGATGCTGCCGAAAATGGCGGCCACCAACAGTACCGCCAGCGCGAACACGGCGATGATTGCTCGCGGGCGTTTCATTCCCCGGCGCTCGAGCAGATCCACCAGCGGGTCCAGCAAGTACGCCACCACTCCCGCGACTGCCAGTGGCCACAACACCGGGGCCAGGATTTGCAGCACGCGCCCCAGTCCCCAAACCAGACCGACCGTCAGGCCCGCCAGCACGGCGATGGCCAGGCCCGTCAGTGCCAGCCAGATGACTCGCGCTTGCCTTGGGCTGGGCGGAGGAAAAGTCATGTTGGCCTCGACCTTTCAGATTTCAAATTCCACCTGGTGGGGAAGGAACGGTCATCTCGGCTTAAGAATTCAGGCTTCAAATTGGGGATCTTCATAGATTTTGGCTTCCGGGTGCTGGCATCTTCATGTCGGATCTCAAATTTGAAATTTCAGATTTGAAATCATCATTTCCCGAGCGCCTCACTGTTCGCTTTCATCCTCCGATTCAGTACGGCGTAGCGGGTGATCCGGCGGCAACATCTCCCGCAGACGTCTCTGCATCGCGGCGGCCTTGGTCTTTTGGTCGTATTGCCGGCGGGCCTTGTCGTTCAGATGCCGCGGACCCTCGATCTCGGAATTCTGCAGCGAATCGGCCCACCCGTGCAGTTGACGCGAGCAGCTCAGAGCCGTCGATCTCAAGTGCAAAATCTGCGGTTCGAATTGCTTCGCCCAGGAGCGTCGATTTAGCAGCGACAGCATCGAGCGCACTTCCCCCGCCGAGCCTTTCGCGATGTAGATGAATTGGAGCAGCTCTTTCGTCGTGCCTCGCTCAAACCCTTCGGCAATGTTATTGGAGACCGAAAGTGCCGCGCGTTCCAGTTGGTCCCGGAACGAAGGACGCAGGCGCGGAGGCGCGATTTCGAGAAGCGCACCGGTTTGCTCGTACAACGTCGCGGCGGCCTGCCAGACGGGCAGATCTTCAAAATCCTTGTAAGTCATAATATTCTGCGGTTGGAGGTTCGTGCGCCTGGAGATTTCAAGCTTGGATTTCTAAATTCCAGCGTTTGGCGTTAGCGTTTGCATCTTGAGCGCTTGATCTCAAATATCAAATTTCAGATCTGAGATTTTCTCATCCCCCCGCCCCCAGGCGTTTCGATTTCTCCGCCGCGGCGCGCACTGCATTGATCAGGGTGCCGCGAAAATTCCCTTTCTCGAGCTCGTGCAGGCCCTCGATGGTGGTGCCGCCCGGGCTGGCCACCATGTCCTTGAGTGCGCCCGGGTGGAGGCCGGTCTCGATGACCATCCTCGCCCCGCCCAAGATCGTCTGCGCCGCCAGCCTGGTCGCGGTGTCACGGGGCAAGCCTGCAGCCACCCCGCCGTCACTCAGGGCTTCGATCATTAAATAGACATAGGCCGGGCCACTGCCGCTCAAACCGGTCACCGCGTCCAACAAGGCTTCCTTCACTGGCAAGGCCAGGCCAACCGCGGAGAACAGTTTCTGCGCCAGATCGCCGTCGGAAGTGGAGGCGGATTTGCCCAGCGAGAACGCCGTGGCCGATGAGCCGACCAGGGCGGGAGTGTTGGGCATGACGCGGATGACTCGCGCGCCCGGGTTGAGGGCGCCCTCGATCCGTGCCAGCGGCACGCCGGCCGCGATTGAGAGCAGGAGGTGTTCTTGCGTAAACGCCGAGCAGATTTCCTTAAGCACCGTGGCGACCTGGTCCGGCTTGACGGCCAGAATCACTGCTGCTGCGAATTGGACCACCTCCAGGTTGGACTGCGTAGTCTTTGACTCCGTTGCATTCGCGAACGCCTGTCGCGCGGTGCCGCTCGGATCACTCGCCAGCACCTGCCGCGGCGATACGATCCCGGAGCGAATAAACCCATTCGCCAGCGCAGTGGCCATCTTGCCCGCGCCTAAAAACCCGATGTTCATTTTCGGGGACACGCTGCACTGTTACCACGTCAATCCGATGCGAGAAAGTCAAAAACTAGGTGCAAATGGACTTGAGAGGGCGGCGGCTTCTGCCATTCTCGGCTGCCTGAGAACAGTTGCGCGTCACATGAAGTTCCTTCTCACGCTTGCCCTGCTTGGTTTTGTCGCATCTGCCCGGACACTCGCCACCCAGGAGGCCGGCGGGCTGCTCCCAACCCCGTTCTTTCCGACTCCGGACAATCCGACCCTGGACTCCGCCGGATCCGGTGGTCTCCGGAGGTTTTATGGTCCAGTCACTCCGAAGGCAGCCGGCCCAATTGCTCCGGCCGGCACGCAACCCCACGGCGCCCTGAGCGGACGCATCATTTTCACCAGCGCCGGGCACGGCTGGGCCTGGAATGGAAGCGCCTGGGCCCTCGGTCGTCCTCTGCTAAACTCCATGACCGAGGACTACGGCAACCTCGACCAGATGACCATGTTCGTTTATTACTGCTTCAACGCCGGCGCCACGGTGGTGTCGATGCGGCCCGTGGGGCACCAAACCAACGAGGTGGTTCTGGACAATACAAGCCCGGCGGTGACCTGGGCTGGAGAGTGGGCTGACAGTTCATCGACAGTCTATTACGGCCAAGCAGGTGCGGTGCCGTACCGGTTCGCGACGATATCCACCAATGAGACCGCGACCGCCACTTATGCGCCAACGATCCCATCCGCCGGTTTCTATCCCGTTTACTCATGGGTTTTGAGCGGCGCCAACCGCACCAACCAGCTTTACCGCATCAATCACACCGGCGGCCAATCGCTCGTGCGGGTGCCGCATCACATGGTCGGTAACGGCTGGGTCTACCTGGGCACATATTCTTTCAACGCCGGTTCCAATGCCGTCACCGGCGCGGTCGTGATCAGCAACCTGGGTGAGGGCACGAATGTCACCGGCGTGGCCATCGCCGATGCCGTCCGCTTTGGCAACGGCATGGGCGATGTGGACCGCGGCGGCGGTGTATCCGGGTACCCGCGCGAGGAGGAATGCTCCCGCTATTGGGTCCAGCGATCGCTCGGTCAGGGACAGTCCTCCACCCTTTACGACAGCCCCACCCTTAGCGACAGCGACGACAACGTCCGGACCCCGATCCGGATGGCGGTGGAGATGAACCGCGAGGCTGCCGGCGACATGTTCCAGCGGCTCTATGTCGGTTTTCACTCGAACGCCGGCGGCGGGCGGGGGGTGCTCGGGCTATACAACGACCCCACGATCTCCCCCACGGTGGAAACCAATTCGAATACTCCGAACCAATACCGCCTGGCGCAGATGCTGGGCACCGAGGTCAATAACGACATGTCGGTGATCGGCGTGCCGCCCTTGGAACAAGCCTGGTACAACCGTGGAGGAAATATAGCCTATGCCCGCACGGACTACGCCTTCGGCGAGATCAACAACAACACCATTTCAAACGAGTTCGATGCGTCCATGGTCGAAGTGGCCTTCCATGACAACGTATCGGACGCCAAGTTGTTGTGCGATTCCAAAGCCAGGAATTGGGTTGCCCGTGCCTCTTACCACGGCGTGGTCCGTTACATGAACCAGTTCGCCGGCGTGCCGATGAACTTGCTGCCCGAGCCGCCGTTTAACGTGAGAGCCGCAGCCAGCAGTGGCGCCGTCGTCATCTCGTGGGCCGTGCCTGTCGTCCAGGGTGGTAGCGGCGCGCCGACCGCCTACGTGGTTTATCAATCGAGCGACGGCTACGGCTTTGGTTCTCCAGTGTCCGTCGAGGGCGCGGGGGCCACCTCGTTGGCTCTTACGAACCTCACTGCGGGCACTGACTACTACTTTCGTGTTGCGGCGGTCAATGCAGGCGGCGAGTCGTTCCCTTCCGAAACCGTCGGCTGCCGCCGCTCTTCAAACCCGTTCTCGAGCCGCATCCTGTTCGTCAACGGCTTCACCCGGTTCGACCGTACGCTGAATCTGCGGCAAACGCCCACTCCCCAGCAATACCGGCCGCCGGGACATGATGGCAACTCGGGCACCATGGACCGCGTGCTGCCGCGCCGCGTCAACGCCTTCGACTACGTCGTGCCGCACGGAAAGGCAATCGCCGCCGCCAGTCTGATGGGCTTCGATTCCTGCCAGGTGCAAGCCGTCACCAACGGGACGGTCAACCTCGCTGATTACCAAATCGTGGTCTGGGCAGCGGGAAACCAGTCGGCGGCGGACCAGACCTTCAACCCTGCCGCCCAGGCGAAGGTGAGCGCTTTTCTTGCCGGCGGCGGAAACCTATATGTGTCGGGCGCGGACATCGCCTGGGACCTCGATCGCGCATCCGGTCCGACCGCGTCCGATCGGGATTTCCTCCACAATCAGCTCCATGCCGCACTCAACAGCGATACGAACAATGATTCCGGGGTTTACACCTTCTCCGCGGCGGCGGGCTCCATCTTTGGCGGGAACGCCGCCGGTCTCTTTGACGACGGCAGCCGCGGGATCTACTGGGTAGCGTATCCCGACGCGCTGACGCCGGTCGGTCCCGGTACCGTCGTGGCGCTGAACTACCCCGGCTACGGCGGCGGAGCCGCGGCTGTCAGCCATGACGGCTCAGCGGAGGGCGCCAAGGTGATATATTTCGGCTTTCCGTTCGAGGCCGTGACCGCCTCGGCAGTTCGCAATGCATACATGGCTGACGTGCTCAAGAGTTTCAGCCGTCCTGCTCGGTTCGAGTCGGCAACTCTCACCAGTGATCGGTGTCTCCAGCTCAGCCTCAGCGGCGAACCGGGATTCACATACCAAATCCAGTACGCCACCGATTTCTCCAATTGGACAACGTTCACCAACATCGTTAATGCCGGCGGCATGTTCGGGTTTGTTGACGATGCAGTTACAGGCGAACGGAAATTCTACCGCGCGACCCTGGCGTTCTGAGAACGAAGACAGGCAAGATGCCTGTCTGGCGGCCTGGTTCCAGTCGTTCCAAGGGACCGAATCCTCACGGCGGAACCACCGCCGCCGCGTGGTCCCACAGCCATTGGAGATCGGCATCGTTTAGGCCATCGGTCGCCGGGACGAAACTGGTGCGAAACCCGCGCGCAACGGGTATTTTCAGGGCGGGTCGGACCCAATTGCGAATGGAGGCATGGCCGTCAGCATAGCTAAAGCCGCATCCCCAGCGGTGGTAGCTGCCGGGCACATCCGGATAACTTGGGGTGGCCCCGCTGAAGACCTGCAAGAAGCCGTCGTTCATGCTGCACATGTTTTCTTCCGCGAACACAAACAAGTCGCTGGCCCCGGGAACCGTTACCTCGCCCATTTTTGCGTAGTCCCGGCGGGTGCCCTGGCTATAGTCAGTCACCAGGCCCCGGCTGCCCACCTGGCTGTTCATCGAATAGGTCCGAATCCGCTGTCCGTTAAACGAGGGAATTTTGTCAGACGGACAGCGATAGACCTTCAGTTGGTTCACCATATAAGGGGCCATCAAGTTGGTCTTGTACATGGTCTCGTTGGTGTTAGCTTGCGAGGTGCCCCAGTCGATGGATGGGGTGCCGGGCACCCAGGTCTGGCCGCCCCTTGCGCCGGCAGGAGCGTTGGGCATGAAACGCTCATAGTTATCGTTCTGGTACATTGCCCATCCCAATTGCAGTTGTTTGAGGTTGCTGACGCAGGTGATCGCGTTTGCCTTCTCCTTGGCCTTGTTCAAAGCGGGAAGCAGCATCGCCGCCAGAATGGCGATGATGGCAATCACCACCAGCAGTTCGATCAAAGTGAACGCGCGGATCTTTGAGAACCGCGCCGGGCCTTTCCCCAAGCGTTTCAGCAAACTCATAGAAATAATCTCACCCCAAAATATCATGAAAGCGGGGCACCCGCATGCAGGTGCCCCGCCAGAGGCATTGGCGCGAGCGCTCGGCTACTTTTTGATGCGATAAAAGCCAGCGGGGCCGCTAGTCGGCACGGTCGCCTCGAAAACTCCAGCACTGACCTTCGTAATGGTGGCGCCGGTGGCCGCCGCGTAGGTCCCCGTCACCGTCGCCGAGGTTTCCAAAGTAAACGCTTCGGGCGCATCACCCGAGGCCCCAGTGAAACGGATCGTCGCCGTTCCGGCGCTCACAGTGATGTTGGTAATCTCAAGAGACGCCACAGGCGCCGTCACTTCAACCGTCGAGAAGGCTACGGTTGTGGCCTGGTTGGCGCCAGGAGGTGAAAAGATCCGCCACCGCGCAGCGCTTTGGCTGCCACCATAGAGGTTGCCAACCTCATCCCACACAACGCTGTGATATGTGGACGCCACACTCAGATTCGTTACGACGGTCGAGCCGTTCGTAACCTCCAGTATGCGTATGCCACCCGCGGTCAAAGAGCTCATCGAAACGGCAATGTAACGGGGGTTCGTCACGGAATCGAGTGCCATGTTGTATTCATTACGGAACGTGTCATCCGCCCCGCCGACTACCCAGGCGGCGCCGCTAAACAACGGAGTGACACCATCCCAATTCGTCCAGCAGGCAGCTCTCATGTTCACATCACCGGTATTCGCGCGATTCTGAATTACATAAACGTTCGTATTCGCGTCGATGGCAATGCCATCGCAGCGGAGGGACAGATCGCCGCCGGTTTGGACCGCTTGATAGCCGATGGTGGCGTTCGGATCGCTGATGTCCACGGCGCCGTTGGTCAGCGGCCAATACCAGGACCCGCCGCTTGGATAGGCCGCATCGCAGAGATACAACCGCGCGTGATCGGTCAAAATGTCCGTCACTTCGAAAGCCTTCCAATTGTCAGCCGGAAAGTAAGGGTTCCCGCTGTAGAACCCTTCAGCCATTACAACCTGGTTGGAAGTCAGAAGCATATCGCAGGCGACGATTTCCCCGCTGCCGACCCAATTATTCCAATACAGCCGGTCATCTTCCTTGACCTTCATATTGAGCGGGTTGTCAAAACCGTCATAGTGAGTTCCGTCCGAGAAGTTATAGGCTGCCGTGCCGTAACTTCCAGCCCCGTCATCTGAGTACGAACCGTCGGCGTTGACTTTGTAAATGCCCGGTACATCGCCCCAGGCGTTCGTCGAAAATCCCGGGCCTTGTCCTACATCCCCAACAAAAATCCGTCCATAATACGGACTGTTTGTGTTCTTGTTGACTGCAAGTCCCCGTGGTCGATAGCAATAAGCGCTGGGCGCGGCATCGTCACTGATCTGCGTCCAGTCCGAGTAGCCGGTGGCACCTGCCGTGATGCTCACCTTGTAGCTGCCGAGCGCGACCGCCGCGCCCGTGCCGTCTTTGCCGTCCCAAACCACCGAATTCGAGCCTTTGGTGGTGCCACTCCCGGACGCTATCGAAATGCTGCGGACGACGTTGGCGCCGGACAGTACCTTGATCGTCACACCGGCCGTTGCCGCCTCATTAAGAATGTAACTGATGTTTACGGATGAGCCCTGGCCGACACTGACGAGATTTGTCTGGTTGCCGTTAATCTTGATGTTGGTGGCATAAACGTTGGCTCGAGCCGTCGGACCTGACAACGAGAGGATCAGTCCGACCGCGAGGCCCGCCGTGATGGAAAAGACATTTTGTTTCATAAGGTAAGAATATTCGTTCTTTCTGGACCCGATGAGTTCTAAGGAAAACATTCCTCCCCTGCAACAACAATCAAGACACTAACGTATCCGCTCAGTCTTGGGTCGGAGCGCCGAGTTGCACTCGGCTTACACGCGGCCGTCGGCGCTCCTAAGCCGATTAGAAATCGGCGCTCCGACCCAAGACTGAGGCGATACACACTAACCACTCGGCTCAAATCTCAAAATCTAGCGGCTGCATCAGCTCCGGTTGCAGCTTGCGCCAGCGGTCGCATAACTCCGCGACCGTCACCCGCCCGGCAATCGCCACGATGGCGTCGCGAATTTCCTTCATCACGCTCCGGATTGCACAGCGCGATTCATCCGGGCAGGAACATCTCTCGTAAAAGTTTTCGCTGACACAGCTAACTGGCGCCAGAGCCCCTTCCACATGCCTCACAACTTCTGCCAGCGTGATCTGTGTGGGGTCCTTCGCCAGTTTGTAGCCGCCAGCAATCCCCCGTTTACTCTGCACTACACCGGCCGACTTCAAATCGTTCAGAATCTGCTCCAGGAACCGCTTGGGAATGTTTTGATGG
Organism: Verrucomicrobiia bacterium; assembly: GCA_036524155.1. Taxonomy (GTDB): domain Bacteria; phylum Verrucomicrobiota; class Verrucomicrobiia; order Limisphaerales; family UBA8199; genus DATDCV01. The sequence continues at coordinate 25,377 of DATDCV010000009.1, forward strand.
TCCGAAATGGCTTGGATGCGCACCACCCCTTCGCCATACTTCAGACCCAACACGAGCAAAGCACGCAACGCGTATTCCCCTCGCAGTGACAGTTTCATTTAATCTACACCTCTCAAGTAGAGTTAGCGACTACACCGTTCGGTGGCAATGACAATCAATGGCTCTCAGATGGTGCTTTATGCAATGCAAGTTCGCTTTGCGGTCGTTTCTTGCAAGGCAGGTCAGGGAATAGAACGGATGCGGTCGAAATCGACTGTTTATCATTATTATCACGATTGACATAATCATGATTAGGATCCAACCTTCTCCTTTTAAACAATGATGAGCCCAGGACTTGAGATTTTGCCCGACAGCCATTTGAGCACTGGCCTTTGCGCGCAGAGCGCGAAAAATGCGTGGATTCTACGAGGCCTTTGGCGCGAGTTTTGGAGCGATGCATGGGATGCGGAGGTTGATCCATCCGGCTTGCGCAAGGTATCCTCGGGCCAGCGAGCACTGCAGTATGGGGACAGAGGCATGCCGGACGCGTGTCATAGTTGATTGATGGCGCTAAAGAAATCCAACGTACTGCCCGGGTTTGGCCTCACGCTAGGCTTTACGATCATTTACCTGAGCGCGATCGTACTGCTGCCGTTTGCAGGGCTGGTGATTCGCGCGTGCGAGCTCTCGTGGGGAGATTTCTGGAGGCTGGCGACGACGGAGCGGGCCCTGGCCGCTTATCGGCTGACGTTCGGCGCGGCGCTGATTGCCGCGCTCGCCAACGGCGTTTTCGGGAGTCTGCTGGCGTGGGTGCTAGTCCGTTATCGTTTCCCCGGCAGGAGCATTGTTGATGCGATGATCGATTTTCCGTTCGCGCTGCCGACGGCGGTGGCGGGGTTGACGTTGTCGAGCTTGTTCGCCGGGAACGGTTGGCTCGGGAAATTCCTTGTGCCCTTGGGGATCAAAGGGGCGTTCACCCAGTTGGGCATCGTTATCGCGCTGACATTCGTGGGGCTGCCGTTCGTGGTGCGGACGTTGCAGCCGGTGCTGGAAAACCTGGAGCGCGAGGTCGAGGAGGCCGCCGCAACCCTGGGGGCGGGCCGGCTGCGAACGTTTGTGACGATCGTGGCGCCAACCGTTCTGCCGGCGGTGCTGACCGGGTTTGCCTTGGCGTTTGCGCGCGCCATCGGCGAGTACGGCTCGATCGTTTTCATATCGGGCAACCTGCCATTCAAGACCGAGATCGCGCCTTATCTTATTGTGATGCGGTTGGAGGAGTACGATTACGCGGGGGCGATCGCGCTGGCGGTGGTGCTATTGGTGTTTTCTTTCGTATTGCTGGCGGTGATTAACCTGCTGGAACAATGGTCGAGTAAATTTCAAAACTAAGCTGGATTCATGCCCGGGACCACCAGAACAAATTACCGCCTTGTCCGGCGCGCTTCGCAGCGCGGCACGGAGGAGTCGCCCCTCATCAAGTGGTTCTTGATTCTGCTGGCGCTGATGTTCTGCGCCGTGTTTCTGCTGCTGCCGCTGGCGAACGTGTTCGCCCAGGCTCTGGCCAAAGGTTGGGCCTATTACCTCGAGTCCTTGACCAACCCCGACTCGGTGGCGGCGATCAAACTAACTTTGTGGGTCTCGGCGATCAGCGTGCCCTTGAACGTGCTGTTTGGCCTGGCGGCGGCGTGGTCCATTGCCAAATTCGAATTCCGGGGCAAGTCCATGCTGATCACGTTGATCGATCTGCCGTTCTCGGTGTCGCCCGTGGTGGCGGGATTGATGTACGTCGTTCTCTTCGGGTTGCAGGGTTTCTTTGGCCGGTGGCTTGATGCGCACGAGATCAAAATCATTTTCGCGGTGCCGGGAATCGTGCTGGCCACGGTTTTCATTACCTTCCCCTTTGTCGCGCGCGAGTTGATCCCGGTGATGCAGGCGACCGGATCAGAGCAGGAGCAGGCGGCGCTCACGCTGGGCGCCAGCGGCTGGCAGACGTTTTGGCGCGTCACCCTGCCGTCCGTGAAGTGGGGGCTGATTTACGGCGTGATCTTGTGCAACGCACGCGCGATGGGCGAGTTTGGCGCGGTATCAGTCGTTTCAGGCCATATCACAGGGCAGACCGACACGATGCCGTTGCGGGTCGAAAAGTTGTACAACGAATATGACGCGGCGGGAGCGTTTGCGGTGGCCAGCTTGCTGGCGTTGCTCGCGCTCCTGACCCTGGCGATCAAGACCTTTCTGGAGTGGAAACAGGCCCGCGACTATGACCGCGCCCAGGCGGAGACCGGCGTATTGCGGCTGGCGGACGACCAATCGTGAGCATCGAACTGAAGAACGTTACGAAGAAATTCGGCGAGGTCAACGCCGTGACCGGCGTCAGCTTTTCCGTCCCAGATGGCGAGTTGATGGCGTTGCTGGGCCCGAGCGGCGGCGGCAAGACGACGGTGCTGCGGATGATCGCCGGCCTGGAAGTGCCTACCGAAGGGGACATCTTCATCCGGGGCAGGCGGGTGAACGATTTGTCCGTTCAACAGCGGAACATCGGGTTCGTATTTCAGAATTACGCGCTGTTCAAGAACATGACCGTGTTCAAGAACATTGCGTTCGGGCTAAAGATAAAGAAATGGAAACGGGCCGAGTTGCACGCCCGCATCGAGGAACTCCTGAAGCTGTTCGACCTCCAAGGACTCGAGAAGCGGTACCCCCATCAACTTTCGGGCGGCCAGCGCCAGCGGGTCGCGATCGCCCGCGCGCTGGCGCCCCAACCGAATGTGCTGCTGCTGGACGAGCCGTTTGGGGCGGTGGACGCCAAGATCCGCCAGGAACTGCGCGAGTGGTTGGTGACCTTGCACCATGACCTGAACGTCACGACTATCTTTGTCACGCACGACCAGGAAGAGGCAATGGAGGTGGCGGATCGCATCGTCATTTTCTCCCGTGGCATTCTTGAGCAATTAGGCACCCCGCGCGAGGTTTACGAACAGCCCGCCAACGAGTTTGTCGCCCGGTTCATCGGTGTCATGAACGTCCTCGAATTGGAAGTGCGAGGCGGTGTTGGCAGGGTGGGTGAGCTGGAGTTCCCCGCGCATGGCCAATCCGAGGGTCAAAAATTGCGCATCGGCTTTCGTCCTTACGCGGTGCAGATTTCCTCTGACCTCACGCAACACCGCTACCATGCAATCCTGCGGCGCACGTTCTTCCTCGGGGTGATGCTGCGGGTTGAGTTGGAGCTGCCGAGCGGGCTGGTGATCCGCGCACGCATGAGCAAAGAAGACTACGCTGCCCAGGCGCTCGAGGATGCCAGGGAAGTGTCTTTTCAGATCCGTCAATACCGGGTACTGGCTCGAGAAGAGACCGCACTCCCGCCGGAAACCGAACTCAAGTACCAGCCGCCTCCTGTTTATGGTGAGCATATCTGATGAAGCACTCGGCCTGAGGCCATACGGCGCTCGTTTGCCTGTAACAGTGGCTCGGCCCGGAGCGTCTTATGCTCCGTGTCCGCAAATGGAATGCTGACCTGGCGCATACTGCCCGAAGTGGTCTTTTCGGGACTGGCTCTGGCAGTCCTTAATGGTGGCGCCGGCGCTGCCGTGAGGCCGCCAGTCGCCCCGTATGAAATCCAGGCCGAGCCGAGCCCCAACAACCGGATTGACGAACTGGTTTTCGGCCAACTGGAACGACTCGGCATGGAGCCGGCTAATCTGTGCTCGGACGCCGTCTTCGTGCGGCGGGTGTATCTGGACGTCATTGGGACGCTCCCTACGGCAAAACAGGCTAGTGATTTTCTGGCCAACCGAAGCGCCAGTAAGCGGCAGGTACTGATCGATCAACTACTGGAGCGCGATGAGTTTGCAGATTACTGGGCGATGAAATGGAGTGACCTGCTCCGCATCAAAGCTGAGTTCCCGATCAACCTCTGGCCAAACGCGGCACAGGCCTACCACCGGTGGGTGCGAAACAGCCTCAGGGAGAGTCGGCCCTATGACCAGTTTGCCAGGATGATGCTGACGTCGAGCGGCAGCAATTTTCGCGTGCCGCAGGTGAATTTCTACCGTGCGATGCAAAACCGGGAACCGCGAGGCGTCGCCCAGGCAGTGGCGTTGACCTTCATGGGCGCACGAGCGGAGAGGTGGCCGGAGGAGCGACAGGCGGCGATGGCCGCTTTCTTTGCTCAAATCGGCTACAAGCAGACCTCCGAATGGAAAGAGGAAATCGTCCTTTTCGATCCAGGCAAAACTAACGGTCCGGGAGTGGCTTCGGTCGCGGCCTTTCCTGACGGAATGCCGGCGCGGATTGGCGCCGGCGCGGATCCGCGCCAAGTCTTCGCCGATTGGCTGGTGGACCGTAAGAACCCGTGGTTTGCCCGGGCGTTGGTCAACCGCGCATGGTACTGGCTTCTGGGCCGCGGGATCATCCATGAGGCGGATGACATCCGCTCCGATAATCCCCCCGCCAATCCGGAGCTGCTGTCCTATCTTGAACAGGAATTCGTGACCCGCCACTTTGACCTGAAGCACATTTTCCGCCTTATTCTGAATTCCAGAACCTAC
>DATDCV010000010.1:0-3452 GCA_036524155.1 Verrucomicrobiia bacterium
GCAGAGGGGGTCGAGGGGAACGGGGTGGCGAAAGGGAATGTCCCGCGCGATGAGCTCGGCCTGGATGACGCCAGAGCGCGTTCCAGCCGAGCAGGTCGATGCCCGTCGAGAACCGGCCGGTGTAGGTCACGTCCGATCGGAAATAGCCCGCCCTGGCGTTGCCCATGCCGCCGGGGTCGGTGCCAGTCGGCGGCGCGTAAACTTTGAACGCTTGCCCGCCGGTGTCGTCCGCCACAAAAGAAAATGTGGGCGCCCCGTAAGCGGGCAAGGCGTACGGCACCCAGCCGGCGGAAAGGCTGCCCGAGTTGAAGTCAACCGACTGCCCGACGAGCCTGGGCGTGCTCGCGCCGAGCAGGAGCAGAATCCCGACGGACGTCAGGCCAACGGACAATAATGAAACAAGGCTGCGATCTCTTTGAGGTGAGCTTTTCACAGAAGGTCCTTTCTTCACAGAGGTTGGACGGCCAACAGCACGTTGTTGAAAGCAATTTGACATTGCCTTGGCCCGAGCTTGTGGCTTCGACCGGCCGGAAGCAAGGCCAAACCCAGGAAATTCCTATGCGCCGCGCCTCTCTGATCAAACGCAGTTGTCGACGCTCGCAACTCAGCGCGCTGCCAGCGGGGCTGCGGCAATCGCGATTTGACGGATCGTGGCCATCGGCATCAGCGTGGGCCCGCAAGGCGGTAGCTGAACGCTCCCTTCACCGGCGCCACATAGGTCAGCCCGCCCTCGGTACGCAGTTGAGCCGGGCCAAGTTCTTTAAGGTCTTTGTCGAGCGCCACCGCGGAGGAGGCGGTGATCGCGAAGCCGCATTCGGCCTCCTTGTACAAGATGATCTCATACTGGGCGTTAGCCAGGAGCCGGCAGATCCCGAGGCCGTCGCCGGCGGCTTTGTCGAAACGCGCCGGCTTCCCGCGGGTGTCCAGGTAGATATAGGCGGGCGTCGCGGCGTAATCGCAACGATGGCCTTGTGGGTCGCCGCTGAGAACCTCGAGCGCGCCGTCGGCGGTCCAACCGGCGTAGCCGTTCGGCGGCAAGTCGAGCTTGCGTCCGAAGGCCTCGCAGTGAAGGCGCTCGGTGCGGCTGCCGTTCGCCGCCGTGATCGTCCCGTCGGCATAACGCGTGATGACCTGTGAGCGTTGGAAGGCGCCGCTCGCAACGGCGTGGCTCGTGTCGAGGAGTTGCCCGTCCGCGGTGGCGTAGCGGATCTCCGCCGCGTTGGTGAGGCAGTAGCGGCCCGCGAGCTGCTGGAGCATGTAATAGCTGCGGAGCGCATTGCCGTATCCGCCTTCCATCACCAGGAAACCAGGGTGTCCGAACGCCACGGTCGCCGCCAGGAAACGGTCGAGCTCGGCGTCGCGTTCCTCCGCCGTCGAGCGCGGTTGCGGTTTGTTGGCGTAAAACATCTCGAGGTTGCCCATGCCGAAGTTGCAGCCCAGGTCGTGCATCTGGCGCAGATCGAAATCCACCAGCCACGGGTTTTCCGCGGGACGGTAGCTTTGGTCCTGGCCATAGTTGCCGTCGGTGAGGCCCATATAGAAGCAGTGATAGTTGCCCTCGGAATACACCGGCCCGCTCCAGGCTCTCTTTTGGTGGAGCATGATTTCGCCGTAGGAGTAGAACACCGCCGCAAACGTGCCGGCGCCCGGAACGCGGAAATCATAATCCACGCGGTGCCACGGAGCGACCGCGGTGTGGACGTCGCAATACGCGGTGCTGAAGCGGAACTTCTGCTGGATTTGCGGCGCGAGCCGCGCGCAATACTCGACCGCGCGGGCCGGTTTCGGAGCGTAGCAGCGCATCCAGGCATGCTGGAGCTGGTTCCCGGGGTCGCGCGAGACCATGTCAAAATTCCAGAATTCGTTCACCGGCGCGAAGTCGGTGAAGTTGTTATAGGGGCCGTAGACGAAGCCGAGCTTGTCCTGCATGAGGCGGGCGTAATCGTAAGCTCCCTGGTCGCCGCCTTTGCCGGGCGCCGCGCGGGTGCGAAAGGTGAAACTTTCTCCTTCATCGCGCCAAAGCGTTTCGTGGTCGGTAACCACCATTTGCGTCATCCCGTAGCGGTGCACCTCCGTCCAGTAGCGGGCATCCTGCTCGCGGTTCGAGGCGCCGTGCGCCCGCCAAAGCCGCGTGCCGGTGATCTGCCGCCAGGGCGAGGGCGGATTGGGTATCGTCGGCAGCACCTCCTCGTAGCGCGGCGACAAGGTGATAAAGAAGCGCTCGAAGCAGTCGTTGCGCTTGCCGTTCGTCAGGGCGAGGTAGCGTGTGCCGCCATTGTACGTCACTCCCCCTGGTGCCACCGAATTAGCGGCCCACAAAATTGAACCGTTGGACATATACCAATCCGCGTTCCCCGCCAGGAAGACCGGCGCCTCCGCTGACCCTGATACCAGCACAGCGGGCCGGCCGCCCTCGGCCGGATAAAATGGGTTGGTGACGAGCCGCGGATCCACGAGCCCCGCCCCCTGCGCATGGCCAAACCGCACCTCCGCCACATTGACGCCGGGAGCCAGCACATCAATCACCAGCGATTTGCCCCAAACCCGGTAAACATAGGTGACTTCCACCGATGTGCCGTTTGCGCTCAAGCGCCAGCGCGACTCGACCCCGGCGTTCTGTTGGCGGGTGCCAAGGTGCTCGGCTTTTTCCGGCCGGACAGGGCCTTTGGCGGTTTGCAGGTAAACGCCGCCATCGGCGCAAGGTTGAACCTGGAACCTGGCCGCCAATTTGCCGCCGCTTGGCACCGCCGGCTCCCATTCCGCCACCAAATCGGTCCACGTGCCTGTTTCCGGCTTCAAATGATAAACCACGCGGCCATCGACTCCGTCGTAGCTGAACGCGAAAGCGTTCGAGCTCTCCGGGGTGACGGCTTGGGTGGTGTTGGTGAACTGCGCCGTGAGGTTTCGCGGCAGGATGGTTTGGTCGCGGGTCGGAAACGGCAGCCGGCCAGGGCCGGTGTTTGCTCCGGCTGACTGCCCGGGAAACATGGCGATCCCGCGCTGCGGTCGAGGCTCGAACGTCAGCGGGGCGAACTGTTCGGAAAACACCGCGAGATTGTCGAAGTAAAGAACACGGTTGTCCTTGTTCTTGCCGCCGGTGATGAGCAGGCCCTTGAACTTCGCCCCCGTCCGGGCCTGTTCGATTTGGCCGGGCGTCAGTCTCCGGTGCAACAGCGACCATTCCTTCCAGTCGACGTTGTACAGGAAGACGGCAAACTCCTTGCCGGAGCCGTCCTCGAACAGCGCGCTGATGCCGACACGGGGCGTCGAAGCGTCCGGAGCCCAACCCCAGTTGTTGCCGTAGCACCAGAGACTCACCGCGTCAAACGGCCGCGCGATGGCAACCGGAGTGGGCGGCACCAGCCGCACCTCCGGCTCCGCGCCCGTGCCGCGGTAGGTGAGGCGGCCGACGTGTTGTCCCCAGATTTGCTGCTCCCGCGTTCGCTCGAAAC
>DATDCV010000011.1:0-6684 GCA_036524155.1 Verrucomicrobiia bacterium
CTGCCGCAGATTTTGCGGCACAACGCGCGGTTCGATCTGACCAAGCTGAACTGGCTTAACGGAGAGTACGTCCGAGAGATGAATGACCAGCGCTTCTACGAACTCTCCATTCACGCGCTCTCCCGGGCTGGTCTTGACACGAACCGTTTCCCGGTCGCCTACGTAAAGGCCGCGCTGGACACGTGCAAGGGCAAGTTCAAGCTGTTTGGCGAGCTGCCGGCCTACGCGGGTTTCTACTTCAAAGATGAGGTCGTGTATGACCCCGAGGCGGCGAAAAAGGATTTCATCCCCGAGAACAAGCCGCGGCTGCTGAAGCTGCGGGAGGTCTTTGCCCAACTCGAGCCCTTCGAACCCGACCCCATTGGCAACGCCCTGAAAACCGCCGCACAGGAGCTGGGGGTGAAGGCCGGTGTGCTCGTGCATCCGACCCGGCTTGCCTGTTGCGGGGCAACTGCCGGGCCGAGCCTTTATCATCTGCTCGCGATTCTGGGGAAAGAGAAAGCGCTCCGCAGAATGGACCGGGCGATCGAATTGATGGCGTGAGATCCTGGCGCAGGAGTGGAGTTTCTGAGTCGGCGCGCGGACTTCAGTCCGCAGCAATGCCCGACAGACTGCTGCGTGTGGAATCACAAGGTACCCTGTCAGCGGAGGTAGCTGCGGACTGAAGTCCGCGCGCCGGCAGTGGCTGGCTCAGACCGGCTGCTGCACCTCACAAAAGCGTCCGCACCGAAGTGCGCCGAGTGCCAACACAAGAATTACTACGCCTTTGGAGCTACCGCCCGAGGTTGCGGTTCTTGGCGCGGGATTCCGCCCCGAGACGCGCTTTGAACGCCAGATACTTTTCCTGCAAGGACGGGTGGCCCACTGCGAGGATTTGCACCGCCAGCAAGCCCGCGTTGCGCGCGCCGCCGACGGCGACAGTCGCAACCGGCACACCGCCCGGCATTTGGACAATTGAAAGAAGCGCATCCAGGCCATCGAGGAACTTTCCAGCAATCGGCACGCCGATGACCGGCAATGGCGTAAAAGCCGCGGTTACGCCCGGCAAATGAGCGGCCCCGCCGGCGCCAGCTATGATCACGCCCAAGCCCCGCCGATGAGCGCCGGTGGCGTAGCGCGACAGGTCCTGCGGTGTCCGATGGGCCGAGATCACCCGCACGTCACAGGTGATACCGAATTCAGCGCAGGCCTCTGCCGCCGCCTTCATCGTCGGCCAATCTGAGTCGCTGCCCATCAAAATGCCGACCTGCGGCTGTGCCTCTGATTTCTTTGGTTTCATAGCCAGGAAATTTGTCCGGTAGCTTCATGTCGCTTCTGGTTTCCCGCAAGGCCAAACTTCGGTTCGATTCGTTGGCGCTCACAACGATTCACGGTACATTGCTGCCGCATGAAGCGACTGGCCACCGCGGCAGAGTTCCTGGCACTTAAGCGCAACACCTCGATGTTGCTCGTCGCGCTGGTTCTGGCGGGCACGGGTGAGCGGTTGTGGCTGGGCTTTGCGCCAAAATATCTGCAAGTGCTTGGCGCAGGAATCATCGTCATCGGTCTCTTTGACGCCCTGCAAACCCTGCTCGGCGCTCTTTATGCCTATCCCGGCGGATGGCTGACGGACCGTTGGGGCCAACGGCGGTCGCTGATGCTCTTCAGCGCGTTGTCCCTGGCGGGCTACGGGCTCGTCTTTTTCTGGCGGCATTGGCTGGCGTTGATCATCGGCAGTTTTCTCTTTCTGGCGTGGAGTGCGCTGTCGCTGCCGACCACGTTCGCTGTCGTGGCCACCTCATTGAAAGCCAGCCAGCACACGATGGGCATCGGCGTGCAGTCGATGGTGCGCCGGGTGCCGATGATGCTCGGCCCGCTGGCTGGAGGCTGGTTGATCGATCGTTTTGGCTGGCAACAAGGGGTGCAGTACGCCCTGCTCTGCTGTATCGCGCTAACGCTCCTCACCATGGTCTTTCAAAGGGTCATGATTGATCCCGCGGAGCTGGCCCGCAACTCCCAGACCACCGACAGCGGTATCGGGTTCCTGGGGGTGGTGCGCTCCTTTTCGCCGCAACTTCGCGAATTGCTGGTCAGCGACGTCCTGATTCGCTTTTGCGAGCGCATTCCCTATGCCTGGGTGATTGTGTGGGCAATCAACTATGGCGGGATCACCGCCAGGCAGTTCGGGGTCTTGGTCACGTTCGAAATGGTCACGGCGATGCTCTGTTATATCCCCGTGGCTCACCTGGCCGACAAGTATGGCCGCCGCCCGTTCTTGCTCGTCACGTTCGTCTTTTTCACCCTCTTTCCGATCACGCTCATCTGGGCCCGGAGTTTCGAGTGGCTGGCGCTGGCATTCGTGGTGAGGGGCTTGAAGGAATTCGGCGAGCCTTCGCGAAAGGCCTTGATCATCGGCGAGGGCAAGGCCGAGTTGCGGGCGCGCACTTTCGGGGCGTATTATCTCATCCGGGATTGTGTGGTGACAACAGGCTCGTTCCTCGGTGCGTGGCTGTGGGCTCTTGGTCCCCAGGCAAACTTCGTGGGCGCGGCCATCTGCGGCGCGCTGGGCACGGCATGGTTCTGGCGGTTTGTGTTCCGCCAGACCGCAAACGCGCAACTCGAAACCAGGTGACATAAAGAAGCAATTCTTAGTGCGATTTCCTTTTGGCAACCCGGGGTAGGACAGGCATTTTGCCTGTCCTTGATCCGTCTTCTCAGGGAACCGAAACAGGCAGGATGCCTGTGCTGCGCGCGTGAGCTTCGGGCGTGGGACCTGTCAAACTGGGAAATGACCAGTTACGGCTACACAGCCATTGATGCTCACGGCGTGGAATCGAGAGGCACGCTGGAGGTGCTGGATCAATCGGAGGCGTTGCGGCGAATCAAAGAAATGGGGCTCTTCCCCACCAGGCTCGTCGAGTCCGCCCCCGGCAATTCAGGTTGCCCAGCGAGGCGGCCGATGGTGGACGCCACTTCGAAGGCCGCGCGACACCGACCCCGGCTGTTTGGAGGGGCAAGAACCAAAGTCGGACCGGCACACCTGACAGTCTTTACGCGACAGCTAGCGACCCTGATTGAGGCGGGCATGCCCTTGTTGCGGAGCCTGCGTGTGCTGCACGACCAGGAGGAAGACGGTCGCTTGAAGACGGTGATCGCCGATCTATTCTCGTCCGTTGAGAATGGAAACCCGCTCAGTGATGCCATGGCGTATTATCCGAAGGTCTTCAACCGATTGTACCTCAACCTGGTTCGCGCCGGCGAGTTGGGGGGCGCCCTGGAGGTTACCCTGGCACGCCTGGCCGACTTCATGGAAAAGTCCCGGAAGATTCTCGGCAAAATCAAGGCCGCCATGTTTTACCCCTGCACGGTGATCATTGTGTCCGTCGCCGTCCTGGGATTGCTGATGGGGTTCATCGTGCCGAGGTTCAAGCAGGTTTTCGAGGGTCTGATGAACGGCGCGCCGCTGCCCTCATTCACGCTTTTTATTTTCGGAATCAGTGAGAGCCTGAAACACCACGGGTTGGCGATCGGTTTGGTGGCAATTTCACTGGTTGTGTTGGGTTGGCTTGGGCTCCGCACCCTTTGGGGCCGAATTCTTGCCGACCGGCTTAAACTCGCACTGCCTGTTTTTGGGTCCTTGTTTCGTAAAGCAGCCATCTCCCGGTTCGCGCGGACCCTGGGGACCCTCCTGGGCAACGGGGTGCCTATCCTGCAGGCACTGACGATTGTGGGTGAGACCAGCGGCAACGTCGTCGTCGCCCGGGTTATTTCCCGGTTGCACGACAATGTGAAACAAGGAGACCCCCTGGCCCCTACCCTCAAAAGTTCCTTCGTTTTCCCGGGAATGGTCGCCGGCATGGTCGATGTCGGGGAACAAACCGGGGCACTGCCCGAGATGCTCCTGAAGGTCGCGAATGTCTATGATGATGAGGTGGACAATGCGGCGACCGCGCTGACCTCGCTGCTGGAGCCGATCATGATTCTGTTTCTGGCGGTAATCGTCGGCGGCATCGTGGTGGCAATGTTCCTGCCGCTGATTTACCTGTACGGGTCGGGCATTCCCGGGACAGCAGACCACGCCACGGAATAGAAAGGACCGGACTGCCAAAAGCGAGAGCACTAATCGGGGCTATCCTGTCTACCCCCGGTACGCAGCCGGACCCCACATTTCCCACTTTGAATTCCGGCCGGGCGACCGTAGCCTGAGGCCATGTTTCGTCCCTGCATCGACTTGCATGAGGGAAAGGTCAAACAAGTCGTCGGTGGCACACTTGAGCAAGGTCCCGGCAAGCTGCAGACCAATTTTATTTCGGACCACCCGGCGGCGTGGTTCGCGGAACTTTACCGGCGGGATGGCTTGAAAGGCGGGCATGTCGTTATGCTGGGACCCGGCAACGAGGCAGCCGCGCGGGCGGCCCTCGGGGCGTACCCCGGGGGCATGCAGGTCGGGGGCGGAATCAACGCGGATACCGCTCAAAGTTGGCTGGACGCCGGGGCTTCGCATGTAATCGTCACCTCGTGGATTTTCCAGGATGGCAAACTTGACTGGGAGCGGCTTGCCAGTCTGGTCTCGAACATCGGGAAAGGGCGGTTGGTCCTGGACTTGAGCTGCCGCCGGCGGGATGGTGATTACTGGGTAGTGACTGATCGGTTCAAGACGTTCACCGGCACGCGTCTCAGCCGTAATACTCTGGAGCAACTCGCCAACTGGTGTGCGGAGTTTCTAATCCACGCTGTCGATGTGGAGGGATTGTGCCAGGGTGTTGACCAGCCCCTCGTGCGCCAACTGGCTGAATGGGCTCCGCTCCCGACAACCTACGCGGGCGGCGCCAAGTCTCTGGAGGATCTGGAGACCGTCACACGCATCGGCGGTGGGAAGATCGATCTAACAATTGGCTCCGCTTTGGACATTTTCGGCGGCAAAGGCGTCCGTTATCAGGACGCGGTTGCCTTTAACCAGCGGTTCTTTTCCCCATGAGAGTGCCATGAGCATACGCCGATGGCTGCATGAACACTCGCTAAAACTGCTGGCGATTCGCGACACGCCCGAAGCGATCGCGGGGGGCGTCGCCATTGGCTTCTTTTTCGGCTTCATGCCGCTGTTCGGCATCAAGACCATTTCGGCGATTTTCCTGGCATGGCTAACCGGCAGCAACATTCTCGCCGCGGTCATCGCCGGGGCCCTGCACGATCTGATTTTGCCCCTCATGCCCGCCGTCTACATGTGGCAATACGACATCGGCTACTGGCTGCTCAGCACTCCACACCATTGGCCTCCCCCCGTCTACAAGCTCCGCCTTGAAGGCCCCGCGTGGCACTTCTGGACCACATTCCTCTCGATTGGGAAACCGCTCATCCTGGGGGGCCTTGTTTTCTCGACCCCGGCTGCAGCGATCACCTTTTTTGTGTGTCGCGGGATCGTCGCCCGCCACCACCGGAAGAGGCAGGCGCAACAAATGGTCGTCCCGGAGCAGGAATCGAATCCCAGTTAGAAGTGGCAAATTTATGTATCGGGTAACCCGGCTCAAGAACGATCTCACCGTCGCCACCGCCGAGATGCCGCATATGACCGGCGTCAGCGTCGGCATCTGGGTCGGCGCGGGCTCTCGCTACGAACCGGCCGAGCTCAATGGCGTCTCTCATTTCATCGAACACCTCCTCTTTAAAGGCACCAGGAAGAGGTCGGCCAGAGACCTCTCTGAAGCCGTGGAGGGAGTCGGGGGTTACTTGAATGCCTTTACGAGCGAGGAAGCGACCTGTTTCCACGCCCGCGCCGGGCACGAGCGGTTTGACGAGGTGCTGGATGTGCTCGCCGATATGCTCATCAACTCGAAATTCGCTCCGTCGGATGTCGCCAAGGAGCGCGAGGTCATCAAGGAAGAGATGGCGATGTACCTCGACGAACCTCAGCACCACGTCCAGGAGTTGCTGAACGCGACCTTGTGGCCCGACCATCCGCTGGGCCGGTCTATTACCGGGACGGAGGCGAGCCTCGACGCCATGGGTCGCGAGCACCTGGTCGCATTCCTGAGGGACTGCTATGTTACCGGGGCCACCGTCGTAGTCTGTGCCGGCAGGATCTCCCATCGAAACGCACTCCGGGGGGTAAACCGCTATGCCCGGCATTTCACGCCCGGCAAACGACGACCTTTTGCGCCGGCCCGGTCCAGCCAGCAACGCCCGCGGATTCGCCTCTTCACCAAGAAAACCGAGCAGACACAGCTCGCCCTGGGGATCCGCACTTGCTCACGCCACGACGAGCGCCGGTATCCTTTGCGCCTCCTCAACACCATCCTCGGCGAAAACATGAGCTCGCGCTTGTTCCAGATCGTCCGCGAAGACCGGGGTCTTGCGTATTCCATTTACAGCACGCCGAGTCTGTTCGAGGACACCGGCGACCTCGTGATTTCCGCAGGCTGCGACACCGGGAATGTTGAAAAGACCCTGAAGCTGGTGACGCGCGAACTGCGCCGGTTGACAGAAAGCCCGCCCGGCCGCGCAGAACTGAACCGCGCGCGGGACTACGTGCTCGGCCAAATTGAACTCGGCCAGGAGAGCACGGAAAACCAAATGAATTGGATCGGTGAACAGTTGTTGGGATACGGCAAAGTGGTTGCTCCTTCCGGAATCAAAAGACAGCTCGCCACGGTGACCGCCGCCCAGGTCCGCGCCATCGCCCGGGATTTCTTCCGTCCTGACCGGATC
>DATDCV010000012.1:0-18607 GCA_036524155.1 Verrucomicrobiia bacterium
CGACTTTGCGCTTCGGATTTAAACTTCTCAAACAAGCCCATGCGGCGAGTCATCGACTGGTGGTCCGAGCGTGGGCGGCGGCGATGAAACCTTTGAACAGCGGGTGCGGTTGGTGGGGTTTGCTCTGGAACTCGGGGTGGAACTGGCTGGCGATGAAAAACGGGTGCTTGGCCAGCTCGATGATCTCCACCAGGCGGCCGTCCGGCGTGAAACCGCTGAAGACAAAATCCGCCTTCTGAAACCGTTCGCGGTAGGCGTTATTGAACTCATAGCGATGCCGATGCCGTTCCTTGACCACAAAGGCGCCATAGAGCCGGGCGGTCCTGGTTCCCACCACAAGCTGGCACGGCTGGGCTCCCAAGCGCATCGTTCCGCCTTTCCTGGTTACTTTGGTCTGCTCATCCAGCATCGCGATAACCGGATGCGGCGTGTTCGGATCGAACTCGGTGGAATGCGCTTTGGCGAGCTTCAACACGTTCCGGGCAAACTCGATTGTTGCGATCTGCATGCCCAGGCACAGTCCGAGATAGGGCACATTATTTTCCCGCGCATAACGCGCCGCCTGAATCTTGCCTTCGATCCCTCGTTCCCCAAACCCGCCCGGCACCAGGATGCCCGCCAGGCCCTTCAGCACTTTTTCCGCGCCTTCCCGCTCGATGTCCTCCGCATCCACTTTCTGGATGTCCACGCCGCAATCGTTGCCGATGCCGCCGTGGCTGATCGCTTCGTAAACGGACTTGTAGGCATCCTGCAGTTCGATGTACTTGCCAACCACGCCGATTCGGACCCGGTTCTGGGGAGCGATGATCTTCCGCAGAATTTCCTGCCAATGCGCCATGTTGGCGGCCGGCGCGTCGAGGTGCAACTGGCGGCAGACCAATTCGTCCACCCGCTCGCGCTGCAGCATCATCGGAACTTCATAAATACTGTGCTCGACGTCCCGTTCCTCGATCACCGCCTCGAACGGCACGTTGCAGAAAAGCGAAATCTTCTGCCGCAGGTCTTTCTCCAGCGGTTTCTCGCAACGGCAGACCAAAATTTGCGGTGCGATGCCGATTTCGCGCAGCTTGGCGACGGATTGCTGGGTGGGTTTGGTCTTGAGTTCGCCGGCGGCTTTAATGAACGGCACGTAGGTGACATGCACAAACATGGCGTTGTGCGGGCCGACTTCGAGCGCAAACTCGCGGATCGCTTCGAGGAACGGAAGACCCTCGATGTCGCCGGTGGTGCCCCCAATCTCCGTAATGATCACATCCGCCTTCGTCCGCTCGCCCAGGATGTTGATCCGGTTCTGGATCTCGTCTGTAACGTGCGGGATTACTTGCACCGTTTTGCCCAGATACTTTCCCTCCCGCTCGTTGTTGAGCACCGTCTGGTACACCTGGCCGCTCGTCAGGTTGTTCAGCCGTGTCAATTTGCAGTTGGTGAAGCGCTCGTAGTGGCCCAGGTCGAGGTCCGTCTCCGCCCCGTCATCCAGCACGTAGACCTCGCCATGCTGATACGGATTCATCGTGCCCGGATCGACGTTCAGATAGGGGTCGAACTTCTGCAAGGCGACTTTCAGGCCGCGGTTTTCCAGCAGAGTCCCCAGCGACGCCGCCGTCAGGCCCTTGCCCAACGAACTGACTACGCCGCCCGTTACGAAAATGTACTTCATAGTAGTGACTGCACTCCGGTTTGGGGAGGCCGATCGTTATCGCGTCAACGCGTTAAAACGTTAAAACGTTAAACCACCAAACCGCCAAACCGCCGGGGCGTCTTGCGCTGACCGACGGAATCGAAGCGGCGAGGGCGGACGTCCGCCTCAACCCTTCAACGCTTTAACGTTTCGACGCTTTAGCGCCCTCAGCATCTCTTCCACCCGTCCGACATCATCCGGCACATCCACGCCTACGCTGTCGTAATCGACTTTGACCACCGCGATGGGAATCCCGTTCTCCAGCGCGCGCAACTGCTCGAGCTTTTCCGCTGACTCCAGCGGGGACACCGGAAACCGGACCAGTCGCAGCAGGGTCTCCCGGCGATAACCGTAAATTCCCAGGTGCTTCAAAAAACAAAACGCCGCCAACTGTTCGCTCACCGAACTACTGGCGGCTCCGCGCAGATAGGGAATCGTGCGCCTTGAGAAATATAGTGCCAAACCGGCGGCGCTGACAACGACTTTCACCACGTTCGGATTATCATACTGCGCGGCCGAGGTGAGCGCCGCCGCCGCTGTCGACATTTCCGCCTTCTCCAGCGCCTGCGCCACGCCATCGATCACCGACGGGTCAATCAGCGGCTCATCGCCCTGAATGTTGACCACTGCGTCGCAGGAAAGGCGCGCGGCCACTTCCGCAATCCGATCCGACCCGCTCGGATGGTCGGGAGAAGTCATCTCCACCCGGCAAAACCTCCGGGCGACGGACCGGATGCGTTCATCGTCCGTCGCGACGATCACTTCCGAAAGCGACTTGGCCTGCTGGCAACGTTCGACCACTCGTTGGATGAGTGGCTGGCCCGCGATCAGGGCAAGCGGTTTGCCGGGGAAACGCGTGGAGGCATATCGCGCCGGGACGATGCCGATATTTTTCACGGGCCAATGTTGTAACTATTCCCACCGCCGAATGCACGAAGGTTTTATGAAGCAATTGCCATATTGAGAAGTCAGCGGGGATTGGCTTGCGCCCCGCGGAGTGCCGGCGCGTGGAGTTCGGTCCAGGGCCAGGGCTTGCACCTCTTCATCCTGGAGGGACGGGCGAAAGAGTTCTGGATCCAACGCCGGGAGCGCCGTGCGATTTCTCCAAATCCCGCGGGGACAGTAGACCGGGCGGGGTCCTGCAGGCCCCGGGAGACCTGGTCTGAACCATCCGTCCGCTATGGTAACACCGACGAATTCTCAGCCGCAGCCCGCAGATGGGCGATGACCTGCGAACCCGCGGCGCGAACCCACGCCGGCCGTTTGCTCATCGCCTCTTCCAATTGTGCTGCCGCACGCTGTGCCACCTCCGACTGAGCCCAATTCGGATCGATCTGGTTGAGCGAAGACTCCGCCGTCTGCCGCACCGTGCGTTCTTCGTCCACGAGTGTCAGAACCAGTCCTTCGACAGCAACGGGGTCGCCGAGGGTGCCCAAGGCCTTCGCCGCGGCCAGGCGCACATCGCTATCGGTGTCCCCCAACCGGCCCACGAGCGCCTCGACGATCTCCGGGCAATGAAACCGCCCCAGAAACTGCACCGCAGTCAGGCGCACCTCAAAGTTCTCATCCTGGACCGGGCCGAGAAAGTAAGCGACCAGCTCCGGATCATCCCTTCGGGAGAGCACCTGGGCGGCGGCCAGGCGCACACAAGCCTCCCGGTCTCGCAGGGCTTGAAGGAGAGCACTCGTGACTTCCGGGTCGCTTTCTTTGCTCAGGGCATGAATGGCCGAGACCTGGACGGTAGGGTCCGAATCGGCTACCGCCTCCAGCAATGGTTTGATCCGCCGCGGGTCGGCGACATCCTCCAGCGCTTCCGCGGCGGCCCGGCGGGAGAAGACAGTGTCGTTCCTGAGTTCGGACAGCAGAGGGTTGACCGCCGCCTGGCCTTGGAAAGAGGCGGCCCGGACGTTTCCCACCGCGATGTCGAAAAGGGCCTGTTCCTCGCTTGAGGATGGGTGCCACCCCAGATTTCGAAGTGAGCCGGCGGCGCTCGCGCGCACGTTCAGATTGGTATCGTTGAAGCAAGCGGTCAGAGGGGCGATGGCGAGCGAATCGCCGTGCTCCCCGAGAGCGACCGCCGCGCCCTGACGCGCCTCGGGGCTCGGATCGCGGAGCAGGGGGACCAGCAACTGCAACACTCGTCCATCCTGCACTTTTGCCAGGGCCCGGGCCGCGGCTCCGCGGACAAGCGCGTCCTCATCCGCCAAAAACGCGGCGAGCTGGTCAAAGAGGCGGGAATCGACGCCGTTTTCCAGGTCCAGCGCCTCGATCGCCTTACAGCGCACCTGGGGGTCCTTGGATTTCAGTTTTAGATTGTTTAGCCAAACCATAAGCGTGGTTTCACTGAGTGGACATTTCCCTGACGGAACTGTCCAACGTTCATACATTTCTAGTTCTGAACCGCTGAACCGCCCATGCCCGCGAGCCGCTTGGCAACATAAGCGCGTTCGATTGCGCCGTTCGAAATAGAAGGGAGCGTTTAATGTGCCAAGGGCGGCGGTTTGGGGCGGGCGCGACCGGCGCAGAGTGCTTTCGGACAGATTTCTAACCGAACAAGTCCATTTGCGGAGGCGGCGCAAGCTTCTGCAATTTCTCGCGATCCCTCTGCCGGCGGGTAGACTGGCGAACGTTGCCTTCAGGTGTGAGTTCCGACTCCTCCAGGTTGCGGAGTATTTCTTTCGCGCGTTCCAGAACGGTCTTCGGCACGCCGGCCAACCTCGCCACCTGGATCCCGTAGCTCTTGTCCGTGCCGCCTTCGGCGATCTTACGCAGAAACACCACCTGGTCGTGCCACTCGCGCGCGGCGACGTTGTAGTTCCTGAGTCGGGGCAACCGCGCCGCCAGCTCGGTCAACTCGTGATAGTGCGTCGCGAACAGAGTCTTCGCGCCAACCTGGTTGTGCAAATGCTCGAGAATCGACCAGGCCAGGCTCAGCCCGTCAAAGGTGCTGGTGCCGCGGCCGATTTCATCGAGGATAACCAGGCTCCGTGGCGTCGCGTTATTCAGAATGTCCGCAGTCTCGCACATTTCGACCATGAATGTTGATTGGCCGCGGGCCAAATCGTCGCTCGCGCCGATGCGGGTGAAGATGCGGTCCACCAGGTCAATGCGCGCGTCGGCGGCGGGGATGTAGGAGCCGGTGTGGGCCAGCAAAGTCAGCAGGGCGACCTGCCGAATATACGTGCTCTTGCCGGCCATGTTCGGCCCGGTGATCAAAGCGATCCGCGTCGCCTCATCCAACCGGGTGTCATTCGGCACAAAGCGCTCGTCGGTGAGGCTCTGTTCCAGGACCGGGTGCCGGCCATCGCGAATGAGAATCATCCCCTCTTCCCCGATCCGGGGTCGGCAATAATTAAACAGCCGCGCCGTCTCAGCAAAGGCGGCCAGCACATCCAGTTGCGCCAGCGCCGCGGCGGTCGACTGGATGAGCTGCATCTGCCCCAGAGCCTCCCCTCGCACTCGCTGGAACAATTCGTATTCCACCCTCTCGCTTCGTTCCTCGGCCCCAAGAATCTTCCCCTCCATTTCCTTCAGCTCCGGGGTGATAAAACGCTCCCCGTTGGCGATGGTCTGTTTGCGCACGTAATGCGCGGGCACTTTGTCGAGGTTGGATTTCGTCACCTCGATGTAGTAGCCAAAGACGGAATTGAAGCGCACCTTGAGGGACTGAATCCCGGTCCGCGTGATCTCATCCAACTGAAGCTTGGCGATCCAGTCCTTTCCTCCACGCATGGCGGAGCGCAGTTCGTCCAGGGCGGTGTCGAAGCCGTCGCGGATCATCCCGCCCTCTTTTAAGGCCAGGGGCGGTTCGTCCACGATTGACCTGTCAATCAGGTCCACCAGGTCCGGCAGTTCGTTAAGTTGATCGTAGAGAGTTTGCAGGAGGCTGGGCGCAGCCTCGGCCGGCGGCACCGGCCCGGGGGAGGGCTCTACGAAACCCGGCTCTCGAAGCGCCGGGCGCCCGGCCGCTTCCGCGGTCTGCAACAGCACTCGCAGTGTTTCTTTCACCGACGGGATCTGTGCCAGGGCCGTTCGCAGCCCGGCCAAATCCCTCGCGTTGCCGCTGCCTGCGCTCAGCCGTCCCAGCGTTCTTTCCAGATCACGCACCTGCCCGAGACGTGACCGGAAATCATCCAGGCCCTGAGGGTTTTCGAGGAAGCAGCGGACCGTTTGTTGGCGCCGGCGGATGGGATCGACTGCGGCCAGCGGTTGGGAGAGCCAATCGCGCAAACGGCGGGCGCCCATCGGGGTCACCGTTCGGTTGAGGGCGCCATACAGGCAGGACGTGCGCGGGGCGTCCTGGTGCAGAGGTTGCAGAATTTCCAGGTGGCGCGTGGTGGTGGCGTCGAGCACCAGGTAATCGCTTCGCTGGTAGAAAGAAACCCGTGCGAGGCTGCTGGCATCGCGGCGCAGGTGTTGTGTAAGGTAATGTAGCACCGCGCCAATGGCGCCAATCGCCGCGGTCCTGTCTCTCAGTCCGAAGCCGTCGAGGGAGGCCGCCTTGAAATGCTCGCGAGCCGTGAAGGTGGCGGTTTCGGGCGCGAACACCCAGTCCTCGTAGGGGATCAGGATGCCGCCGATGGAAGCGCTGGCCGGTGCGTTCGATCCGGTCGGGCGCGGTTGTGTCCCGTCTTGCTGGCCGGCGCCGAAGCCTCTCTGGGCGGTGCCCTCACCCCCGCGCAACAGCCGCGGCACCGCTTCCGATTCGGAGGGATAAACCAGTTCCGCGGGGCGCAGCCGCTGCAACTCGGCCACCAGACCCGCTTCGCCCGCGGCCTCGGTGGCCAGAAAATCCCCCGTCGTCAGGTCCGCAAACGCGAGTCCGTACGCCTGGCCTGCGGGATACACCGCCGCAAGAAAATTATTCCGTTCCGCCGCCAGTAATCGCTCGTCAAAATGGGTGCCCGGACTCAGGATTTGCGTCACCTCGCGTTTGACCAACTGGCCCGGGCGCGCGTCTTCCATCTGGTCGCAAATCGCCACCTTGCGCCCGGCCCGCAGCAGCCGCCCGATATACGCGTTCGCAGCGTGGAAAGGAATGCCGCACATGGGCACCACGCCCCGCTTCGTAAGCGCCACGTTCAGCAGTTGCGCTCCGGTTTGCGCGTCCTCAAAAAACAGTTCGTAAAAATCGCCCAACCGGAACAGCAACAGCGCATCCCTGGGCAGTTCGCTCTTGATGCGGCGATACTGCGCCATCATGGGTGTGAGTTGGGCGTCCGTGGCCATCGCTTCAGCTTAGAGGCTTCCGCGCGGCACAGGCAAGCACGGCGGTGTGCCCGTCGGGCCAATCCGGTTCTTGAACCCCCGTGGAGTCTTAAAGCACCCGTAAAAGCGGGTGGCGAACCGCTGGTGTCGCTCCTGTGCGCGACTGTCGACCAGCTCGGACCGCTTCAGGATGCCGGAATTCCTAAAATGCCCGTTCTACGCAAACGTTAACCCCTCCCTGCGGCCGACGGTGAAGATATGTTCGCGGGCCGCATCGTATTCCTCCGCATTGGGCAAGTGCTCGAGCATCAGCGGCGCGTTTTGGGGCAACTGTGCGACGCGCTGGAGATAAGTCGTGTAGTCGAGCGCGCCTTTGCCGGGAGCAACCTCACGGAAATGAACGTTCATTTCGATGTCCCAGGTGAGGTCTTTGGCATGGCAGCTCGCGACGTAGCGTCCGAGCTTATCAAAGGCCTCGTTCAGCAGCGCGGTGTTGCCATAGAACTTCTCCGGAGAATTCACCATGTTGCACGGGTCGAGGTGAACCCCGAACCCCCCGCGATCGATGGCCTTGATCATTTTCAGGTAATGGTCCGCCGTGTCCGGCAAAGCCCAGCCCATCATTTCGTAGCAGAAGACGGTCCGTTTCGGTTTCACCGCATCGATGATCTTTCGCGCGTTTTCGACGCTCAAATCGAAATGGCGGCGTGAGAAATTGTCCTTGTGGGGACCGAACCAGGAGGCGGGGTTAAAGGAGCCCGCAATATCCACACAGCAGCGCGCGCCGATAGCCTCGGCGAGCGCCAACCCTTCGGTGACCGTCTGTAAATTCTGTTTGCGCTTTTCCGCGTCGCTCTCCATCAGGTTCACCCAGCGCCCGACCTCAGCGATGACCACGTCGTGCTTCGCGAACGCCGCCGCCAGCGCCTTGATGCGCGCCGTGTCGTTGAGCGCGACGCCCGGGCAGTACGCCGCCCCATACCCGAGCTTGCGATGGGCCGCGGCCAATTCCTCCGGGTCGTTGGTCTGGACAAAAATGGGACCCCCGAGACGAATTGGCCGTTTTTTTGCCGCCGAGGCCCGCGCCTGGGGCAACAGCGCCGCCCCCGGTGTCAAAAATGCAGCCGTAGTGGCGAGCATGGCTGTCTGATGAAGGAACGTGCGGCGAGTCGAGTTGTGAGGTTGCATGCCTGCGTTTTCGCAATTCCTGGTGTTCGTTTCAAGTCGGAAGAACGTTGGCCTGGGGGAGTGCCGGGCAAAGAATTTGTGAGTCACCGACTTGACGAAAAGTGCGCTTGGCAACGGAGGCCTTTGCGCGAAGCACCCCCGGAGAACGAGGGATTCCCGGAGGGGTTAGGTGCGATTGCTCCTGATTCTTTCGAACTGCTGGTCAAGACGTTTGGGAGAAATCGGGCTGGCTGTGCCGAGTTCCTGGGCGAACAACGAAACCTTGTACTCCTCGACCATCCACCGGAGTTCTCCGATGAGCTTTTCGGTTCCCGGCTCAGGTGGGGTAGCCTTGAGTTGCTGCAACGCCTCCAGATAGGGCGTAACTCGGCCGGCCCGCTCCCGGTCTTTCAGCGGGTTCAGGCTCGCCCGTTCGGCGCGGATGAGAAGCGCCTTCAGATAGCGCGGGACTTGCGGCAGGCGGTCAAACGGGATTTCGAGGAGAAATCTTCGCGGCAGCAGTGCCTCGAGCTCCCCGGCCACGAAGGGAGGCCTTCTCGCCGCCGGAATCGCCGGCACAGTCAACTGGCCGAGATCCGATAACGACTTCCTGGGGGCGCGCGCGGGTTCGTGAATGGGCCCGTAGCGGCGCAGGATCTCCTGGCGCAGTTTCAGTATGTCCTCCACCCGCTCAAGAAACGGTGGCGCCAGGCCCCGCAACCGCTGGCGGGCCGTTGCCAGCGCGTGTGCAAAATGGCCGTGTGCCAGCGCGGGCAAAGGCTCGGACGGCAAAAGGTGGCGTTTGAGGTGTTCGAAAGCGGTGGCCTGTAGTTCCTCCTGAGTCGCGAACCCTTCGAGCAGAGGTTCGACGCGGGAGAGCGACCGTAAGTCTTTCTGCAGCCAGCCGAGGTCTCGTTGCAGAGCGATTTCAATCAACCGCCCGACGCCGGGTAAACTCGCCGCCCGGGCTGCCTGCGGCGCCGGAAAGAGTCTGACGTTTACCTGCCCATCTTCCGCTTGCAGACCGGGCCAGGCGTAAACCGGTCCGGCTGCGCTCTCAGAGACCGTCACCCGCTCCGGAAGGTCGCCGAAGGTCCAATCCGCGACCCCAAAGCGTTCCCATTTCTCCGCGGCATGCGCCCAAGCCTGAGGCTGCGCAGCGGGCTGCATTTTAGCTTTCTCTAGCTGCTGGCGAAGTTGGTCCAGGTCACGGCCCGCGGTGAGCGTGTCGGCTTTGTGGTCCAGGATCTCGATGCGCGGACGGAGGTGCTGCGGCACGGCGTCCGACCGCCAGGCGGAGGAAGAAACCTCCAGCCCGTAACGCTCGCGGAGAAACCTCGCCAGGTCCTGTTTGAGCGAGGCGCCCGACGGCCGGAGCTCGCGCGTGATTTCATCCACCTTCGGCGCCAGCGGCATAAGCTGGCGGCGCAGGGATTTGGGCAACGCGCGCAACAACTCCTCGACCTGCCCCTGCCGCAGACCGGGAACCGACCATTCAACGCTCGCCGGCGAAAGGCTCTGCGCGAGGCTGAATTCGAGCTTTAGGGTGACACCATCGCGCTCCTCTCCCGGACTGTAGGAATAGGACAGCGGCACAGAGTGCCCCGCCAAAGGCACGGCGTCAGGGAATGCGGCCGCGTCGAAATCAAGATCGTGGCCGCCAGCAAGATCCGCCTCGGTGGCGCAGAGAAATCCCGGTTCGGAATGTTCGCGCAACCGGCGGTCCAGCTCGTTAAGGGAGGAGACATTCTGCAGCCGGCCCGCATAGAAATCAAACAGCGCCTGGTCGAGGTCACCCAAATCATGGTGGCGGGAGCGAGTTTGCCAGATCTCAATTTTCTGCCGCAACTGACGGTTGTGCTCAACGAACGCGTAGCGGGCCGGGACCTTGCGAACCTCCGGCCGCGCGGCGGCCAGGAGCTGGCTCGGCGACATTTTGCGTTCGTCACCCTCGTTGCCGCCGTCCTGCGGCTCCGAGAAGAGCGCTTCCTCAACCAGGGCGGAGCGGATAAAGATCTCCGTGGCTTCGTTCCCATTGATCGGGCCGTAGGCCACCTTTCGCCGCCGGAGCTGCAGCCCGAAGAAAGTCACGGTTTCCGCCGCCATGACCCGACCATCGGTGGCGCTCCAATGCGGGTTTTGATGAGCGGCCCGGCACAAGTGCGGGGCCACGTGAATAATCCAGAGCGGGTCAAAGCCGGCCAGCGTGCGCGCGAACAGACGCGAGGTTTCAACCAGTTCCCCGGCGATGATCCATTCCGACTGGGCGGGCGGCGGTTTTTCCCGCGATTCCGTTCCCCGGCCGCGCGCCTTTTTCGGCTTTGCCTGCTTTTCATTCCGGACATACAGCGCGGAGCCCGGGAAGACAAAGAGTTCGCGATTGCCAACTCCTTTATACCGGTTGCGTTCGGTGCGTTGGGCCACGTGGCCAAGCAGGCCCGCCAGAATTGAACGGTGAATCGCGTCGTAATCGGCGTTGCTCTCGTTCAGGTAACCCGTCCCCAACTCCTGCAAGACCTCGAACAACTGCGCGTGGAGGTCCTGCCACTCGCGCATCCGCAGGTACGAAAGGAAGTTGGCGCGGCAGAACTTGCGGCGTTGATTCTGGGTTCCCAGCTCCTCCCAGCGATCATGAACCGCGTTCCAGATATTCAACAACGTGAGAAAGTCGGATCTGGGGTCCGCGAACCGGCCGTGCGCCGCCGCCGCCGCGTCTTTCTGGTCGAGCGGGCGTTCGCGCGGGTCCTGGATGCTGAGGCCGGAGGCGATGATCAGCAGTTCGCGCGTCGCGTGCTCGTGGTGCGCCTGCAGCAGCATGCGCCCGAGCGTGGGGTCGATGGGCAGACGGGCGAGATCTCCCCCGAGCGGAGTCAGTTCGCGGTTGTCGTTGAGCGCGCCGAGTTCCTGCAAAAGCCGGTAGCCCGCTTCGATGGCTCCGGCCGGGGGCGGGTTGATGAATGGAAAAGTTTCGATGTCCCCCAACCGAAACGCCTTCATCCGGAGGATGACCTCCGCCAGGTTCGCCCGTTGGATTTCAGGCTGGGTGTAAGCGGGGCGCGCCAGGAAATCCGGCTCCGAATAAAGGCGGATGCACACACCATTCTCAAGGCGTCCGCTGCGTCCTTTGCGCTGGTTGGCGCTGCTTTGCGAGATAGGTTCGATCGGCAGGCGGCGGGTGCGGGTCCGTGGGCTGTAACGGCTGATCCGCGCCAGGCCCGAGTCGATCACGTATCGGATGCCCGGAATGGTCAACGAGGTCTCGGCGATGTTGGTGGCGACTACGATTTTGCGCCGCACCGCCGGGGCGAACACCCGCTGTTGGTCGGCGGAACTGAGCCGGCCGAACAGCGGAATGATCTCGGCGTCGTTGGCAAACCGTGTCTTGAGCGCATCGCTGGTCTCACGGATGTCGCGCTCACCGGGCATGAAAATGAGCACGTCGCCGCGGCCGGGCTCGCAGAGCACCTGCTCCGCCGCCCGGACCGCGCCATCGATGTAGGTCAGCTCGCCGGCGTCCTCGCTCGCCGCGTCGAGCGCCTGGTAAACGACCTCTACCGGGTAAACCCGCCCCGAGACTTCGATAACCGGCGCGCCGTCGAACGCGCGCGAAAACGCCTCCGTATCGATGGTCGCGGAGGTGATGATGAGTTTCAACTCGGGCCGTTTTACCAGCAGCCCTTTGAGGTGCCCGAGCAGGAAGTCTATGTTCAGGCTGCGCTCGTGCGCTTCATCGATCATCAGCGCGTTGTATTCCGACAACAACGGGTCGCCCTGGGTTTCGGCCAGCAGGATCCCGTCGGTCATGAACTTGATGTAAGTCTCGGGGCTCGATCGATCATCAAAACGAATCTTGCAGCCGACTTCCCCGCCCCACGCCACATTCAGCTCCTCCGCTACCCGCCGCGAAATCGATAGCGCCGCCACCCGGCGCGGCTGCGTGCAGCCAATTTTGGCTTCGATGCCAAGGCTGGCCTCGAGGCACATTTTGGGGATCTGGGTCGTCTTGCCGGAACCCGTCTCGCCCGCAACCACCAGCACCTGGTTCTTCCTGATGGCCGCGACGATTTCCTCCCTGCGGGCGCTGATCGGCAGCTCCGCAGGATAGCTAACCTGCGGCGCATGGGCCGACCTTTCCTCCCGCAAGGCCACCGATTGGCGGGCCTGCGCCAGCAGACGATCGAGAACCGCGTCATGTTTAACCGCGTGATGGTTATCCCGCAACAACCGCACGAGGCGCGAACCCAACCGCACCCAATCAGGCAGCATCGCCCGGGGCAGGAGCGCTCTGAGTTCTTCGATGCGGGCGTCCGCCATTGTGGAATTATACAAACCCGGGAACAAAACGCGAGCAGCGTCGCTGTCCGGCCGCGCTTCCCTTTTCCAAACCCCTGTCAGACGGGTCTGACACGTCGGACCAGTCTGCCTGAAGAGGCGAGGTAACTATGCTCCCTTAAAACTTATACACTAGATTCGCCAGCAGGATGTAACTGTTCTTCTTGGTCCCGCTGCCGACAACCGTGCCGCCGTAAGGCGTCGAGCCGTCGGCCGCGTGGTCCCAGCGGAACTCCAGCCGGCTAACGACATTCTTCCACAAATCGTATTGGAGCGTCCCGGTGGTTTCGAACACCTTCCTGGCCAGGAATGCGCTCGTCACGCCGGAGGAGGCGTATTCACCTCGCGCAAAGACTGTCATCTTCTCCGTAAGTTGGTACGACGCATAAACGCCCACGGCGTTGGCGTAACTGGATTTCTCCAGCGTCACGGGTTGCTCGCTCACCCCGGCGTAATCGTACGCCGCGCCCACTTTCAGTCCTTTTACCGGGGTGTTGAGCGTGCCGCCGATATACCAACTGGTTTGGTCTGCCCGCCCGCCAGCCGCGGCCGAGTTGAAACCGTTGATCACACAGCCGCAAAGTGTGGAGCCCGACAGGAATCCCCAGCTCGCAGGCGCCGTGAACAACAGCGAGGCCATGTAGGTCTTGTAGGATTCGGCCCTGGGGCCTTCACTCTCTCCGGCGGGCAACGATGTGCCGCCATTCAGGAACGCGCGGCCGTTGATCGTCGAACCAAACGTGTTGGCAACACCGAACGTGGACGAAAACATCTCGGAAAACTGGTATGTCGCCTGCAACCCTGTGTGGGTGGTTGGCTCCATGGTGTAACCGTAAGACCTCGTGAAGTTGGGGTTGCTGATCGAGTCGAATACTTCGTAGCCGATAATCGTGTCCCATACGCCGGCCTTGAAATCGAGCCCGTTGCCGATCGGTGTGTGCAGCGCGATATAGGCCTGTTTTACACCGAAGTCCGCGGCAATCCCTGTCGATTGCGTCGGCAGCAGGTTCGCATCCGGCCCGAAAAGCAGATCGACCTTGTACCCGGCGGCCCAGGCATCGGTGGTGTCGAGAGGCTTTTCGAGCGTCAGTTTGACGACGTTCAAGTTGAAGCCGTCCGCTTTGCTGGCGCCCCCGAAAGCATAATTCGGCAGGTTGGCATCGCCGGTTCCCAGGTTCCACTGGGCCGAAGTATCCACGTAGCCGCTCAGGGTAGTCGCCGAAAGGGCGGTGAGAACTGAGCTGGGTTTCTCCTCTGCTTGCAGCACGGCGGGCAGGCTCACCAGGCCGACCGCCACAAGCACGCGTGTCCATGCGGGGAGGTTCATTGTGTTCGTTGTTTTGGTTTGCTTCGCAATCGCACCGTGACCCCGGCGCGTTGGCGCGATACTAATGCGGGAATTGAAACCAATGCCAATCAAAAAAAGACCCCTTCAGCTCAGTGTCGCTGAAGGGGCTGGCGGAGGAATCAATCGGAACAACTAGAACTTGTAGATAATGTTCGCAGCCAGCAGAAAAGCGTTGTCAACCCCGTTGGAGAACGGGTCGCCAGAATCGGCCGCGTGATCCCACCGGAATTCAACGCGCGCCAGCACGTTCCTCCAGAGGTCGTACTGCACCGTCTCTGTTACCTCGAACGCTTTCCTGGGCAGCCCCGCCCCGGCCGGGGTGCCGACGAGGTACCCGCTTTGCGCCAGATACTCGCCCCGGGTATTAAGAGTCAGTTTTTCTGTTGCCTGCCAGCTCAGGTAAAGCCCGGTCGCGTGCTGGTAGCCCGAGTCGTGCGGCAAGCCGCCGATCTCGTTGGCGGCGAGGTTGACATAATCGTGGGCAACGCCAACTTTCACGTTCTTAATCGGGGTGTTGAATGTTCCGCCGATGTACCAACTGGTTTTATCCACCCCGTTGACCGCGTCGTAGCCGTTGATGATGCCGCCGGAGACCGTTGAGCCGGCGAGAAATCCCATGTTCGTCGGGGCCGTAAACGTAAGGGACCCCATGTAAGTCTTGAAGGACTCCGCTTTGGCGGGGAAAGCTCGCGAGTTTACGCCCGCGCTCCACACATCGCAGATGCCGGCATTCGCCGCCAGCGCCGAGTTGAGTTGATAAGTGCCGAGCACCCCGGTCATCTGCGTTGGCTCAATCATGTATCCGTACGATCGGGTATAGTTGGGATTGTTGCCCGTCTCATACACTTCATAACCCAGGATCTCGGTGTAGGTGCCAATCTTGACATCCAAGCCGTTGCCCACCGGCGCGTGCAGCACCACGTAGGTGTCCTTCAGGCTGAAATCACTAGGGAACTGAGAGGCAGTGAACGACGGATTATACCCCGCCGCATCTGGCCCGAACAGCAGCGTCGCGTTGTAGCCAGCCGACCAGTCTCCCTCGCCGACGGGATGGCTCAGGGTCAGCGCCACGACGTCCAGGTTGAAACCATCCGCCTTGGTGCCGCCAAGCTGCCCGTTGGGCGTGTAAGCCGGCAGGTTGGCGTTTCCTGTCCCGAAGTTCCAGTGGGCCGACGTATCGACATACCCGCTCAGTGTCGTGCCCGAGAGCGCGGTTAGAACGGTACTGGGTTTCTCCTCAGCGTGTAGCACTGCCGGCAGGCTCACCAGACCCGCAGCCATCAACACGTTTGTCCATGCATTACATTTCATGTGCGTTGTTGTGTTAACCCGACTTGCGCGCAACCGATCATCAGCGCAGCGCCCGTCGTTCCGCCCAAGGCACCTCCCATGCCAAACAAGGGGCCCACGAATAAGTGGCTGCTTCGGCTGCACTTGTGTAAACACGGCTGTCCGCGTGAGCCCGACAACCCAGGCTGGATTTGGCCGGCATGGTCAAAACGCGCCAGCATCACAGTCCCTTTGCGTCAGGCGCGAAGACCGCAGCTACAAAGCCGGTGGTTTCGCGGCCCTTGGTGTTCAGGTTTGTTTCTTGCTGACTGAAGAATTCGTTACGCCCGTTCTCTTGGAGGCGTCTGGTCTCCCCGCCGTTTGCGAAAGGCAAGGGAATGGAGGCAGAGGAATGAGCAACGATGGCGAGGGAGCCCGCGCTTGACGATGTTCGCCCGACTCTGGATGGTGATCACACTCAGCATGGCAATCGTTGTAGTAACGGCACCTCTAAAGCGATGAAGAGAGCGATTCCGTCACGGCGTCACACGAGGAAAGCAAAAGTTTCCGTCTGGACCGAGGAGGTTCTTATCCCGACCTATCTGCCCGCGCTCCCGGACAAGAACCCGATGTTCCTCGAAAAGCGCGTGTACCAGGGCAGCAGTGGCGAGGTTTATCCGCTGCCGTTCACGGATCGCGTCGCTGAAAAACCGGTCGACCGCAGGTGGAAGGCGCTTTGGATCGAAAACGAATTCGTTAGCGTCATGGTGCTGCCCGAGCTCGGTGGACGCATTCACGTTTTCCAGGACAAAACCAACCATTACGACGCGATCTATCGCCAGCCCGTCATCAAGCCCGCGCTCGTCGGATTGGCGGGGCCTTGGATTTCCGGTGGCATCGAGTTGAATTGGCCGCAACACCACCGCCCAGGAACTTTTCTGCCGGTCGATTTTGAGGTCGAGGCGCACCCTGACGGCTCGAAAACAATCTGGTGCAGCGATCTCGATCCCATGACCCGCATGAAAGGCATGCATGGCGTCTGCCTCCATCCAGGGCGCTCCTGCCTGGAGCTCAAGGTGCGTGTTTACAATCGCACACCCTTCACGCAAACCTTCCTCTGGTGGGCCAATGTCGCCACTCGCGTGCATGAGGCTTATCAGAGCTTCTTTCCGCCCGATGTTTTCTACGTCGCCGACCACGCCCGGCGTTCGATGAGCAATTACCCGTTGTGCCAGGGCTCTTATTACGGGGTGAACTACGGTAGACGCGGCCGGCAGGGTGTCCCACCCCACGAGCGCCCGGCTCAATTTAGACCACCGCATTGTGGCGGCAGAACCAGCGCCACGGATTTGCTCCCTGATTACGCCCCGAACGATTTGTCCTTTTACGCCAATATTCCCACCCCTTGCTCGTATATGTGCATGGGAAGCGCGCAGAACTTCTTTGGCGGCTACGATTACGCCGCCCAGGCCGGCATCGTGCATTGGGCTAATCACCACATCTCGCCGGGGAAGAAACAGTGGACCTGGGGTAACCATGAATTCGGCTACGCGTGGGACCGTAACCTCACCGCTCCGGATGCGAAGGGAGAATTTGGCCCCTACATCGAGCTCATGGCCGGCGTTTATACCGACAACCAGCCCGACTTCAGTTTCCTCCAACCCAGGGAAACGAAAGTGTGGAGCCAGTACTGGTATCCGATCCAAAAGATCGGTCCGGCGCAACAGGCCAACCTTGAGGCGGCCGTGAGTGTTCGCCGGCGGAACGGCAGGTGGACAGTCGGCGTCGCCGTCACGCGCCGCCAACCGCGCGCCGTGGTCAGCGTCACCATGGGCGGCAGGAAGCTCGCCTCATTCGTGCGAGACCTGTCTCCTTCAAGCCCGCTGCTGGAAGAAATCAAGGTCCCCGACAGCTTGCGCAACCCGGTAATTTCCGTCCGGGACAAAACAGGGCGCGAACTCATCCTCTGCCATGTTAAGCCGTCGGCTCGCGGGAAAGTGCCTCCACCAGCGACTGAACCGCCGGCCCCGGCAAAGATCGCCAGTGCTGATGAACTTTACGTCACCGGCCTGCACCTCGAACAGTACCGTCACGCCACACGCTGTCCGACCCTTTATTGGAAAGAGGCACTACGGCGGGATCCGCTGGATGCGCGCTGCAACAACGCCATGGGGTTGTGGCATTTGCGGCGAGGTGAGTTCGCCGTCGCAGAAAAGCATTTTCGCACCGCTATCGGACGGCTTACGCGGCGCAACCCGAATCCTCACGATGGCGAGGCATTTTACAGTCTTGGCCTGTCTCTGCGTTATCTTGGGCGTAACGAGGAGGCTTACGCCGCGTTCTACAAAGCCACTTGGAACCAGGCCTGGGCGGCCGCTGGCTACCACGCTCTGGCGGAATTGGACTGTGCTCGTCAGAGTTGGGCCTCGGCCTTGGAACACCTGGATCAGTCGCTACGCTTCAATACGGATAACACGGGCGCACGCAATCTGAAGGCGATCGTCCTCAGGAAATTGGGCCGGAAGATCGAGGCCATAACGTTAATCGAGACTACGCTGGCGCTCGATCCACTCGACTGGTGGGCGCGGCACCTTCGGGGGGAATCGCTTGCCTGTGACCTGCAAACCGCGCTCGACTTGGCTTTGGATTCCGTCCGGGCGGGATTTTACGCGGAAGCAATCGCCGTGCTGCGCAACGCAGCCCGGGCGGCCAGGCAAGTCATCGCAAAAGCCGCGCGCGCCAACCGCCAGACGAGGCACGCGCTGCCCGACCAAAGCTGGGGTGCGGCGCCGCTGGTGCACTATTACCTGGGATGGCTTTACGAAAGCATTGGGAATGCGAAGGCTTCCGCTGAGCATTACCGGACCGCTGCGGCGTGGCCGCCGGACTACTGCTTCCCCGCCCGACTCGAGGAAATTGCCATCCTCGAAGCCGCGATCCACTCCAACCCCGCCGACCCGCGAGCGCCCTATTACCTTGGCAACCTCCTGTATGATAAACGCCGGCACCAGGAAGGCATTAGGTTGTGGGAACGAGCGGCTGATTTGGACCCTGGGTTTTCGATTGTCTGGCGCAACCTCGGCGTCGGTTATTTCAACGTTCGGCGGGATCCCGCGCGGGCACGGGCGGCTTATGACAAAGCGATCCGGGCGAATCCGAAGGACGCCCGGCTGCTCTATGAACGTGACCAGCTCTGGAAACGGTTGGGGGAGGCGCCCACCAACCGATTGCGCGAGCTGGAAAAGCGGCTGGACCTGGTACGACAACGGGACGACCTGAGCGTGGAGTTGTGCGCGCTCTACAACCAGGTGGGACGGCATCGAGAAGCGCTGGCGCTGGTCAGCAGCCGGCATTTTCAGCCCTGGGAGGGCGGCGAGGGCGGTCCGCTGGGCCAGCATGTTCGCTCACACCTCGCTCTCGGACGCGAGGCGCTGGCACGCGGAGAAGCCGCCGAGGCGCGCCAACATCTCGAGGCTGCGACGAAGGCTCCTCAAAACCTTGGCGAGGCGAAACATATACTGGCCAACCAGAGCGACATCCATTACCGGCTCGGTTGCGCTTGCGCGGCGCTGGGGGATAAGGTGTCGGCGCGTCGCCACTGGCTT
>DATDCV010000013.1:0-1782 GCA_036524155.1 Verrucomicrobiia bacterium
AAGCCCTCGGCCTCGAAGCGCTCGCGGGAGGAGGCGGCGGTGAGCGCGTCCCGCAGGCGTGCCATCATTTGCCCGTAACGCGTGCCGCGGCCTACGGCGTAAGGTTGCGTCAGGGCGGCCAGCGGATGGTCAATCGGCACCGCATCAAGATAATCGCGCACGCCGGCCCAATTACTTCGGCACGCGATTATGGCGTCGAGCGAGCCAGCGCGGATCTGGTTGAGCAGGAAGTCGCCGGTGGGCGACTCGACCTTCAGGTTCTGGCTCAACGCGTCATAAAGATTCATTTGCACGAGCATCTTCCGGGCAATGTTGCCCATCGCGGATTTTTCGTGATGCGGGAGGCCGACGCGCAAGCCCGGCCTTGTCAAATCCTGTACCGAGTGGATCCCTTTTGGGTTGCCTTTCTGGACGATGACCATCAGGCGGTTGTCCACCACATTTATCGGATCGAGGTACAGGTCGGCGACGCTTTTCATAAACGAAGTATCGCAGGAGAAGTAGCCGTCGGGGCGCTGGCCGGCGCGCATCTGTGCTACCAGGATCCCACAGCCGTTATACACTGTGGTGATCCGGCAACCTTCGCGCTGCTCGAATTCCCTCAAAGTTCTTTCCAGGCCCGGGCGCAGCATCGCGCCGCTGAACAGCACTATTTCCGGGGTCTCGGCCCACGCGTCCCCGTCCGCCGGTTCATAATAGAACCTCGCGAACGCTCTGATCCCCCGGTCGCGCGCGCCGAGGTACCGGGCGAACCGCAAAGCTGCCGCGGGCTGCCGTGAGCGTTTTAACACGCCGATGCTGATGGTCTCCTCACCAGTGGCCAGCAACGGCACCGTGACCACCTCCAGCTCCGGATACTGCCGCGCCGTGGCGTCCCAAACAATCCCCGCATCCACCGAGCCGATCTTCACGTCATTGGCGACGTCATTCACGGTCGGTTTGAACACGGTGATGCGTTGTTCAAACGCGGCCCATTGCCCGGCTTGTTGCAGCAGTTCGCGGACCGTCCGCCCGATCGACGCCGCATCCGGGTTGGCCATCGCGACGCGCACCCCGGTCCGGAGCAGGTCGTCGAGCGCGCGGATGTTCTTTGGATTGCCTTTGGCCACCGCGATCACCGGACGCTGCCGCGCGAGGGGGATGGACTCCGCCAGCAGGCCAAACGCGCGCGCCGACTTGATATAGCTTTCGTCGGCCGCCAGGAACAAGTCACCGGCGTCGGCGACACGCAAATTGCTCAACAGCGTGCCGGAGCCGCCGTATTGGAGTTGCACCCGCGCTCCGTAGGTCTGTTCGTACTCGCGCGCGACCGCTTCGACCGGCAGTTTGACACCGGCCGCGCAGAAAACCAGTAATGGCTCGTGGCGGGTCACGCCGGCCGGTTGAGATTTCCTCGATTGCGAAAGGAGCAGTGAGGTCAGGGCGGCGGCAATTGCGAACGAGCCGATGGCGAGCCACCACGGTTGTCTCATTGAATTCTTCCTCCGCTCATGTTCAGGACGCGGCTGGCAAAGTCGCCGGCGCGAGGTTCGTGTGTCACCAGCAACACGGCCCCGCCACCGCGCGCAAACTCGGCGAGGCGGTTCAACACGATCTGGCCATTTTCCTCGTCCAGGTTGCCGGTCGGCTCGTCGGCCAGCAGCAGTTTTGGATTGTTCAGCAGCGCCCGTGCGAGCGCCACCCGCTGCCGTTCGCCGGTGCTAAGCGCCGCTGGGACATGGTGCAGCCGCGCCGTCAGCCCGAACTGGTCCGCCAGGCCGACCGCGCGGTTGGGTGCGTCGC
>DATDCV010000014.1:0-9710 GCA_036524155.1 Verrucomicrobiia bacterium
GAGTCATTCGCTGCTCGGACAGGCACTACGCGCGCCAACTGCGGTTGGTCACGGCGCCTTCGAGCCTGTTTGACCCGGCGATCGAGCAGCGAACCCGCGCCATCCTCGAGGATGTGCGCGCGCGCGGCGATGCCGCGCTGCTGGAGTTGACCCGCCGTTTCGACGGCGCGGCGTTGAACGCCGACCACCTCGCCGTGACTCGCGCGGAACTCGTCGCCGCCTCCCTAAAAGCGGACGATTCTCTGCGTGCGGCGGTGGCCGAGGCCGAAAAGAACGTTGCGGCGTTCGCCCGAAAATCGTTGCGGCGTAACTGGCAGACGCGCAATTCCCACGGCGCTGTTGTGGGCGAGAAATTCGATCCCTTTCAGCGGGTCGGCGTTTATGTCCCGGGCGGGACCGCGCCGCTGGTCTCGACGGTGCTCATGACGGTAACGCTGGCCAAAGTCGCCGGGTGCCCCGAAATCGTCGTTTGCACACCCTGCGGACGCGACGGCAGCGTCAACCCGGCACTGCTGTATGCGGCCCGCGCGGCGGGAGCCACCGAAATTTACCGGGTCGGCGGCGCGCAGGCGATCGCCGCGATGGCTTACGGCACCGGCGCCATCCGGCGCGTGCAGAAGATCTTCGGTCCCGGCAACGCTTACGTCGTGACCGCCAAACGACTGGTGGTGGGCCAGGTCGCGATTGACCTGCTCCCCGGCCCCAGCGAGCTGCTGGTGCTCGCCGACGACTCGGCAAACCCGACGCTCATCGCGGCCGATTTGCTCGCCCAGGCCGAGCACGGCTCCGGGCTCGAACGGGTTTGGCTCCTGACCACTTCGCCCCGAATCCTCAAAGACGTTGAAAAATCGGTCGCGCGCCAGTCGGCGGAACTGGCCCGCCGCGAGTATGTGCTCAGGGCCCTGGATAACGCCTGGCTGATCCAGGTCGCGCACCTCGAGGCCGCGGTGGCCCTGGCGAACCGGCTGGCACCCGAACATTGCGAGATCATGGTCCGTCGGGCGCGCAGAATCTCGAGGCGGATTTCGACCGCGGGTGCCGTTTTTATCGGTCCGTGGTCCCCCACTGTGCTCGGTGACTATGTCGCCGGCCCGAGCCACACGCTGCCCACTGGCGGCGCCGGGGCTTCTTTCGGAGGCCTGACCGTGGACCAGTTCCAACGTCGCACCAGCCTCGTCGAGTACACCCGCACCTCGCTTCGGAAAGCGGTGCCCGTGCTCCGCAAGTTCGCCGCCCTCGAGGGGCTGGAGGCGCACGGCAGGAGCGCCGAAGCCAGGTTCCAGGGCTGACCTGCCGCCGCCAGATCCTATGAACTTCCCCTCTACCGACTCGCTGATTCGCCGGAACGTGCGTTTGCTTCGCCCCTATGTTCCTGGCGAGCAGCCAAAAATCAGCGGGCTGGTCAAGCTCAACACCAATGAGAATCCTTTCCCTCCGTCGCCCAAGGTTCTCGCGGCCGTGCGCACGGCGGTCGATTCCCGCCTGCGTCTCTACCCCGACCCCACCGCCTGGTCTCTGCGGGAGAGGCTGGCGGAACTCCACCGCTGCCAACCCGAGAATATCATCGTCGGCAACGGCTCCGATGAGCTGCTGGCGCTGGCGGTTCGCTGCTTTGTTGAACCGGTGTCCCGCGCCCTCCGGGCCCGGCGCCCGGGCCGGTCGATGGTGCAGTTCTTCACGCCCAGCTATTCCCTCTACCCGGTCCTGGCTGAAATTCACGACGCCGTCGCCAACGCGGTTCCCCTCGAGCCTGATTTCAGCCTGCCGGGCCCCGGCGCCTTGAGACGCGCGCGGCAATGGGATTTCACCGCCGCGTTAACCTTTATCACGACCCCCAACGCGCCCAGCGGCGCCGGCTACAGCACCGCTCAACTCAATACCCTCTGCTCCGCCCAGGACGGAATGGTGGTCCTGGACGAGGCCTACGTGGATTTCGCGCGCGAAAATGCACTGAAGTTGGCGCTTAAGCTGCCGCACGTGATCGTCTCCCGCACGTTCTCCAAAGCCTATTCCCTCTGTTTTCAGCGCGTCGGTTATTTCGTCGGGTGCCCCGAAATCATCTCCGCGCTGCACAAAATCCGTGACAGTTACAACGTGAACGGTTTGGGCCAGATCGCCGCGCTGGTCACTCTGGCCGACCTGGGCTACTACCGCGCCAACTTCGGGAAGATCATCGCGACCCGCGAAGCCCTCAGCCGCGACCTGAAGGACCTGGGGTTCCACGTGGTCCCCAGCCAGGCCAACTTTCTGCTCGTCCGCCCACCGGGCCCCGCCGCCGGCGAATGGCTCGACCAGCTTCGCCGGCGAAAAATTCTCGTGCGCTGGTTCGACCAGCCCGTGGTGCGCGATTATCTCCGCATCACCATCGGCACCGAAGCTGAAGCCGCCGCGTTACTGGCCGCGGCGAGGAGGATTCTGGAATAGCCGCAGAGCCCCAAACGACCCGCTAAAACAGCCAAAAATTGGCTATAACAAATGTTGACAACGGTCTCCGATTTCGGGAAATTAACTGTACAACCTGACCTGTTTATGATGAAAAGATATTCCGGTGGTGAGCAGCGAGCTTTTACCCTTATCGAGCTCCTGGTCGTAATCGCCATCATAGCCATTCTGGCGGCAATGTTGCTGCCGGCCCTCTCCAAAGCAAAAGACAAGGCGGTGCGCACGACGTGCGTGAACAACAACAAACAACTCTCTTTGGCCCGGCAGATGTACATCACGGACAACCGGGATTATTTCCCCTGGCCGAACTGGGGTAACGATACGGCGGACGGCCCGGGTTGGCTCTACATGCCGGAGGGGGGAAATCCTCCCGACCTCTGGAGCGCCAAGTATACCAACAACGCAGTCGCTGCTTACAAGACCGGGACCTATTACGACTACATGCCGAACATCAAGGCCTTCGTCTGTCCTCAGGACAACAAGAGTCGATACTTCCCCTACCGCGCCAACAAGATGTCCTCCTATATCATGAATGGCGCCGTTTGCAATTACGGCCGGGCCCCGCGGAGACCGAACAAGCAAACCGCGATCTGGAGCACCATGTGTTATATCCAGTGGGAACCGGATGAGACCCTGCTCAACAATGGTTCGCCCATCGGCGCGTTTGCCTACAACGACGCCTCGAGCTTCCCTAACGTGGGGGAAGGAGTCGGCAAGCTGCATATTTCAGGGGCCATTATCCAAGCCATCGCAGGCCACGTCCAGTTCATCAGTTTTAAGAAGTTCAACGAAGAACAGGTGGTTGTGCAAACGCGACGGGGTCTGCTCTGGTGGGCGACGGATACTGCTAGTGGCCAATAGCACCGGAACACGAAATGCGTTTGAATTCAAGCATAGGCGTCGCGGTTGTCTGTGTCGGCTGTGCCCTGCTCTGTGGTTGCGGCAAGGGCAGCAAGGACCCGAGCAAGATCGGTGCGCAGTACAACCAGGTCTTCGCCTCCGCCGACGCCGAAACCAAGGCCTGCTGGGAGACCGCCACCGGCGCGCTCGCCACCAACGGTTATGCGGTGACCATTCAAGCAATCCGGACGATGCTCCAGGCGGGAAAACTCACGCCGGAACAGACCAAGGCCGCCAATGAAACCGCCACGGCTGCGAGCGACAAGATGTACGAGGCCGCCAACAAAGGCGACCCCACCGCCCTGCAGGCGATAGAAGATCTGCGCAAAGCCACCGGCCGCTAATTTCATCAAACTATCTGGATACGGCGCGCACCTCCCGGCGCGCCTTTTTGTTGCCAGACGTTGGCATAACCCTGTTACCACTGGGAGCGAGGTTTATGGAAAGCCTCGTTTCGCGTTCGCGCATCGCACCTCTGAATCCCTTGCAGCGCCAGTGCTCCCCTCTCCTCGGGGAGAGGGGTAGGGGTGAGGGGGAATTCCTGGAGCCGGTTCATGCGGTGGTGGCCCTTTCGTTCTTCCGCAGTCCGCCTCCTCTTCATTCGCCAACATTGTTGACAGAAGTCAGAATCTTTGCTGCTCTTGGGTAATCGCCAGGAACCATTGTCATGATAGACGAGATGTACTAAGCCTTTTCTTTCCACCGCATACAAACTCAATCACCCAACCCGGAGGAATCTCATGAAAGCATTTCCGCGTGTATCCACTCTCTCCCTGGGCGCAGCCGCCCTGCTGTGCACCCCGACCGCCCACGCGACGCTGGCCGACTACAAGAACGCCGTTACCAACGAAGCCGGCATCATTTCCTTCTACACGTTCGACCAAAGCAATGCGATCGACAGCCGTGGTTTGCACAATGGAACTGCCAGTGGCGGAGCTTCTTTCGGCCCCGGCATCAGCAGTGGCAGCACCGCACTGCTGCTCGACGGCACCGGCCGGGTCAACCTGGGCCTCGTTCCGGATTTTGATTTCACCGATACAACGGGCTCGATCGAAGCCTGGGTGCGAGTCGACTGGCCCGGCACGTCTCCGGGCTACAACCCCTGCCTGTTTGCCGACCGGAACGGAGGCCCGGTCCGGTGGAGCGTTCACATGAACGGCAACAAAAGCGGCGTCGGTGTCTGGAACGGCATGGGTTACGCCACCTTGCCCATTTCGGCGCCCGGCACAGCGTGGCACCACCTGGTGGTGACGTTCAGTTTTGGCAGCGTTGAGATGTTCTGGGATGGGGTATCAATAGGCACTTTCGCGGCCGAGCTGGCTGGCGCCGCCAACTCGACCCAGATCGGTTCATCGTCTTCGGGGGTCACTGCCGAAGGATGGATCGGGGCGTTTGACGAAGTGGCCTTTTACGCTGACCCGCTCTCCGCAACCGCGGTCCAGGCACATTATGCGGCGTTCTTTGCCGGCACGCCGCCCGTCATAACCTCCCAGCCGCTCAGCGGCAATTACCTGCCCGCGGTGCCGCTGCGCGTGGCTGTCGGAGCGACGGGGCCGAGCCTGAGCTATCAATGGTCCAAGGGTGGCGTCCCCATCACTGGCGCCACCGATTCGGCGCTCACTTTCTCCAGCCTGACCGCCGGAGACGCCGGCACTTACCGCGTCGCCGTTCATAATCCCGCGGGGGATGTGATTAGCAGCAACGCCGTGATCACCGTCACCGATACGCTGCCGTCGCCGTTGGTCCAGTATCAAACCGCAGTAGTCGCACAACCCAGCCTCCTGGCGTCTTATTCGTTTGATCGTCTCACCGCCGACACGACCGTTGGCCTCTATAACGGCTTTCTCTCGGGCACTGCCTACTATGGCCAGGGCGTGGACGGCGGTCCGGGCCAGGGCGTGCTGCTCGACGGCTCCGGGCACGTCGCCCTGGGAACTATCTCCGATTTTGATTTCGCTGATTCCACCGGCACCGTCGAGGCTTGGGTCCGCGCCGATTGGTCCAGCTCCTTCGGCTCGTACGCGCCTTGCCTGTTTGCCGACCGCGAGGGCGGCCAGGTGACCTGGAGCGTTCACATGAACGCCGACAAAAAGGGGCTCGGCGTCTGGAACGGCTCGAGTTACCAGCCTCTGCCCCTGCCTGATGCGCGAACCGATTGGCACCACCTGGCCGTCGTTTTTGATACCGGCACCAACACGATTTACTGGGACGGCCTGGCCCTGGGCACCCGCGAACAGGCGCTCGGCCTCGGCTCGGCATCCACCCAGCTCGGGTCCTCCACTTCGCTCCTGACGACCGAAGGATGGATCGGTTTACTCGACGAGGTCGCTTTCTACGCTGATGCCCTCCCGCCGTCGACGATCCAGAACCATTACATGGCGTTCGTCGGCAACACGCGCCCGGTGATCACCGTCCAACCTGTCGGCGGGGCATTTTATACGAGCCAGCCCTTCGAAATGCTCGTCGGCGCCACCGGCGCCGATCGGACCTATCAGTGGTTCAAAAATACGATCTCCATCCCCGGCGCAACGAATTGGAACCTCACTTTTCCGAGCCTGGCTCCCGCCGACAGTGGCGACTACTTCGTCTCGGTCTCGAACCCCTCCGGGACTACGAACAGCATCACGGTGGCGTTGCAGGTCGGCAATAACCTGGGTCAGTACCAGGCGGCGGTCAGCAACGAAACCAGCCTGATCTCATATTACACCTTCGATGTCGCCAATGGCGCCGATTCCAAGGGAACCAACAACGGCTCGGTAGTAAACCTGGTATCGTTCGGCCCGGGGGTCGGCCTCGGCAACGACAATGCGCTGGTGCTCGACGGTTCGGGCCACATCGCGCTCGGCGTAGTGCCTGCTTTCGATTTCGCTGACGGCAACGGCACTGTCGAAGCCTGGATCCGGCCTGATTGGACCACCAATCCCGGGTACGACCCCACTCTCTTCGCCAATCGCATCGCCTCCGCGATTCAGGTGGACTGGAGCATCCACATGGCCCGCTTCCAGGATGTAATCGGCAATTGGAACGGCCTGTTTTACCAAACCGCCCCGTTGCCGGGATTCAGCGGCTGGCATCATTTCGCGGTGACTTTTGGCGGCGACAAAGTCGCGATGTACTGGGACGGCCAGCCCCTCGGCGGCTTCTCTCAGCCAATTCACCTCACCACTGGCTTAACGACTCAGATCGGCTCGTCCGACCCGGTCACCACGACCGAGGGCTGGATCGGTGGCTTGGACGAAGTGGCCTTTTACCGGTCCACACTCGGGCCCGATGCCATCCTCAATCACTTCCTCGCGATGGTCGGGTCGGCGCCGCGCCCCAGCCTCTCCATCTCGCGTTCGGCCAACCAGGTCATCCTTTCCTGGCCCGCCGCCACCACTGGCTACACACTCGAATATGCCCCCAGCCTGACCACTCCTGCATGGACGCCCGTTACCGGCGTCGTCAACAACACCGTCACCAATGACATCGCCGCCGGCAACCGTTTCTTCCGGCTCCGAAAGTAAGAAAGAGACCAAAATCATGCCTCCCACAACCGCTGCCTTTTCCCGGAAACCCGCCGACCACACTGCAGCCGTCGAAGCGCGCGAAGCGTATGGAGTGCGTGGAGCTTGCTCCCGCTTTTGTGTGTGCCGCAGTGGTTCAAAAGCGCCAGCAAGCTGGACGCACTCCAAACGCTTCACGCACTCGAGGTGTTTTTCCTCTGCTTCCGCGTATTCCGCGTATTCTGCGGTTTTGCACTTTTGGTTCTGGGCACACAGGTCAGGGTTTCGGATTTCGGGTTTCGGATTTCTTCTCGCCGCGCTGCCGCGCCGCCGCAGCGGGTCGGATTTCGGAATTCGGATCTCGGCCCTGGTCTTGCCGCTCCTCACCCTGTTGTGCCTGGCTGATCCGGCCCGCGCGGCGGATTCCTCTCCCCTGGACGTTGGCATTGCCGTGCGCGACATCACGCCTGAGTTGCCAATCCCGCTGGCCGGTTATGCCGGGCGCAAGCATGCCGCGAACAAGATCGATCACCCGCTGCTTGCGCAGGCGCTGGCGCTCAGAAACGCCTCCGGCGACCGCTTTGTGTTCGTCGCGATCGATAACTGCGAAGTGAGCCACGCTTTCATGGAGCCGGTCTATAAGGCCATCGCCGACCAGTTCCAGCTTGCGCGTGGTGCCGTCGCCGTTATCTCAAGTCACACCCATTCGGGGCCTGTGCTGGCCGACACTTTGCCGGGGATGCCTGCTCCCAAGGGGGAGGAAGAGAAGCACGTCGTTCAGTACAGCCGCTTGCTCCAAACCCGGATTATCGAGGTGGTCGGCGCGGCCCTGGCTGACCTCCAGCCGGCGCTGCTCGAACAGGCCGAGGCGCGCGCGACTTTCGCGATGAACCGCCGCGTCTACCGCGATGGAAAAGTGCAATTCGGCGACAACCCGGAAGGCCCCGTCGACTGGGACGTGCCGGTCCTGCGAGTCAAAGGGACCAACGGGACAGTTAGGGCGATCCTCTTCGGCTATGCTTGCCATGGCACGAGCGT
Organism: Verrucomicrobiia bacterium; assembly: GCA_036524155.1. Taxonomy (GTDB): domain Bacteria; phylum Verrucomicrobiota; class Verrucomicrobiia; order Limisphaerales; family UBA8199; genus DATDCV01. The sequence goes on from DATDCV010000014.1 coordinate 7,866, forward strand.
CCGCACCGGCGACGATTGGTACGTGGTGTCGGGGGAATATATGGCCTACGCCCGCCAACACCTCGAGGCAGTTTACCCGGGCGCCATCGCCATGTACTTGACCGGCATGGGCGCGGATTCCGACCCCTATCCCCGCGGACCTTTGGTGGAGGCCAGGCGCCACGGGCTCGAGTTGGCCGGGGCCGTCATGGGGACGCTGGGCCGCCCCATGCGGCCGGTTCGCGGCGCCTTCAAGTTCGCGTTCCAGGAAATCGACTTGCCGCTCGCCGCGCCGCCTGCGCGCGACCAGTTGGAAAAAGACGCCCAAAGCCCGGATGTGAGCCTCAAGCAACGCGCCGAGCTCTATCTGAAGTTGCTGAACGATTCGAAGCCGTTGCCGCAGTCGTTGAAGCTGCCGGTGGCCGCGCTGCGGTTCGGTGACGACTGCGCTTTCATCCTGATCGGCGGCGAGGTTGTGGTCGATTACTCGCGGCGCCTCAAACGTGTGCTGGCCGACGCGCATCCGTGGACAGTCGGCTACGCCTACGAAGTCCCGTGCTACATCCCGTCCGCGCGCGTGCTCAAAGAGGGCGGCTATGAAGCCGAATCCTCGCTGATCTATTACGGACTCTATGGCCCGTTTCGCCCGGAGATCGAAGACCTGATCGTAGATAAAATTTCCGGGATGGTCGCCGGACTCAAACCCTGACACCAGCGGGAGTCCGTCAGGCGTGGCACACCTGGAACCCCGCAGTCATTTGTGGAGGCCGGCGTTGCGGCATAGTCGGCGCGCGGACTTCAGTCCGCAGCGATTCCCGACCGGCCGTTGCGCTTGGAATTCAAAAGCCTCCCGTCGGTGGGTGGTGCTGCGGACTGAAGTCCGCGCGCCGGACGCTTGGGCCGCCCGCGACTGAGTCATCACGCACGCCCGTCCCGTTACACCGTGGGATCACTGCCGTCGATCATCCTCACTTTATTGTGGAGGAAGTACTCTTTAGCCAACGCATTCATCATCGCGCCGCGCTTATCGTAGAGACGGCGATGCTGGCGTGGCTTGTGCTTGGCCAGCGCGTAATGGGTGAAGAGCGGCAGGGCGATGGTGGTATCGGTGTAACACACCACAGCGTCAGGCAGCTTTGTCGGATCCACTTTGCCCCAACTGACCGCCTCGCTCGGGGTGGCGCCGGAGAGCCCGCCCGTGTCGGGCCGGGCGTCCGTCACCTGGATGAAGAAATCCTGCCCGTATTCTTTGATCCGCAGCACTTCCTGAATTTGCGGCTCGGTCTGTAGCGTGAAGTTTTTCGGGCTACCACCGCCCCATAGCACCACGCCGCTGCGGCCGCCGGCACGTTTCGCGGCCAGCACGAACGCCGTCGTCTCGTTGACGTCGATCGACGGGTTGACGCGCAGCTTGTTGCCGCGCAATTCGACGCCGGCCACATTCATGCCGATGGTGGAATCGCCCGGCGACGAGGTATAGCAGGGCACCCCGGCACGGTAAGCCGCCGCCAGCACGGAAACGTCCTTGAGCTTGTGTTTGCGCTCCCATTCAGCGCAGTACTTGCCCAGCAGGTAATGCAGCTCGGCGGTGCCCATCTCTTTCTGGAACTCCGGCTGGATCAGGATCTCGCGGAGAATCTCGTCGGTCGCCATCAGCGCGTCCGAATACGGGATCACCACATCGTAGATCCGGACCAGGTCATTATCCCGGAGGTCGGTGTCGTCAAATTTGAAGCTGCCCGCATGCACCGGGTAGTTGAGCGCGAAATGCATGTCGTGATACAGGTTGGCGCCCGTCGCCACGAGCCAGTCCACGAAACCCGCTTTGATCAGCGGAATAATACTCGAACAACCCAGGCCCGCCGG
>DATDCV010000015.1:0-4490 GCA_036524155.1 Verrucomicrobiia bacterium
TACGCGCGTAATATTACGTGCCACTACGCGGGCTTTACCGGATGCCAGATTTCCACATGACTATCTACAATTGAAGCATAAACGCTGGAGGAGTAAGAATAATGAATCGAACGCTCAAGTGGGCATCGGTGGCGACCATCGCGGTCGGTCTACTGCTGGTCGCAGCCGCCTGCGCCTCGCCGTCGGGAAAGTCGACCGGACCCGGTCAGACGACGACCCCGCCTGCGACTCAAGCCGGACCGTTTTCCGTAACGGACACCCAGATCACGACCGCTCATGGTCACGCTGCAGGCAAGCCAACGGTACTATCTGGAGGCGTTGATGCAGCAGAGCACCGGACCGGAAAACCTCAGCGTCCGCTGGCAATTACCGGATGGCCGGATCGAGGAACCGTTGCCGGCTTCGAGTTCGTCGGGGACCTGGCTGGTGCCATTCCGGGGCGCCGCGGCGCCTCCCGGCATCTACATTCAGCCCACCAACAGCATTATCGCGGATGCCCGCGACGCAACGTTCGTCGTCCTCGTCACCAACCAGGCACCCGTCACGTACCAGTGGCAGCAGGACGGAGCCAGCGTGGCGGGAGCCACCGCACCCGCCTTTTCGATTCTACGGGCCGACCCGGCGGTATATAACGGTCGCTACTTCACTTGTGTGGTCTCGAACCCTTCGGGCTCGGTCACCAGCTCCCCTGCCCTGTTGATCGTGATGCCGGATCAGGTCGCGCCCTGGGTGTCGCGGCTCCAATACCTGAACGAAACCAATTTGCTGATTTCCTATTCGGAGCAGGTTGATGCTGCCGCCGCAACCAACACCGCCAACTACACCTTCACCAACGGACTCGTCGTCAGACAGGCCGTTCTCGGCGCGGATAACCTCAGCGTGACGGTGACTACCAGCCCGATGAATTACGGCGGCACCTACGCGCTAGTCATCAACGGCATTCAGGATCTGGCCACGCGGCCGAACACGATCGCCACCAACACCACAATCGTTTTTTGCGCCAGCCCTTACTCCTCGACGCCGGTCGGCGGCGCCGCCGTCACCGGCGGTCTGACCGGCGCGGAAGGCGGTTTCGACCTCGCTGGAAGCGGGCGAGACATCGGCGGCAGCGCCGACCAATTTCAATTCGCCTACACGATGGTAACGGGAGACTTCGATTACCGTGCGCGCGTGCCCTCGTTGAGCGCGGCGGACATGCTGGCCAAGGGTGGTCTCATGGCGCGCGAGGACCTTGGCGCAGGAAGCCGGTTCGCGGGGGTGTTCTGCAGCCCGACGATCCTCGGCGCGTTCTTCGAGTCGCGAACCGCGGTTGGAGGGGCCGCTGCTTCCAGCGGCAGCCTGCCGGTCAATTATCCCGACACCTGGTTGCGCCTGCAGAGAGTCGGGAACCAGTTCACAGGATACGGCAGCTATAATGGTGTGATGTGGCAACAGTTGGGGACCCTGAGCCTGGCCATGAGCAACACCGTTTCTTTCGGCATGGCCGTTTGCAGCCGTTCGACAAGCCAACTGGCGGTGGCGCAGTTCCGCGAGCTTTCGGCCGTCACCAACGCAACCACGCGTGTGATCAGCCTGCCCGCCGAGCCGCCCGGGCCCTCCAGCCGGCGCACCGGCCTGGCGATCACGGAAATCATGTACCATCCCCTCGCCAGGCTCGACGGACGCAGGGTGGAATTCGTCGAGATCTTTAATTCCCAGCCCTTCTACGAGGATATCAGCGGGTACGCCATCTCTGGCGACGTTTCGTTCGATTTTCCAGCGGGGACAGTTGTGGGGGCCGGGGCCTACCTCGTAATTGCGGCAGCGCCTGCGGACGTGCAGGCCGTTTACGGCATCACGAACGTGGTCGGGCCTTACACCAACAACCTGTCCAACAATGCCGGAACCGTGCGGCTGCGCAACAAAATCGGCGCAGTGCTGCTGGAGGTCAAATACGACAGCGTCGCGCCGTGGCCCTCCTCCGCTGATGGTGCCGGCCATTCATTGGTGCTCGCCAATCCCAGTTACGGCGAAGGCAATCCCGCAGCCTGGAGCGCCAGTGATCGCAAAGGCGGGTCACCAGGCCGAAACGACGGCTATGGCGCCGACCCGGCACGCGGTGCCCTCATCAACGAGTTCCTGGCCCACACCGACCCTCCAGACGTCGATTCAATCGAGTTGTTCAACAGCCGCAGCCAGGTCATCGATCTCTCTGGTTGTTTCCTCACCGACGACCCGGAAACCAACAAGTTCAAAATCCCCGACGGAACCATTGTTCCCGGGCGCGGGTTCCTGGCTTTCGATGCGACGCGACTCGGGTTCAACCTGGATTCGGGAGGCGAAACCATTTACCTCATCAACGCCGCCAATACTCGAGTGCTCGACTGCGTGCGGTTTGAAGGGCAGGCAAACGGCGTTTCGACCGGGCGGTATCCGGATGGAGCGCCCACGTTCCGGCCATTGACGGCGAAGACGTTCGGCACGAACAACAGCCCCGGCCTCACGCCGGCCGTGATCATCAACGAGATCATGTATGATCCCATCAGCGGGCTCGAAGATGATCAATTCGTGGAACTGCACAACCGCGGCGCCAGCCGGGTGGACCTGACGCGCTGGAAATTCACTGCCGGAATCAACTATACCTTTCCTTCGAACACCCTCATCGACCCGGGGGCCTACCTGGTCGTCGCGCGCAACACTTCCCGCCTGCTCACCAATTATCCCAACCTGAACGCCACTAACCTGTGCGGCAACTTCAGCAAATCTCTTTCGGGCAAGGGCGAACGGATTGTCTTGTCGATGCCGGACACGGTGGTGGCCACCAACTCGCATGGGGCGACGGTCACCAACATCATCTATATTGCGGTCAATGACGTCACCTACGGCTCAGGCGGCCGATGGGGCCAGTGGGCCAATGGCGGCGGCAGCAGCCTTGAATTGATCGACCCGCACACCGATAACACGCTGCAACCGAATTGGGCCGACAGCGACGAGACCGCGAAGGCCGAGTGGGCGAACGTCGAGTTCACGGGCCTGCTCGACCTGGGCAAGGCTTCTTTCCCCCCGGACCAACTCCAATTGCTTCTCCAGGGCGAAGGCGAATGCCTGGTGGACAACGTGGAAGTCTTCACCGCCGGCGGCACAAACCGAATCACGAACCCCAATTTCAGCAACGGGGTCACCGGATGGTATTTCCAGGGCACTCATCGGCTCTCCGGTTTGGAGTCCGCAGGTGGCTACGGCGGCGGCCCGTGCCTTCACGTGCGCGCCAGCGGCCGCGGGGACACCGGCGCCAATCGTATCCGGACGGTCCTCTCCCCGAGCCTTGCGTCAGGCAACACCGCAACCCTGCGCGCGAAAGTCCGCTGGCTCAAAGGCCATCCCGAGATCCTGCTGCGGCTCCACGGCAACTGGCTTGAAGCGCCGGGGCGTATGGCGGTACCGCTGAACCTGGGCACACCGGGCGCCCGCAACAGCCGGTATCTTACGAACACCGGCCCGGCGCTGGTTCAAGTGAAGCATTCCCCTGTTTTGCCGGCCGCAGGCCAGACCGTGGTGGTTTCCGCCACAGCTAGCGATCCCGACGGCGTCGGATCTGCGGCGCTCGTGTACCGCAACGACACGGCAGGGACCGCCGCGGTTTCGATCAACATGGTTGATGATGGCTCAAGCGGCGACGAGTTCGCCCGAGACGGAATATACAGCGCGACCATTCCGGGGCAGGCGGCAGGGACACTGATCGCCTTTTACGTCCAGGCGGTAGACCAGGCGGCGACGCCCAGGACCAACCGGTTTCCGATTGATGCCCCCAGCCGCGAGTGCCTGGTTCGCTTCGGTGAATCTCTGATGCCCGGTCCGCTGGGCAACTACCACCTATGGCTGACCAAAGCCAACGTGAACTTTTGGGCGAGCCGGGAAAAACTGAGCAGCGAACCGGTTGACTGCACTTTCGTTTATGGAGATTGGCGGGCGGTATACAATATGGGCGCGCTTTACAGCGGCAGCCCCTTCCACACTCCGGGTTACAATTCGCCGGTCGGAAACGCTTGCGACTATTCGCTGACGTTTCCATCGGACGACCCGGTTCTGGGCGCAGGCGACATGCTCGTCCTGATGAGCGGCAACGGAGGGAACGACCCTACTCAGCAACGCGAACAAGGCGCCTTTTGGCTGCTCCGCGAGCTCGGCACTCCCACCCTTTACCGCCGCTATGTCTCCCTGTTCGTCAACGGCAACAAGCGTGGCACGATTCTCGAAGACGGCCAGCAGCCAAACGCCGATTACGTCAGCGAATACTTTCCCGACGATGACAACGGCCAACTGCACAAAATTGACGACTGGTTTGAATTCAACAACACGGCATCGGATTTCCTCGGCCAGAATATTCAGGCGACGCTCGACAACTTCACCACCACCGGCGGCCTCAAGAAGATGGCTCGCTACCGCTGGAATTGGCGCCCGCGCGCCGTGAAAGGCTCGGCGAATGATTTCACAAACCTCTTCACGCTGGT
>DATDCV010000016.1:0-25824 GCA_036524155.1 Verrucomicrobiia bacterium
GTGCGCTCCGGCGCGCGGAATTCGAACCGCTCCTCGAGGTACCAGCGGACGGTGTCCGAGACCAGGATACAAAACTCGCGGGGTCGGCCGAGCAGGGCCAGCGCGTCCTGCAGCTTCTGTTTGGCCCGCACATGAGGCGGGATCACCGGCACCGGGGGTACAAATGCGCGGCGCTTACGCCAATACTGCCAGCCGAAATACAAAGCCGCCGCCAGGGCCATCGCCCCCGCCGCCCACCACACCCACGCCCAGCCGCTCGGGATGTGGACTGGCGGTTTGATATCCCGCAACTCGTTGGTGACTGAATTGGCGAGCTCCGGCAGAGCGTTGGTCCGCAGGGTTTTCGTCATCCGCGGGCCCTCCGCCGTTCCCGGGTCTCGAAGAATTTAGCTAGCCCCGAAGCATAGGGTTGGTCCGTGCGAAGCTGGATCGCATCGATGCCCGCCGAACGGAACAGCCGTGCCACCTCCGTTTGCGAGCGCGCCTGGCGCTCGGCGAACGCGGTTCGTTTCCGATTGTCCGCCGTGTTGACCTCGACGATCTCCCCGGTCTCGGCATCCTGCAACACGAGCCGCCCGAGCGCCGGCAACTCCAGCTCGTAGGGGTCGGTGATCTGGACCGCCACCAGGTCGTGGCGGCGATTGGCCTGGCGCAACATCGAGTGGGATGCCTGAGCCAGCGACTCGAGTAGCATTTTGTGCGCGCGCGGCCTGCCGTCCCCGGCCGTCCCACTGACAGGGGAGCCGACGAAATCAGAGACCACAACGGCGATCGAGCGATGCGTCGTCACGCGCAGCAGAAACTCGAGCGCACCGTTCAAATCGGTGCCGCGTCGTTCCGGCTCGAAAAACAGCACCTCGCGGATCACCCGCAGCACGTGCCGCCGGCCTTTGCGCGGAGGGATGAACTTCTCCACCACATCGCTAAACAGAATCAGCCCGACTTTGTCGTTGTTGCGGATCGCGGAAAACGCCAAAACCGAAGCGATCTCGGCGGCCAGCTCACGTTTCGACTGCGCCCGCGAACCGAAAAAGCCCGAGCCGCTCACATCCACCACCAGCATCAAAGTCAGCTCGCGTTCCTCGACGAACTTCTTCACAAACGGATGGTTCATCCGGGCCGTGACGTTCCAATCGATCGATCGCACCTCGTCTCCCGGCTGGTACTCGCGGACCTCCTCGAAATTCATTCCCTGCCCTTTAAAGACGCTGTGGTACTGCCCGGCGAGGGTCTCGCTGACAAGCCGGCTGGTCCGGATCTCGATCTGCCGGATCTTTTTTAGAATCTCACGCGGTATCATCTAAGTGCAAAGCGGCGCGCGGACTTCAGTCCGCAGCAATGTCCAATTAGGGCCGATTCGGTATGATCCCCACGCCTTCTCGATAGGCAGGTTGCTGCGGACTGAAGTCCGCGCGCCGCGGAATGGAGGAGACTGATCATTCGGGTGCGGGAGGGGCTTTGGCTCAGGGCACGGGCAACTCGTCGAAAATCTTCTGGATCACCGTCTCGCTGGTCTTTTCCTCGGCCTCGGCTTCGTAGGTGATCGCGACCCGGTGCCGAAGCACGTCCATGCCGATGCTCTTGACGTCCTGGGGCGTCACGTAACCGCGGCCGCGGAGGAACGCAAAGGCCTTCGCCGCCAGGGTCAACGAGATGGTCGCGCGCGGCGATGCGCCTAGCTGGATGAATTCTTTGACGTCGATCTTGTGAGCCTCCGGCTCGCGGGTCGCGCACACCAAATCGACGATGTAGTCCTTCACCTTGTCGTCGACGTAAATGTCGTTGATGACTTGCCGGGCTTTCAAGATTTGTTGCGCTTCGACCACTGGTTTGGCTTCGGGAGTGCCCGAGGTCCGGGCCATCGTCTCGAGAATCTGGCGTTCCTCCGCGCGGCTGGGATAGCCAATCTTCAGCTTCAGCATGAAGCGATCGACCTGGGCTTCCGGCAAAGGGTAGGTGCCTTCCTGCTCGATCGGGTTTTGCGTCGCCAAAACGAGGAACGGTTCCTCCAGCTTGAAGGTCTGCTCGCCAATGGTGACCTGTTTCTCCTGCATCGCCTCAAGGAGCGCGCTTTGCACCTTCGCCGGCGCGCGGTTGATTTCGTCCGCCAGGACGAGGTTCGCAAAGATGGGTCCTTTGCGGGTGGTGAAGGCTCCCGATTGCGGATTGTAGATTTGCGTGCCGATGACATCCGCCGGCAGCATGTCGGGCGTGAACTGCAGCCGGGCGAACTTCACGTTCAGGCATTGGGCAAGCGATTTGACCGAAAGCGTCTTCGCCAGTCCCGGGACACCTTCGAGCAGCACGTGGCCATTGGCCAGCAGTCCGATCGCCAGTCGCTCGACCAGATAGGTTTGCCCAACAATGACCTTTCCTAATTCGCTGAAGAGCGGGCGCACAAACGCCCCGGCTTGCTGGACCGCCTCGTTAATCGCGCTAATTCCTGTGTTCATTGGTCGGAAATCTTACTTACCGATGGACAGAAAAACCAGTTTTTGCGTTCAACGAAAGCAGGCTTCGAAAACCTGTCACCTGAGTCCGCGCGCCGGATGCTCGGACCGCCCACAACTGAACCCCCACAGGGGGCTAGAGTTTCCACTGGACCTGCAGCGGCTGCTGCCCGGCCGAGTGAGCGTTGTTCATGACCAATGTCAGGCTCTGCGCCTTTGGCGCGAGCTTGATGATCGCGCTGCCGGCACGGGGCAGCCAAACCTCTCCTTTGAAGGCGCCCGAGGTCTCCTTGATCTTCCACGGCAGGTCGCTGGTATTGACGAGGTAGTGAGAGCGATTGCCCTTGTCGTCGGTATAATGCGCGGGAAGGATCCTGATCGCGGCTTTGAAGAGGGCCTCGAGGTGCTCGCTTTTGCCGGCCAGGTGGCTGCCGAACCAGGCCACAGTTCTCCTCGCAAACAGCGCCTCTTTGATCGCTGCCTCGCTGCGGTCCGTGCTGAACACGAGAGTCATGGGGCGCGGCCACTTGGACAATTCGTATTCGAGGCTGGTGGCGCCGTGCAGATCGGTATCGCAAATCACGGTCAGGTTCTTGCTCAGGCACCAATCCAGGGCGACGGGATACCATTCGGTGCTGTTGAAAATCTCTATCCCGTGCATCAATCCTTTCTCATAGATTTGTTGGTGCTCCGGCCACCATTTGGTGACCTCAGGCTGTTGCGATTTCCACCCCGGATGGTTCCACTGAATAAAGGCGCCCTGTTTCGCCGCGCCTTCCAACGCGGCCATAAAATTGGTCTGGTTCAGCACTTCAACGTCCTGCAAAAAGAGCGCGTTGAAATGCCCCGGTGGCATGCTCCTTGAGATCTCTCCGGCCTTGATGAGCACCATCCCCAATTCGCGGGCGCGGCTCCGTGCCAGTTCAAAGGAGCGATTGTTGTCGCCGGGGACGGTTTGCTTAACCGCCTCCGCGCGCACGTGGTCGGTTAGGGCCATGACGTCCAACCCGTTCAGCCAGGCTTCCTGGACACGGCTCGCGGGCAGGACGATCCCGTCCGAAAACACGGTGTGCATATGGAAGTCGCATTTCAGAGTGAGATACCCTGGCACCGCGGGCACTTTCACCTCCGTGCGATACAGGGGAGTGACGAGTTCGGGTACCGGGGTGTTGTTGGTATCCTGGCCGCGAGCAGGGAGGATTGAAAAACCGCACAGCACGATGAAAAGAGCGCGATCGAGGCGTTGCATAATTAGAACTTTGGACCAACAGGTTCGCAGGGAAGTCTGTCAAAACCGCATCTGGGCGTCGAGAATATCGTGTGCTATATGCTCCCGTAACTCCTTCAACGACGCGAATTGCTTTTCGTCGCGCAGTTTCTCGGCGAAGACAATTTCGACCTCTCGATCATAAAGATCCCCGTCAAAATCGAGCAGGTGCGCTTCGACGCGAAGCTCCGGCCGGGGATTTCGCAGGGTGGGACGCAGGCCGATATTCAGGACCGCGCGATGGGTTTGGCCGGCGGCCTCGGCGTGCACGGCGTACACGCCGTGCGGAGGCAATGCGAGTCCGCCGACGTCGAGGTTGGCGGTCGGGAAACCAAGCTGCCGCCCCAGACCGTCTCCGCGCACAACCTTGCCGGCGATCGAGTAAGCCCGCCCGAGCATCTGGCTTGCCGCGTTGAGGTTGCCCCGGGCAATAACCTCACGAATGCGAGTGCTGCTGACAGTTCTGCCATCCAGCGCCAATGCAGACATGCCGTGAACTGAAAAGTTCAAAGCTTTGCCGAGCTGCTTTAACAGTTCGACGTTGCCGCTGCGCTTGTGGCCGAACACAAAATTCGCGCCGACCGAGATGCCGCGGATGGGGCCGAGGCCGCCGGCCAGAGCGCGAACAAACTCCTCGCCGCTTTGCAGGCTGAAGGCTTTATCAAAGCGCAGCAGCAGGAGCGCTTCGACGCCGAGCGCCTGGATGGCGCGGACTTTTTGGGGGAGGGAGTAAATAAGCGGCGGCACGCGGCTCGGCGCGACGACGGTGCTGGGGTGGCGGTCAAAGGTGACCACGAGCCCGAGGGCTTCGTGCTGGCGCGCGTCCTCCAGCGTGTGACGGATGATCTGCTGATGGCCGAGGTGAACGCCGTCGAAGAAACCGATGGCCAGGCAGATCTTCCGCCGGTCCGGGTTCACCGCGCTGGCCGATTCAACGATGCGCATCAAGAACACAGGCGTTCACGCCTGGCCTCCCGCTAGTTTCAGGAAGGGCAGGACGCGCGCTTCCAGTTGGCCGGTGGTCAACTGCATCACCTCTTCAAACTGGATAGCCTGGGCAACATCGAACTTGCCCGAAGCAACCCGGCGCAAGGTGGCGAGGTGGGCGCCGCAGCCGAGTTTTTGGCCGAGGTCGTGCGCGATACTGCGCACGTAGGTGCCCTTGGTGCAGGCGATCCGGAAAACGCCGATGGGTTCGTCGTAAGCCGAAAACCGGAAGTTGTAGATGTGGATCAGGCGCGGCTCACGCTCCACTTCAACGCCCTTGCGTGCGAGCTTGTACAACGGCACGCCGCCCTTCTTGACGGCGGAAACCATCGGCGGCATCTGCATCTGGTCGCCAACGAACTCCGTCGCGGCCTGGTTGAGGTCCTCAAGCGTCAGCGGTGGAACCGGCAGAGACGAAACCAGGTCGCCATCAGCATCAAAACTGTTGGTCGTTTCGCCCAGCTTCATGGTCCCTTCATAGACTTTGTCGTCGGACATCAGTTTTTCCGACAATTTGGTGCCGCGGCCCAGCACGATGATTAGCAGGCCGGTCGCCGCGGGATCCAGCGTGCCGCAGTGGCCAACTTTCTTGATGTTGAACTGGCGGCGGATCGCGTCCACAACATCGTGCGACGTCGGTCCCGCCGGTTTGTCGATCAGAATCGCGCCATCCAGCGCCGTGAATTCCTGCATCATGCTGCTGCTTAGTTACCCGCTTTCTTCAGACAATGCAATTCTGCGGGCGGCTAAGGCCCCAGCAGGAAAACCCGCGTTTCGCCCCGCTTGAGCTTCAGGGTGAACGATGGTCCACTGCCGGCTGGAGCGCCGCTCAGGCCGTCGCGGACCGGCCCTTTGCGGCCGGTATCCAGCGTTAGCGCTCCGTCCCGGGTCGCGTGGAGCGCCAGCAGACGCCCGTTGGCATAGACGTTGCAGTCCTCGTCGGTATAGAGATGGACGCCGGCCCTGACAGCGGCGACCCGCAGCAAATCGGGAGTCAGGCCGGGCGCGCCCACGAAGAACGACCATCCGGCGCCGCGTTTGCGGAGTGCGACAGCACAGGAGCCATCGGGATAGGTGGCCAGGTTTTCGGCGGTCGTGGCATCGGTGACGGCGAAGAGTGGCGCGAGCGGGCCATCCGTGCCGAAGGCAGTTTTCAGGCCGGCTTTGCGCCCGGCGTCTGTCGGCGTGGCCCAGGCCTTTGCCGGACTTACCGGCACGAGCCGGAAGCCGGTCACCTCGCGCATGGAATCCGCAGACTCGCGGGATCCGTCGTAGAGGCCCGGCGCGTAGCACCACACGCTGCAACCCTGCCGGGTCACGATGGCAAGCTGTTTGCGATCGCCGGACGAAAGCTGCCAGGCATTCAGGAAAATCCGAAGCCGGGCCGGCACGCTGCCACGGAGGACGTCGTCGAGCAGGTACTGGCCGTAGGGCGCGCCGAGTCGTGCCAGCGGGCGGCGCGCCTGGTAGATGCCCGGCTCCGTGAGCCGCCAGGCGCTCGCGGAGGTCAACCGCATCGCGCGTTCATCGATGACCGCCGACACCTGGGGCCGGTAGGGTTGCGGGTCGCGGAGCAGGCTCTCATCCACCGCCGCGAAGCGCCGCATGTCGTCCCACATCCGGTCATCGTTAAACCACCCGGTCATCCCGAGGTCCATCCACCACGTTGCGAAATTCCGGCTGGCTTCCTCGGCCAGGTTGCGCAGCAGCATTGTCCGGGTTTCGGCGAGGTCTTTGGCGCCGTCCACTTTGCCGGGGAAATCGCCGGTGCCCAGATAGGTTCGGGTATCGTCTTCGGCCAGCCACGTTTTGCCTGCCAGCGCGACACTCTCGGCGGCAGTCATCGCCGGCGCGCTGCCGCCGATGCCACGGTCGAAATAGGAAATCGGCGAACACAGCACGTCGATGTCAGGACATTCCAGGACCCGGCGCAGCGCATAATGGCCGCAGGTGGAAGGACCCAACCGGACCGGACCGAACTCGAAGAGGTAGCCGTAGAAAAACACGACCAGTTTGCGGCCCTGGGAAGCCCGCCGCGCGGCGGAGGCGAGCTCACAAACCAAATCCGCCATTGTTTCCTGTTGGAACGCCGCAAAATCAATCAGCGGCTGTTCGGTCGCAGGTGACCGCAGCGCGCCGTTGGGCGCAGCGCGGCGTTCGGCGGCGGCCGGGACCTCGGCGCCGGCAGCGCCGGCGGCGGGGTCGCCCCAGCCGGCTTGCAGGGCAGCATCGGTCGGGTAACGCCCGCGGAGCCACCTCCGCCAGGCGATCCGATCCGCCGGGGCATACCCGTTCAGCCGGTTTTCCCACGTGCCCTGGTAAAACCACTCGCCCGTGTTTTGGCCGCACGGGTGGTAGCCGGCCATGTGCTCACCGAACCGGCTCTCGAGATGTTCAACCAGAGCGAAAACTCGCGCGGCGGCATCTTTGCGGTAGAGGGGTGAGGCCACGACGCCCTGGGTTTGGCGCGAGCCATCCTCCCAGGTCATGACTTCGCCGGGGTTTGCTTTTCGCCACCAGGCGGGCGGGTCCGCGCCGAAGCGCGGCAGCAGCAGAGCATTCGAGTTGGCTCCAAGCACCTGGTCGCATGCCGAGTCTACGGCGGCCCAGTCGACAGCTTTTCCCGGTTCAGGCCACGGCATTTCGATGGGAAAGCTGACGAAGTTGACTCCGGCGGAGGCCGCCATTTTGATCTGGGCCTCGAACGGTCCCGGCGGGCCGCCGAGACGAATGAACGGCTCTCCCGGACGGTAAACCGCCACCGCGAGGTCACGCGCCGGCTCGGCCCTCGCCCAGAAACTGACACGGTAGCGATGCCCTTGGAGCAATTCCATAGTCGGCACATGGTAAATGTGCCAATCCGGCCAGCCTCCGCTCGCCGGCTGCTTAAGCCTGACACGAAGCCCCGCCGTCCCGCCGGCTCCGACCGCCGGTTCCACCGCCACATCCCCGACGGTGTTGGCGGCCCCCGTCGGCCAAGTCATCCAGTCGCGTGAAAAAGAATCCGATCCATTCTCAAAATCCGCCATGGGCATCACCGCCTTTCCCGACGGGACCTCCACCACCGCGATGTCGTCGAGATAAACGTCCCCAGGCACCTGACCGAACCGGAAATGGAGCGTGCCGGTTCCTCGGGAATCATGCTCGGCGGTGAATTCAAAATCGACGCGGCGGGCAGCGGGCTCGATCCGGACCGGCGACGATCCCGGCCCGCCGAAGAACATTCGCGCGCGGACCGGTTTGCCGTTCACGACCAACCGCGGCGCACCGCGGGACCCATCAACCCTCACGGTGAGATTTGCCGGGCTCGCCGGGAGGACGGCGACCACGAGCGCGACGGCGATCGCGGCCAGCCGACAGGAAGCGAGGAGAAGGGCGGCTAGCGCGTGTTTCCCCTCTCCGCCTTTGGGGGAGAGGGGATAGGGGAGAGGTGGCCCCACGCGTGTGAAAAAGAGGCTGGGCTTCCCAGGAGCCTTATCGCGCGGGCCTGCTTCCCATGAAGCCGTTTGTGGGGAAAAGAAAGGGCCTCCTCTCCAGGAACCCGGCTCCGGAAGAAAGCTATAGGACCTCCTCTCCCCGGCCCTCTCCTCCAGGGGAGGAGAGGGAGATGACTTCCGCGGGTTCATGGTTTCAATGCGCGATGCCGTGGTTCGGGGAATTCTCTCCCCGACCATCTCCTCCCGTGGAGGAGCGGGAGCGGCCGGCGTACGGTTCCCCTCTGAGCCTTTGGACGAAAGGGGAGAGAAGGCCCGGGTTTTCTTTCCCAGGCAGGTTTATAGAGAGCGGGGCGGGTAGGAGCGCGGCTTTGCATGCCTATTCCAGCGGCAGAAACTCGATGCCTGTGGGCGTCAGCTTAAACCGGCGGGCGCGGATGGCGCTGCCATTACCCTCTTCGTAATAGACGACCAGGACGGTTCCGTCCTTTAGTTCGACCGTTGAAGGATACGCGCCAATAGTCGTATCGATCTGGTAGGGGCCCTGCCAGGTTTTCGCGTCGTCGCGGCTGACGTGCAACGCAGTCAGCGGCAGCCGGTGACAAAGGAGGATCTCGCCGGTGCTGAGGCGGGTGAAATGAGGGCAATGTCCGGGGAAACCGATATCCTTGACCACGGACCACGTAAGCCCGGCGTCCTGGCTGATCGCGAAGTGCGTATTAGTACGGTCACCGCGCAGCGCGGCGTAGATCGTGCCGTCCTTCAGCCGCACAAAATCGGTCTCGGCGTCGAGGCGCACGCCGCTATCCTTGCCAATCGGGATCGGCCCGCTCCAGGTTTTACCGGCGTCGCTCGAGCGGATGACGCCGCCGTAGGCCGTGCCGCTGTCCTCGCGGTAAACGCCGAGCAAACGGGTACCATCGGGCAGCTCGCGCACTGGCGCCGAACTGGGCCAACCGGCGGCCACGACTCGCGGTTCCGCCGGCCAGGTCTGCCCGTCATCGGTGGAAACTACCATGCAAGTGTCGCAGCTAATCTTTCCGTCGGCTCCCCGCCGGTAGGTAAAGAACGTGCACGCGACTGTTCCATCGCTGAGCTGCGCGATGTGGGGGTCGCGGTCGTCGAACGGGCCATCGAACAATACACGGGGAGCACTCCAGGTGCGGCCTTCGTCTTTGGACCTGACCATGCAGACGCGACCGCCCTTGGGCCAATTGGTGGTCGGAAACGAAATGTGCCCATAACCTCCGTAGAACACGCACAGGAGATCGCCTTTCTTCAGACGGCAGATGTCGGGAAAAGCCTGGTATGTGCCGGCGGCTTCGCCCCGTGAAATGACTTTGAAGATGGCCGGCGCCGAAGGGGCGGGTGGCGCGTCAAGCCATTCGCGGTTCAGGCGCGTGAACGTGATGAACTGGTATCCGCGTTCGACTCCGCGCTCCCATAGAATCCCGACCGTTTTGTCCTTAAGAACGGTGAGTTCCGAATACGCGGCGAAATTATCCGAGACCAGCCGTTCACCGGTGAAGGTCTTCCCTTCGTCGTAGCTGGTCAGGAGGACCAGGTTCTTGCGGTCCGGTCCCTTGGGACCAGACCAGAGCAACCGGTCCCGATCATCTCCCCGGGATTTCAAAGTGTAGCGCTCGATTGCGCAAGCGACGGGAGTCACCGTAATGCCGGGGCGCGGGTCCGCCCAGGTTTCGCCGCCATCGCTGCTTTCCGCCAGCCACCGGGTCGCGCCCTTTTCCTGGCGGATATCCATCAGGATGCGTCCATCTGCCAGCTCGACGACCTGACACTCGTCACCACCCTGGTTGCCGGCCACTACTTTTCCGCGCCGCCAGGTTTGGCCGTGGTCGTCGGAGAAAATCGCGAATGTGGCGAAGGGCATTTTCCACATCGGCACCAGGAGCCGGCCTTTGCTCGTTTGGATGGCGCCCCCGGGTCCCGGCACGCTGGCGCGCCACGTGGTGTCGGCCATGTCCCGGCCGACCGCCGTCAGATCGATCGGCTCCGACCAGGTCCGGCCGTTGTCGGCGCTCCACCGGGCGATGGTCTGATTGTCGTCGGTCCCGGGCCGCGCTGTCTCCGTGCTGCGACCGGGCCGGCTGCGCAAGTAAAAAACCCAAACCTTGCCGTTGTTTCGATCCACCAGGGTCGCGGGGTTGGCCGCGGACCACAGCTCCCCGGGATCTTCGAGCACCACCATCGAGGACCATGTCGCCCCGTTGTCGGTGCTGCGTTTATAAACCAGGTCGATGTCCTGCTTGCCGAATCCCGGGTCGGCCGCGCTGTATTTGCGCGCCTCGGCAAACGCGATGAGCGTGCCGTCTGGAGCCGTTTCAATTCCCGGAATCCGGTAGGTGCTGTAACCGGCGGCGCCGGAGACGAAAACATCGGCGCTCTGCAGCATCGGTTCGGCGGCAGTGCAGGCTGCTTCCCGCGCCATGGCGAGAGCCAGCGCCGCCAGGAGCAGGGGTAAACCGTTGAAACGGCTGGCAGGCGTGCGAGCCTGGAACTCACCCCGCTGAAGCGGGGTGTTAATGAGAACTGGTTCCTCGAGATGGTCCATAAGCTTGGAATACTTGGTCCAAAAGGCACAACGGGTTCCTTACCAACTCAACTCCAGCGCGCGGACCTGTCGCGGCGGAAAGGTCAGTTCCCGTTCAAAAGGGCATTTCTGCTGACCGGGCAAGACGCCCTTGTCTCTGGCAGAGATCTCAGTGAGACGAACCTTCGACATTTTGAGCCGGTAAACGGCGGGGTCGAACCGGAGCGTGTTCGTTACGGATTCATCGCCGACGTTCGCGAACAGGAAGACCAGCCGTTTTTCTTTGGGCAACTGCCAGGCGCCGGACAGCAGCGCGTCGGTGGTGACCCACCATTCGCCCGACCACTGCCAATCCGCTTTTGCCTTCGGCATCGGCCCCAGCAACCGCGGAGGCCGGGCCATCTGGCCGGCATTGAAATACCGGCTCACTTTCGAGCGCACCTGTGCGGTCTGGCGGAAGAACTCGCCGTTACCAGGCTCGTCAGCCACCCTGGGGTCAAG
Organism: Verrucomicrobiia bacterium; assembly: GCA_036524155.1. Lineage (GTDB taxonomy): Bacteria > Verrucomicrobiota > Verrucomicrobiia > Limisphaerales > UBA8199 > DATDCV01. The sequence goes on from DATDCV010000016.1 coordinate 11,191, forward strand.
CCAGCCCAGTTGTTCGCCGAACACGAGCTGTTGGCCGGCTTTCATGCGCAGTGCCAGGTCCTTCGTCGCTCCGCCCCGATAAGCGCGGCCGAACATCTGGATCGCGCCGCCATAAATGGCTGGGAAAACCGGCACCTGGCCGTCGTATTGCCAGTGCCAGGTCAGGTAGCCGTCGAACCAGCGGATGAACGGCTCGCCGTTGCACTCAGTGGTGAGCATCGCGTCCCGGGGCATCTCCCGGCGAATCGTGTCGAGCATTGTCCAGTAACCTTCGTTCCACCAATGGCCGCCGCCCAAAGGGTGGCCGTGCGATTTATCCATGCACAACGTGGGCGCGGCCGCCGCCACCTGGTCGATATACACGGCCCTGGTGCCCTCGTTCTTCAACAAACGCAGGACCGTTTCGCGCACCGTCTGCTGCCAAAGGGCCGTGTTCGGGCACATCGCCGCAAGCTTCACGGGTTCGCCATTGGTTTCCTTGCTGCCGTAGCTCTCAACAAACGGCTCGCCGTTCTCTTTCTTCGACGCAGCCGGCAGCGCGCGCCGGGTGAACTCGAAATCGGCCGCCCCGCGGTCGTGGGTATCCCACAACCGGCCGTTAATGTAGGGCATGACGAATACGTTCGAGCGCTGCAATTCGGCGACGGCGGCAGCGAAGCCGTCCTTGGCGGGGAAATAGTGCGGGTAATCGTTGTCGAACGGGATCGCATGCCAGCTATACCAGTGAAAGCCCACCGGGAGTTTAAGATAGGCGGCAAAGCGCTCGACTGGGCGCGCGCACTCGCTCGGACCGCCGCCGGTCTGGGCCCAGGCATTCAATTCGCGCATCCACGCTGCAGTATCGGCGCGTTCGCCGCGCACCAGGCGCGGCCACCAGCGCGCCTCTTTCGATGCCCAGGATTTGTAGATCATCGCGGCGTCAAACCAATCGCCGCGCAGCAACTGCCACACCGCCTGGCCGCTGAGCGTGAAACCGTTGGCGGGAATTCCCATGTCCGGTGCGGGAATTTCGAACCTCATGCGCGCGGTTTGCGTGCTGGGATCGCTTTCCAGGAACAGGTCCTTGGTGCTGCCCCAGGGATCATGCAGGCCAACATAGAGGCCGGTGTGCTCTTCGGCACCACTGTAGGCGGCCATGAACTGCATCGAGCACCAGCCGCCAGGGTAGTTGCCGCGATACGCAAACGGCCGCTTCCAGATATCGGGTTGGACTTCTCCCGGCCCGCGCGGGAACAGCACCGCCGGTTTCTCACCCGGGCTCGCCAACGCGAGTTGAGGGAAAACAACCCGCCAGACGCTCCACTCCGGGTTCTTGTCTTCCACGCGCAGGTCCCAATGGAGGGAATGGTTGCGTGGCTGTGCCACGGCGTTGGCGACGACGGAAATTCCGTCCAATTCGTTTCGGCGGGGTTTCTCCCAGCGCAACTCAAGCCGGTTACGGCTCCGCCGGGCCGTGACGCGTTCCCACCCGGCATCCGCGACCAGCGAAGTTTCTTCGTTAGTACCGGCGCGCCGCAACGTGACCCGGAACAGCGGCAAGGAGTTTGTTCCCAGAAACTCTTGTTTACGCCTAACGTCCGACAGGCTCTCGAGCCGCAACCCTCCGGTGACCTGAGATAGAGAAAGGGCAAGGTCGCCGGCTACCAGGCGTGAATCGGCCGGGCTTGGTGGCTCCAAGGCCAAAACCCGGCCGCCCACGGCGAGAATAACTATCGAGACGAGCAGCGCAGCATGCAGCTTGGCCAAGCGGGATTGCTTCATAGCAAACCCTGGTATGCCAGCCACAAAGCGCGGTAGTATTTCATCAGTCTGACGGCGTCCGTGGAGGCCGGGATTTCCGCCAGGCAGTAGCCCTGGAATTTGATTTCGTTAAGACGCGTGAACAATTTGCGATACGGATAGTTCTCCTGGTGCAGCTCTGTGATATGGGCGGAAAAGATCCTATCCTTGAGCAGGTCAAAATTATGGTCCCAGCCTTCTCCATCCAGGTCGGAGGCATTCGAGTTCCAGCAGGCGCCGACGCTGGGGTGGTTGGCGGCGTCGAGGATAGTCTTGATGTGGGGTGGAAAGGCCGTGCCCGAACCATGGACCTCGAGCCGGATGACCTGCCCATGATCGCGCGCAAAATCGCCCAACTCACGCAATGAGCGCCCGATCTGCTCGAGCGTTTTCTCGACCGGCACTTCCTTAGGCAGGCCATTCGGTCGCACCTTCACACCCGTCGCGCCGACATCCTGAGCCAGGACGGTGTATTCCTTCGTCGCCTCGATATCCTTCCGCAGCTTGGCTTGATCCGGCGTATGATAATCGAACGCGCTGCCGAGCCCCATGAGCTGCACCTTCGAGTCGGCAAAACGCTTCCGGACCTCCGCGCGTTCTTCTTTTGAGAGATTGACTTCCACCTTATGCGCATGGCCGGTACGCAATTCGACCCCTTCGAATTTTGTCTCTTCGCAGTTCTTGATGATCGTCGGGACATCCCAATCCTGCGCCAGGTTGTAAGTTACCAGGCCGAGATGCATCTGCGGGCGGCCCAACAGAAACTGTTTCTTTTCCGCAGCAGCTCCGGTCTGTGGAAAAGCCAAATCAAGGCCAATCGCGCCAGTCGTTATGGTAGCCGCCTTGAAAAAGTGTCGCCGGTTGAATTGCATGGCAGGACTTTGTAGCAAAAGGACGCCCGCTCGCAATGCCTTTTCCTGGCCCGACATTCAAGGGGAATTGCGCAACGCCTCGATTGCTTTGCCCCTAGCTTCCTCGATACGTGAGTCCTTGGATTCCGGCTCATCTGCCGCGAGTTTCCAGGCGGCGCGCGCCTCCTCCTTCCGTCCCAATGCGGCGAGCGCATTGCCACGCTGATACTGGATGTGCGCTGCACGCGCGTTTTCGAGTTTGCCTGTCGCCAGATTCGCCGGGTACTCCAATGCGCGGTCAAACTCCTTCAGACCTTCGGCCGCCTTGCCTTCCTTCAAGCGTGCTTCGCCGAGTGCCAAATGCGCCTGTTCAAAGAGGTCATGCACTTCATGAGACCCCTCCCACACCGTCACACGAACCGTATCCAGCATTCGCGCGCTTTCCGCATATTCGCCTAACCGGTTTTGGGCCCGGGCAAGCAATGCCACAAAGTCAGAGCGACCTTTGCCCTGCTCGAAAGCCGCCTTCAGACGATCGCGGACCTGAGCAAGCAACTCACGTTTCGACGGGTCCGAGTCGGCCTTGTCGGCCATCTCGAAGAGGACCTTCGCCAGGTCCCGCGCCACAATGGCATCGGTCGAATCCGCCTTATAGGCCTTCTCGAGCCATTCGTGGGCTCTTGTTAGATCCGAGTCTAACGTTTTGGCTGCCATCCCGAGAGCGCGGTAAGCGATGACAGGTTCGGCGCCGAGCTCGGCGGCGCGTTGCCAGAGTTTCCTGGCCTCGGCGTGGCGGCCCAGGTGAAACAGCAGATGCCCGAGATACAAAGCAGCCTTGCCGTCTTGAGGATCGGCTTCAGTGGCAGCCCGGAGCACGGACACAAATTCGAGTTGGTACGGAAAAACTCCCGGCATATCAGCGTTCCGCGCCGCCTGGCCCCGCCATTCCTCGCCGGTTTTCGAACCACCGTCGGGACCTTGAGCGCCGGTGGGCAGCGATGCCAGCCAGTAATATTCGAGTGGGTTTGGCTTGGATCGTTCAGCCAGGGTGGCGCGGATCTCAGGAAACACCCATGCGCCGTCAGCCTCATGCCCCAGGTCCGAATACTGCGCCAGTAATTCAAGTATCTCCTGCCGGCTGCCCACGGGGAGAGCCAACGCGAAACGCTTCGAGGCCGGATCAATGCCCGTGCGGAACCGGATGTTCCGGGACAACGAATCCAGCGGGTCTACTGCCAGGTTCGCTTGCGCAAGGTCGGCCGCCCTGGTTAAGGCCTCGCGCACGAACTTTTTCGGCTGCTTCAACGCCACCCCGCGCTCGTAGCTCTTCAATTCCGAGAGGGCCAGGCGCGCGCGACACACCGGGTCTTCCCTCCAGGGTCCCGCTTCGGAAAGCGCTGCGATCGCATCGGAATAATTCCGCATTCGGATCAACATTTTGGCTGCCAACGCCCGCGCGGCGATCGCCACTTCGGGTTCCAGGCAGGCCTTCCAAGCCGATTCCAGCGCCACGCGCTCGTGTCCAAGCCGCGCTTCCGCGACACCCAGCACGTAGTTCGCCCTCCCGTTGTCCGCGTTCACCAGCAGCGCCGAGCGAGCCTCTGCTGCCGCAACTGCGGGGTCGCGGTCGAGATTCAAATGGGCCAACCCGATATGCGCCTCCGGATTCGTCGCGTCCTTGTCCAACGCCTTGCGGAACTGTTTTTCGGCCTCGGCGAACCGCGCGAAGAGATAATGCTCCCATCCGGCCTGAACGAATTCCGACGCCGTAGTGGGCCCCGATGGCTTATGTTCCGGCGGCGTGCGCAGAGGAAGATCGAGCGGCACCGGAAAGGAAGCCAGGGCTTCGCTGGTGGTAGCGATCTCCAGGCGGAGTGGCGCTTCCTCGGTGGTCCCGAGCCGCAAATCGGTGGGCGCCTTGGGGGAGACCTTGCACACGGCGGCGGCCAGTTCACGTTCGCCTTTCAGCACCCGCACCCGCACCTCGCTCCAGGTCGCGGTTCCGAGCAGACGCAGCCGAACACCCTCTCCTCCCCGCGTAACGTTTACGGCCAGGTTACGATTCGCAAAAGTGAAACCCTCGGTGCCGTGGATGGGGTACCACCATTCATTCCACTCGACTGCTTCGCACGGATCGAGCCGGCCCACTTGCGCCTGGGTCAACAGCGGGCCGGTCTGCACCTCGTTGTAGGGTCCGTCGTTGTCGGTGAGGTCTCGCTGGTGCATGGTGCCGAAACCGCCGTAACCCCAGGTCCAGGCTTTCTTGCCCGGAAGTTGATGATGGTTGGCATAGGAGACGGCGCCATGGTCGAGGTCGTCGTTGTACGATCCGAAAAAGTCCTGGTCGCAGTGCCAGGCAAAGATAGACGAGGCATCCTGATAGTTCGTGCCCCGGCTCAGGTCCTTGCCGTTGTCGATCGGCCATTTGAAAAACTTTTCGCCGGCATGGTCGCAGCCGAGCGTCATGGGATAAATAAACCGGAAGCCGGGTGTGTTCGGCGCCGCGGTGCAGTTCCAGAAGTAGTAGGGACGAATTGTTTCCGTGGGGTTGTAGATCCGGACTCGCTCCTCGATGAACGACCGTCCCGGGCGCAGCGTCACCACGACAGTCCAACGGGTGCCATAGATCCGCTCGGTCTCACCGACGGCGACCGATTGCGAACCATCGTTACCGGGCGGGAGGATCAGGACGGCCACTGGTTGCATGCAACCCACGGTGTGGCCCTGCGGCCCCGTATTCCACTCCACGCCTCCACTGGTCCACGCGCCGCATTGCCCGATGAGGCCGGGCTTCACAACGTGGTTCACGTAAAACATCGGCTTGCCAACGGATTTGTCGATCACTTCGTGGATCTTGCCCCCCAGTTCAGGCAGAAAGGTAATCTTGAGATACTCGTTTTCGAGCACCACGGTCTGATATGTCCGATTCGTTTTGTCGCGGCTCAGAAAGTCGAGCATCGGGTAAGGATAAATGTTCACGCCGTCGGTGCCGCGGAAGTACGGGTGCTTCACTGCCGCCCAGGGATACGTTGGCAACTCGATTTGGCCTTTGTAGGCCGTGACCTTTGAGGCGGCGCGGACTGAAACTGCGCCGGCACACAACATTGCGAGAACACAACAAACCGCTGCACTGCTGAAACTGGCGACGGGCCTCCGGGAAATCGGTTCTGGTCTCATAAGGATGTTTTTGAAATCGCAGTCCATTAGTGGCTTTGGTCGAGGACCAAAGGTGCGCCCGGGAAATGAGCCACGTCAACGTAAAAGCTGGGCCCTTTGTACCCCCTCAGCTAACGGTGGAACGCGGCCTCCGCAATGTGGTCGGCGCGCGGACTTCAGTCCGCAGCAACTTCCGTTAGCAGGGGGCATCCGCATTCCAGACGCGATGGTCGATCGGTCATTGCTGCGGACTGAAGTCCGCGCGCCGGAGGCTCGGCCCACCCACAACCGACCTATTACGGCCTTTCTATTCTTCCGTGGGCGGGTTTATGGAGAGCCTCCCTTCGCCCGGGCACATGCATTGGGACCACGAACCGGCCACCGCCCAGTTGGACGACCTGCTCCCGCCATCCTCGACAAAGCGCTTAGAGTGAAACTATAGTCCCCAGACCGACAGGGCATGCAAACAGACCCACAAAAACCGTCGTTCGAGACCAGCCCACGGTCTGGCGGTGTGTCCCCGTCGTTGCCTGCGGCTGAGCCGCCGGTGGTCGGTGCTCTGCCCCCAGTGATCGCAGGCTTTTCCCCATCGCTTCCAACGAAGCCAGATCGCACATCCACGGCCGTGCCACGGATATTCGCCGTCCTGCTGAGCCTCTGCCTTGGACTGTTTATAGCCGACGCAGCCGTTTCTGCTGTCGATGACTCCTTGATCCTCTTCTTTGGTATTCGCGTTCTTTCGTTGATCCGCGGGACTCTGTTCCTTTTCGCCATCCTCATGGCGATGCTGACCTACGGCCTGATGGGGCTCTCGCCCATGATCCCCAAGCGCCTGTTTCTGCCTGTCACACTTTTCTATCCTGTAACCGGCCTGGTCCTGATTCCCTTTTGCATTTATTTCTATCCTCGGATTCAGCTGGTTGCCTGGGTCATCTCGTTGAGTCAGGTCATTTTCGGCCTAAGCATTCTGTACTTGCTGCACGGCGGGTTTAGGTTCCGGTGGCCGCTAGTTGCGGAGAGACAGCTCGGCGCGCGGCGCTTTAGCTGGCTGAACCTGTCGGCATTCCTGTTGGTGAACATTGTCGTTCTGGTGCCCGCTGCGATCATCTACCTGGTTGTTTGCGCCGCCCTGGCAGTGGATCATTTCAGCGAAGGCTTCCTGACGTTGCGGCCGGCTGGTTTGACCGTTCAAGTGAGAAAATACGTTCGGGACGACGGCAGGACGATCCAGTTGTTTCCGATGTCGCACATCGGCGAACCCGACTTCTACCGGAAACTGTCGCATTCGTTCCCGACAAACTCGACCACTCTGATGGAAGGGGTGACGGACAGCAGGAATCTGCTCACGAACAAAATTACTTACAGACGGATGGCAACCTCTCTCGGCCTGGCCGAGCAGCAGAGGGAGTTCCGGCCACGCCATGGCAAGCTGGTGTGGGCGGATGTGGACGTTGAACAGTTTGACACAAACACGATTGGCTTCCTGAACCTGATTATGCGCGTTCATTCAAAGGGTGTTAACGCAGACACCGTACTGCCCCTGGTGCAATACTCGCCGCCTCCCCATTTTGAGGAGCAACTCTTTGATGATCTCCTCCGAAAGCGCAACCGGCGCCTCCTGGAACAAATTCATTCTCAGCTTTCGCAGTCGGAGAATATCGTCGTGCCGTGGGGAGTGGCCCACATGCCGGAGATTGCAGAAGAAATCCAAAAGTCTGGCTTCCGCCTGAAGGAAACCCGGGATTATGTAGTGATCCGATTCCGTTCCGGAGGCGACAAAAGCAGAAGCGCCGAGAAACAATCGGATGACGTAAAAGCGAAATAACTTTGCCGCCGGCGTTTCGGCCCGCACCCTCGGCAACCCGGTCACGCTTCAGCGCGCGAGGCTCGACAAACCGTCGATGAGCTCGGCACCGGCTTATCCAGGCCTATAAACTGCGGACGGAATTGTAATCCGTTTGCGATTGTCATTAGCGGCCCGTCGCTTACTTTGCGGCTGAGTCAGGAGAACTCTTATGAGCATCGTGTCTGGCATCGTGGTCGGCTTCGTGGCGTGGTTTCTGGTCCGCTACCTCGTCGCGGGAATCTATACCGTGAATCAGAATGAGCGCGCGGTGAAAACGCGTTTCGGCCGGGTCGAACGGGTCGGCTCCGCAACCACGCTCCAGGACCCGATGGCGGACGCCTTGCTCCCCGAGGAGAAGGAGCGCTATAACTTTCCGCAAGTGCGCGTGATTCCGCCCGGAGGACCCTATTTCAAATGGCCATGGGAAAAGGTCTACAAGGTCTCGATCGCGACCCAGACCATCAACATGGCTTTTGATCCGGAAACCCCGGCGGCGAACCAGGGAGGCACCGTGCTGGAAGCCGTCACCAAAGACCAACTCAACACGGGCCTCACCGGCCAGATCCGTTATCGCGTTTCGGAAAAGAACCTCTACGCCAATATCTTTGGCGTGAAGCGGCCCATCGTTCACGTGATGGGCTATTTCACGTCGGTATTGCGCGAAAGGATCGCGAACTTCGAAGCCCCGGCACCGGCCGTCGCCGCGCCTTCGAGCCTGGGAGTTCCGACGCCGGAAATCGCGACGGCCGCCATCGGCGTCTCGATCAACGACCTGCGCAAGAACCTGCGCGACCTCAACGAGCACATGGACCGCGAGTGCAAATCCTCGGAGGCTCGTTATGGCATTGCGCTCGATGCGTCGCTGATTACGGGCATCGACCCGCCGGGGGAAGTCGAGTCCGCGCTCGCGGCCATCAACACCGCCTATAACCAGGTGTCGTCCGATATCAGCCTCGCCCAGGCGGGGGCGGACCAAAAGCTGGTGCAATCGAAGACGGCGGTGGAAATCGAGACCCTCAAGGCGCAAGCTGAGGTCGAGCCGCTCAAGGCACTGGCCGACCAACTCCGGGAGCTGCAATGCAGCGGCCCGGATGCGTTGCCGGCCTATGTGCGCAACGTGCGCCTGGCATTATTCAATCAGGCCCGCCGGGCCATTCTGGAGGTGCCCCATGATCGTTAATTTCCTAATCGCCGCCGTTGGAACTTTCCTTGGGCTGCTGGCCCTCGGACCGGTCATCGCCGCTTTGTTCCGCGGATTGGGGTTCTATACCGTGGTGCAGGAGCGCCAGTGCAAGGTGTTCATCCTGTTCGGGAAGGTGGTCCTGATCCTCAACGAGCCCGGCCTCCATTTGCTGTGGTTCAAGCTTGGCTGGAAGGCGCCGCTGATCAACTGGATCGGGCGTTGCCACGTGCTCGACATGCGGCTCGACCAGGAGTATTTGCGCAGCCAGCCCGTAAATTCCGAGGAAGGCGCGCCGATGGGCATCGGCATCTGGTACGAGATGTTCATCAGCGACCCGGTCTCCTATTTGTTCAAGAACGCCGACCCGCGCGGCTCGCTCGCCGCCAACGTCAGCAACTCCACGGTGCGCTGCCTCAGCAACCTGAAGCTCGCGGCGATGATGGAAAATCGCCACGCGATGAGCCAAACCGTCCGCGCTGAAGTCTCGCCCAAGTCGCACGAATGGGGGTATCAACTCGGTTCGGTTTACATTCGCAAAGTGCACTTCCGCGACACGGGAATGATCAAGCAAATCGAGGAAAAAGTAGTCAACCGACTGCGGCAGGTTACTTCCGCGATCAAACAGGATGGCGCCAACCAGGTCAGCGTCATCACCAGCACCGCCGAGCGTCAGGCGGCCATCGAGTTCGCCAAGGCGGCGGCGATGCGCCCCCGCATAGTCGGCGCCGGATTGCAGGCGATCGCCCGTGACCCGGCGATCGCCCGCGCCACCTTCGAGATCCTCGAAACCCAACGACTGCTCGAGGGCGAGGCGGACATCACCTTGGTGCCCAAAGGAAACGAGCTGCTGGCAGAAATGGCCGCTGTGCAGGGCGAGATGAAAAAACCCGCTCCGATGCCGAAGCAATGACTGCCTGCGCGGTCGCGAGCGCGGGATGTGCTGGCGGGCGAGGACACCGCGACTGGCCTCCCCGGCATGCTCCAGCCTACTAATTAGCCTCATCTTTCAAACCGATTTGCGCCGGAGGCGTGTGTCGGCGTTTTGACACGGTGCGGTTTGGTGTTAGCCTGCACCGTGGAGAGCCAAGGCTGCAACGTGAGCTCGGTGCTGTTCGATCGGCCGCGAATTCGAACACTATGTGGAGGCTGACATGTCCCTTCGACCAATTAAGCGACTGATCAAGGCCAAACCGACCCTCGAAGGGGCCGGGGTGCATCTGCGCCGGGCCTTCGGCTTTGGAAACACGTCCGACTTCGACCCGTTCCTGCTTTTGGACGATTTCCGCAACGACGTCCCGGAGGATTACCTGGCCGGGTTTCCCTGGCACCCTCACCGGGGCATCGAGACGATCACCTACGTCCTCGCCGGAACAGTCGAGCACGGCGACAGCATGGGGAACCACGGCGCCATTGCCGCCGGTGACATCCAATGGATGACGGCGGGCAAGGGCATCATCCACCAGGAGATGCCCAAAGGTGACCAGTTGGGTCGAATGCACGGCTTTCAGCTTTGGGCGAACTTGCCCGCGTCGAAGAAGATGACGGCGCCGCGCTACCAGGAGATTAAGGCGGTCGAAATCCCTGAGGTGACGGACGACGATGGCACGCAGGCCCGGATTGTCTGCGGCAACTTCTGGGGAAAGAAGGGCCCGGTGGAGGGAATAGCCGCCGACCCGATCTACGTGGATGTGACGGTGCCGCCCGGCAAGCGGAAGAAGCTCCCCGTCGAAACGACGCGTCACGCCTTTGCCTATGTTTTCGCTGGAGGCGGTAAATTCTGCAACGCGTCGGGTCCGCTGGCGGTGCCGACGGAAGGAGTCGGTTGGGCCGATATGACTCCGCCCAGCGAAGCAGATAACCGATCCTTGGTGCTCTTCGACGGCGGCGACGAACTGGAGGTGCAGGCCGGCGAGGAAGGCATCCGATTCCTCCTCGTGTCCGGGCAGCCTCTCAAAGAACCTGTGGCCTGGTATGGCCCGATCGTGATGAATACCCAGCAGGAGCTCCGGCAGGCCTTCGAGGAGTTGCAGCAGGGAACATTCCTGAAGCCGTAAGGGTCAGGACGAGGTCCGAGCGCAACGCGTCAATCTTGAGGTAAGTATTCAACTTTCTGAAACGCCTATCGCCGACGCAGAAACTCACGTCGATATCTAAACCTCGATCGAGCTTTATTGAAGCCCGGTCGCGTCTCAACCTGAGCCAAGCAATCTCCGCTCCTCCGTCATAATCGGTCCCGTCATGCCACTCGATCGTCGGAGACTCGGGGAACTCGAAATTTCGGCTGATAAGAACATAAGGTGTGCTCCGCTCAGCTTCATCTTCACTCTGCCGCAGAGTATCAAGACATACCTGCAGAATCTCCCCGCCCATTGCGTCGGTGCAACTCAGGTATTTAGCTCTAAACGCGAGAGTCATGGCTTCACCGAACGACCAGCATGAGCGCTGCGGGCCAGCCGCCAACGACCGTCGAATTGTCGCCGAACTGAACGGCTGGCTCCCATCCTCTGAATGGTGTGGTTGGGCGACTCGGTCATACCCGTAACACTCAACAAACTCTTATGGCCGCCTGCCCGATTTCCCGAGCATCTTCGCTTGCCAGGCAATCGCTTTCCTTTCCTATTCGCCCAAATCAAACGCTTCGACCTTTCCACAGGCAGGGCAAGGGAAATCCTGCGGAGCTCGGCTGGCGACGACGACCTCGAATACCTTGCCGCATTCGTAGCAACGAATCGTCAGATTCATCGGGAAGTGAAAAGGCAGATTTTCCATAGCGCGGCTAGCCGCTTAACGCTGCGCATCACTGGCGGCGCGCTGCTGATGCACTATATGAAACCTGGACGCCATCGCGCCGTCCAGTGAATGCGCTGGGTTAGAACGCCTCAACTGACCACCTCTAAATGTCCAAAGCAGGGCCAGAACCATAAGCATTTTGATGCTCTTTCTAATTCACCCAGGCGTCGCCCCTGTTCTTTGTCCTCCTCCGGCTCAATCGCATAATCGCCTCTTCCGGCCTTCACATCAGAAAGCCCCTTCTCGAACCCTGACATGGAACGTTCCGTGAAATCGAGATGCACGAGGCTGCTCTCAACGCGAAAGGCCATCTGCCGCAACTGGTCTGACTCGGCATGGATCGTAATCCGAAGTCGGGAGAAGCACTCATACTTCTGGCCTCCTGAGATCTTTGCCTCGTCCTCGGCTTTGAGGGGTCGCAGCGGTATTGTCCGCCGTGCGCCATCGCCCTCCTTGCGGAGCTGCCGCAGGCACCCTGAGATCGCATCGCAAGCCGCCGGTTTGGCGGTGAAGTGCAAGCCGGGATAGTTGCGCGTGTTTTCTTTGTAACGCCAGCACCAAACTTCGAGATTTTGGAGGTATTTTTCCATAGCAGGGCTGCGGCTCTAACGTTCCGCAGCAGCGGCACCGCGCCAGTGACGTAGTATGCAAACAGGACCGACTCGCGGGGTCCGCTGCCTGCGGTGGTTCGGCAGAATCATCTTCTGTGTGGCTTGTCGAACTCCCTCATTATTCGGTCCCATATCACCATGTCGTTCGTGGATGCAGTTATACGGAAGACGTTCGGCTCTGGCCCCATTGCTTGCTTGCCGTAGCCGCCATCCTTAAATTTTTCGCGCTGTTTCAGCTCAAAGAGAACTTCCTGATCTTCCAGCGAATCGGTGCGATTGCTTAGAACGAATGTTTTCGTCTGGAAAAAGCCGCTCGCTAACCACGCTTTTTCCCGACGCTCCCGTTCGGCGCTCTCGGCAACGAGCAGCCTTGCCCGGAGCGGTTGCTCGCGGTCCAGCCAGATGGTGAAAGACTCCGTGCCCCACTCGACATCCCAATATCGGCAAAGAACGCCACCGCGCTGCGTCTCGTTTCCCACGTCCATGACAATAAAACCTTCCGCGTCTTCATAGCGGCTCCGCTGTGTAATCTTGTAGTGGTATGGTGGAAATGGAATATCAAACGAACAAAGCTCCTGGCGGAAAGTTCCTCCGGCATAGATTCCCAGCGAATAAACGTTCTGGGCCAGAGCCGGCGCGGCGATCCCCGCAGTGAGCCCGACCGCGCACAGGATTAATCTGAAGGCAGGGAGTTTCATGTCGCCTACGCCGAACGTTCGGGCTCACTGGCGCGGCGCCAATGGCCTCCGAAATACAAAAAGAACGCGACCGCCGCGTCCAGTGAAGCCCGCGGGTTAGGGCAGCCCTTCAGCGGTGAAACGCGAACTTGCATACATAGAGCATCTGGCTCTGGGCCGAAACCCAGAATCTGCATCTAAGGGGATCGTGCGGCGGCGGAAAATGCCAGGAGAATTCAATAATGACCCGCCATCGTAGCGGGGTCACATAATCCGGCCAAGCGTCCGCCTCACCACCAACCTTGCGGACTGAATCGTCGCAAAGGACACGGACCACGCCCTCGAACTCGTAGTCCTGGGGCCACGCGCCGACTTCGTCAAACACGGCCCGAAATTCCCCAATCAACTGAGCAGGAGAGAGCTGAGTGCCAAGCTCAGGAGCCAGCAAAGCATGGGGGTTCTGGTGATCGACTATCATTTGGCAGAAGTGTGCGACCACATTTAGGCTGTGCTGTGCGAATTCCGGAGCAAGAGTGGCGTAGCCCCTGATGGCCTCGGCTGGGATCGTCTGTCTCGGTTTCGCAGTTGGCATGGCGAGGAGTGGCACGCTGCCCTAACGATCAGCGCAGCCACGCCGGGCCAAGGACTCCGAAATGCAACCGAGACGGACTCCCGGCGTTGGCTGACGCGTCTGGTTGGGCTCGCGCTTACTCATCTGGTAAATCATCGGGATCAATCTCGACCAAATGAAAATCTTCGCGAGTCCTGGTGTCAACGTCCGAAGCTGTGCCATCGGGATGACGCCGTAGCCAAGTGATGCAGAGCTCCGCCACACGGTCTGGCTGCGGAATGCGATATATATGCACGCCCCAAGTACCGAGAAACCACCCCGCCGACCTCTGCGCGACCCAGAAGCTATTACCTTCGTAGCCGCCCTCGGCGCGAACCTTCGAAGCACAAATGAGCTTGCTCTCGAAATCTCCCGTGGTGAAAAAGCCAGCGTCAGAAACGGCCTTTGCGAGTTGCTGGTATGTCATGATGCGGCTTCCGCCCAACGACGAAAATCACCGATGAGCGGCACTCTAACATCCGGCAATTTCAAAATCATGCAATTGCCGCTCATTCGGTGCATTGACTGGTTACCCCACGTTGGGCACCGAACCACTTCCGCGACGCTGCGGAAAAGAGCAAAATCACGGCGGCAAGCTGGAAGCCCACCCGAGAGGCGAGCGAAGCCGTCTCGTAGATCGAGAGCTTCTCTGCACCTTGAATGGAGCCAATCATCATTAAGAGCCTGAAGGTGACCAACCCAGCAGCCAGCCACCGCGCCCAATTCCAACCACGATAAATAAAATAAACCAGGAGTGCGGCCAACCCCACGAGGACTGCAAATGTCGGGTAGGTGACCCAGTCATGCCAGCGAGCCTGATAGCCCCACGTAAGCAGGTTTAGCGCGGCAGCACCGGCCCACAACCACAGGGCAGCTTTTACCTGGCCTGGGCGGACCACAACTTCACCAGCAGATTTCATTGGGGTTGTCGGCCTGCTTCCACGGCGCGAGCGACCGATCCCCCTTCACGTCGGTCATCGCGCCGGCGCACATGAGGTCCTGGCGCTGGACCTCTCCCAGGAACTTCCGGAACCGCTGGTGGTAGTCCGTCCCCTTCGCCTGGTCGAGGTCGTAGGTCGTCGACCAGATCGCGTTGATCCCGTCCAGCCCCACGCAGCGCTGGAAGCACGT
>DATDCV010000017.1:0-15913 GCA_036524155.1 Verrucomicrobiia bacterium
ACCCGCACGCTGAACTCCAACCGCGCCTACGACATCGCGGATGAATTTCGGGCGCGCGGCGTGCCGGTGATCATGGGCGGCCCCCACACGTTTTTTCACGCCGAGGAGGCCGCCGCACACTGCGACGCGGTGGGGATCGGCGAGGCCGAGGCGATCTGGGGGCAGATGTTGGCGGACGCGGGGCGCGGGGGCCTGCAAAAATACTATCGGGCTGATCTGCTGCCCACCCTGGCGGGCCTGCCCATGCCGCGGTACGATCTGCTCGATCTGCGGCGCTATGGACCGTTCAAGACATTTGTCGTGGTTTCCTCCCGCGGCTGCCCCTTTCGTTGTGATTTCTGCTCGGAACGGCTGTTGCTGGGGGAAAACTACCGGCACCGGCCGGTGGCGGAGGTGGTCGCCGAGATTAGGCACATCCGGGCGCGCAGCGTGCTTTTCGGCGACAGCAATTTCGCCGGCCAGCGGAGCCAGGCGATGGAGCTGATGGAGGCGATGATACCGCTCAAGGTGCGTTGGTCGGCGCTGTGGTCCGCCTACCTGTGCAACGACGAGGCGTTTCTGGACCTGGCGCAGCGGAGCGGCTTGCTGCACGTGAACATCGGCCTGGAAAGCATTTGCCCTGAGACGCTCGAAGCCATGAACAAGCGCTTTAACAAGACCAGCAAGTACGGCGAGATGCTGGCCCATCTACGGCGGCGAGGCATTAGCTACTCCCTCAACTTCATTTTCGGCTGGGACGGTGAAAACGAAAACGCCTTCGAGTCCACGCTTCGGTTTCTCCTCGAGCACAAAGTCCCGGTGGCCTATTTCAACATCCTCACCCCGGTGAAAGGGACTCCGCTCTTTGATCGCTTGCGACACGAAGGCCGGATTCTGAACGAGCATGAGATCGATCGCTGGCCGGGCCAGTTTTGCCATATCCGGCCGCGGTACGGCACGCCGGCGGCATTGGAGCGAAGCGTGCAGGGGATGTACCGGGACTTCTACAGTTTGCCCTCCATTGTCTCCCGGCTGCCCATGCCACTCAGCAAAGCGAGCCTGGCCTCGTGGGTGATCAACCTCTCGCAGCGCCGCATGGCGCAGGCGGCCGACACCGGCAATAACTTCGATGCGTACTGACGCCGCGGTGGAACGCGTCGCTACGACCCTGCCGTGAGAACCGCCACAATGGGAGTTGCCAGGACCATACCCCCTCGGTCTTGGGTCGGAGCGCCGAGTTGCACTCGGCTTACGATTGGCGGTCGGTTCGCTTAAGCCGATTAGAAATCGGCGCTCCGACCCAAGACGGAGGCGATACCCGGGACCGCCGCTTTCGAGCTTGACGCTGGAGACTGGTTTTTCCTACACTGAAATCCAGCGGTCGCCCGACACAATCTTCCGAAGCGGGTCCGGTGAAAATCCGGCTTGCTGGGAATACCGGTTCCCTGGTGGCGGTTCCACGAGGGTGGAGGATGTGGCGGGTTTTTCCGGATATGAGAACGGCTGTCATCGCGTGGGCTCCCATCGTCTGGCTCCTAATCGGGTGCGAAATGAGTCGGTTCGACAACGAGATCAGGGCGGCCAGTTCGACCAGCGGGGCCATGGTCTGACCGAAACTCTTCATGCCTTCGCTGCCTGGCTCCACGATAGGTTCCCGGACTGACTCGCAGGTCATCGCCGAGCAGTTGTGCCAGTTCGCGCGCGCCAACCTTGTGGCGGACGGCGCGGACTTCGACGAGCACAGCTCGCTGGCGGCCGTGGGGATAGATTCTTTCCTGCTCGTCGAGTTGTTGTTGTTTGCCGAACGGGTGTTCGGGGTCACGGTACCGGAGTCGCACCTGACGCGCGAACATCTGGCTTCGTTGTCCGCGCTGGCGCGTTGCATCGCCCAATTGGCGGGCGGCAGCCCACCGCCGCCGGAAGCGGCCGGCTAACCTGGACCGATGATCCCTCTGCCACGTCATTTGCACCTGACCGGCGGAGATTACTTTATTCACGCCATGGATCGCCGGATGCGGCGGGCGGGCATGGGGGGCAACGTATGCCGTATTGCGATCCGGCTGGAAGGGGAGCTGGACATTGAACCGCTGCGCCAGCGGGTGGCGGCCTCACCGGTGTTCGATTGGCTGGGCCGGGTGCGGATGACTCGCCCCCTGCCCGTGCTCGCTCCGCGTTGGCGCGCCTCCGCGCAGCCCGTTGAACTTTTTCACGAGCACCAGGGGAATGGCGCCACCGGCGAAATCCCTGGCAGTCTGCCGCCCGCGCTGTTCAAGCGTCCGTTGCTCGCCAGCCAGGGCCCGGCGCTGGCGTTGGACCTGATCCGCCACGCCGACTCCACCGCGCACCTGGTCTTCTCCTGGAACCACGCGCTGTTGGACGTCCACGGGGCCGAGTTGTTGCTGCGCCACCTGTGCCGGAACGATCGATCGGCGACCAGGCTGGACGAGCGTGAGCTGGTGGATCACGATCAAACCAATTTCAACCTGCTGCGCCGGTGGCGCAATTTTCCACGGACGGTCATGACGGCGCGCGGATCGCTGGCGCTGATCGATAAGACCTGTGGGGAGCCGCTGTTGTCGCTGCTGCCTTCGTTACGGCAGCTCAGGCAGTGTCATATCCATTTTCGTGTTTGTTCCTTCAACGAGGAAGAGACCGCCCGGATTGACCGGGAGGGCGAGCGTCTCAACGCGGGCTTCCGGCGCAGCCTCTTTTACCTGGCGGCTTCGCTCAAGGCCCTGCATGGCGTGGTCTTGCGGCGCGGCGGCGCGGCGGGGGCTTACCTCGTGCCGGTGCCCCATGACATGCGCCGGCGCGGCGGCAGCGGCCCGATCTTCTCGAACCAGCTCTCTTTCTTGTTTTATCGTATCGAGCCGCACCTGGCGGCGAGCTTGAGCGATACCATCAGCGAGCTGTCACAACAAATGAGGGACCAGGTCCGCAACCGGACGCCGGAGTCTTTCCGGGCGGCGATGGAGATGTTCAAAATGATGCCGCTGGATTTTTACAACCACCGGCTCGACCGGCCAACGCGCGGCAAGTTCGCCAGCTTCTTCTTCACCGACGCGGGCGAAACCTGCGCCGGGATGCATGAGATATACGGGGCGCGGGTGACTGCGGTAACGCACCTGGCGCCGGCTCTGCGGCCTCCCGGGCTGACCGTCGTGTTTTCGCGCTTCCGCCGGGAACTCAGCGCCGTGCTGTCCTGGGTGGACGACTGCCTGGGAACCGAAGAGGTGAAGGTCCTCGAGGGCGGACTGCGCGCGGCCTTGCTGGGAGAGGAAAAGTCGTGAGGCTGTTGCTGGTCGCCACCAACCGCGAGCCCTCGCCCTTTCCGGTCGCGCCGCTCGGGGCGTTGTGTGTCGCTGCGGCTGCACGCGGGGCCGGGCACGAGGTGCGGTTCCTGGATTTGGGTCTGAAATCCTCCCCGCGGCGGGCGTTGGAAGAGGCGCTGGCGGCCGGTGATCCGCAAGCGGTGGCTTTCAGCATACGCAACCTCGACAACTGCTTCGTCCTGGCGCCCCGTTCGTATTTTGGCGAAGTCCGCGAACTGGTCGAAATGGCGCGGCGCACGTTTCAGGGTCCTTTGATTCTGGGCGGCAGCGGCTTCTCAGTCGCCCCGCACGGCTGGATGCAGCGGTTGCCAGCCGACTACGGGGTGGTAGGCGAGGGCGAACGCGTATTTGTCGAATTGCTGGCGGGCCTCGAGTCCGGCCGGCCGGTCGAAGGGTTGCGGGGTGTCGTGACCCGGACGGCGGACGCGCTGTCCACGGATAGCGAGCCGACGGAACCCGTGCGGCACCTGGGTGAACTGGCACCTCCGGCTCACGAGCTGTGCGGCTACCCAAAATACCTCCGCCGCGGCGGAGCCGTGAGCCTGCAAACGAAACGCGGCTGCCCTTTTAGCTGCGCCTACTGTGTCTATCCGCGGCTCGAAGGCACGCGCTATCGCCTGCGTCCGCCGGAGGCCGTCGCGGACGAGGTGGAGGCCGTGATCCGGCATTCCCGGTCCCGGCATTTCTTCTTCGTCGATAGCGTCTTCAACGACCCGCGCGAGCAGGCGCTCGAGGTCTGTCGCGAGTTGACTCGCCGCCGGGTGCCGATGCGATGGATGGCGTTCTGCAATCCGGTGGGGTTTGATTCCGAGCTGGCGCACGCTATGGCGCAAGCCGGATGCGAAGGGCTCGAATTCGGGATGGACGCGGCGACACCCAAAATGCTCGCCGCGATGCGCAAGCCGTTCCGGCAAGAGGAAATTCGGGTGGCGATGCGGGCGGCGCGGGAGGCCGGCCTGCCGTTTGCGGTGCACCTGTTGTTTGGCGGTCCCGGCGAGACCTGGCCGGACGTCGAGGAAGCCCAACACTTTTTGAATGATTGCGCGCCCGCGAACAGCATCTTTGCTTCGTTCGGAATCCGCATTTACGAACGGACGGCGATGGAGGAAATCGCGGTGCGCGAGGGTCTGCTCACCCCGAAGCACGACCTGTTCGAGCCGGCCTATTACATCTCACCGGCGCTGGTCGAGCGCGCCGAAGAGAACCTCGACCGCATCGCCCGGCGGAGGCCGGAATGGACTTCGCCGATGGATTGGCGCCGGCCCCTGATGCGCTATATCCAAAAAACTATTAACTTTCTTGGAGTGCGCCCCCAATGGAAAGATATCCGAGGCTACGGGCTGCACATGCGCAAATGAACACCCTGGATTGCGATGTCCTGGTTATTGGCGGCGGACCCGCGGGCGTGGCGGCGGCGGTTGCGGCCGGCCGCGCCGGCGCGCGCGTGGTGCTGCTCGAACGCTACGGATTTTTGGGCGGGCTGGCCACGGCAGGATCGATCGGGGCCGTGTGCGGGTTGTACCTGCGAGACACAGCGGGAACCCGGCCGGAGTTGGTGGCGGAGGGTTGGCTGCGGGAATTCTCGGAACGGCTGGCGGTCGTCTCCAACACCACGCCGACGCGGCTCGAGAATGGCCTGTGGGTGCTCCCGTTTGTGCCGCCGGCCTTCGAGCGGATGGCGGACGCCGCGGTAAGGGAATGCGGGCGGATCACGTTGCTCGTGCACGCAACTTTCTCCTTTGCGTGTGCCGAGGATTCGCGCCTCAGCGAGGTTCGCGCCCTGGTGTGGAACGACCTGGTCACGATCCATCCCGTGTGCGTCGTTGATTGCACCGGCGAAGCCACCGCCGCGGCGCTCGCGGGGGGCGCCGTCGCCGAAGGCCACGCGGACCAGGCGTCGGCGCTGGTGTTTGTGATGGAAAACGTGGCTCCCGGATTCGCCCAGCCCGGGATGCTGGACTTGCTGCGGGCATTGCGCCGGGGGGTGGATGAGGGGGAGCTGTCCGCCGGGAGCGAACGGCTGGCATTGGTGCCCGGCGCCTGGGGCCGCGGCCGGCAGGCGTTCAAGCTCAACCTCCTCCCCGCCGGGTCCGGTCTGCCCGGCTGGCGGCGGGTCACGGCGGGCGAACGCGAAGCGCGGGCGCTGGTAGACGAAGTCCAGCGGTTTCTCATCGCGAATGTCGCCGCTTTTCGTCGCGCGCGGTTTTCTTACGCGGCGCCACAGCTCGGGGTGCGGACGAGCCGGTGCATTCGCGGGGTCGCGACCCTGACCGACGAGGCGGTGCTCGCCTGCCGGAAAGCCGACGACGGCATCGCCCGCGGATGCTGGCCGATGGAACGCTGGGGGGCCGGGCCGCAGACGGTGATGACCTACTTCGCGGAGCGCGATTATTTTGAAATCCCCATCGGCTGTCTGCGGCCGGCCGGGCTCAGCAATGTCCTGGCCGCCGGCCGTTGCCTGTCCGCCATGCCCGGGGCGCTGGCCTCGGCGCGGGTCATCGGTACTTGCCTCGCGACGGGCTGGGCGGCCGGCGCCGCCGCCGCCTGCCAGGCGGACGGGAAATCCGACGACGTGGCGGTGGCGGCGATTCGCGCGGCGATGAATAGCTGACGCAAAGGATGAACGTTTTTTCAACGCTCTCCGATTCCGCGCGGCGGTGGCCCAAACGGCCGGCGGTGATCGATGGTGCCGGCACGCTGGATTACCAGTCGCTTTGGCGCGAAGTCGAAGCGTTACGCGCGCAGCTCGACGGTCTGGGCCTGCGCGAAGGCCAGGGCGTCGGCGTGCTGGCGGCGAACGGCCGCGCGTTCATCATCTCGATGCTGGCGGTGTTGGGTTGCGGCGGCGTGATGATGCCGCTCTACCACCAGCTCAAACGGGGCGAGATTGAGCAGATGCTCGCGTGCGCACCGCTCGCCGGAATTGTCGCCGAGAGCAGCGACCTGCTCCCAGACGGAGCCGCGTCGCGGGAATTGCGGCTGCTCAACGGCACGCGGCTCTGTTTCAGCCGGATCGCCGGCGCGGCGCCGGGGGCGATGGTTCCATGGGTGCAAGACGCCGCATTCCTGCGCTTTACCTCGGGGACGACGGGCGCCGCCAAAGGAGTGGTGGTGACCCACGAAGGCGCGTTGGAGCGCATTCGGGCGGCCAACGCCGGGCTGGCGCTGGGTTGCGAGGACAGGGTGCTTTGGATTTTGCCCATGGCCTACCATTTCATCGTTTCCGTCGTGCTCTACCTCGAGGTCGGCGCCGCCATCGTGGTCTGTCCGGATCACCTGGCCGAGACCGTGCTCGAAACGGCGGCGCGGCACGAAGCGACGTTCCTTTACGCGGCGCCGATGCACGTGCGCGCGCTGGCCGCCGACGCTTCCCGGCGCCGGTTGCCGGCGACGTGCCGCCGCGTGCTGTCGGTGTCCAGCCGGCTGCATCCCCAGGTAGCGAGAGATTTTCTCGCGCGCTACGGCGTGCCGGTGGCGCAGGGCTACGGCATCATTGAAGTTGGCCTGCCGGTGCTGAATCTGGAGCAGGCAGCCGAGCGACCAGAGGCAATCGGACGGCCGCTACCCGGGTTTGCCGCCGCCATCCTGGATGAGGCTCTAAAGCCGGTGGGCGACGGCCAGACGGGACAATTGGCGGTGCGCGGGCCGGGCATGTTTGCGGGTTACCTCAGCCCGCCGCTGGCTCGGGAGGCGGTGCTGAGCGATGGCTGGTTCCTGACGGGCGACCTGGCCCACCGCGACCGGGACGGACTGTTCACCATCGACGGCCGGAGCAAATCGGTGATCAACGTCGCCGGCCACAAAGTCTTTCCCGAGGACGTCGCCGCGGTCCTGGATCAACACCCGGCCGTGTGGCGTTCGCGGGTGACGACGCGGCCGCACCCGCGGTTGGGGGAGATCGTGCATGCCGACGTGCAATTGCGTGAAGGCCGGTTGCCGGTCGGCACCGAAGATCTGCTGGCGTTCTGCCGGCGCCGCCTATCGGGCTACAAGGTTCCGGCCTCCATCGCCCTGGTCGAGGAAATCGAACTGACTCCAAGCGGGAAGGTGCGTCACGGATGAAGATTCTGCTGGTCAAATCCAAGCCCCGGCTGAAGACGATTCTCAGGCTGCAGCCGCTCGTGCTGATGGAGCCGCTCGAGTTCGGCTACCTCGCGGCGGCGGTGCCGGCCGGCCACGAGGTCCGGGTGCTGGACCTCCGGCTGGCGCGCTGGCCCGGTTACCAGTTCAGTCGGGCGCTCAGGAGCTTCCGGCCGGACGTCGTGGGCTTGTCCAGCTACACGCACGAAGCCAGCCGCGTGAAAGAGCTGGCGCGCCAGGCGCGCCGTTTGCGACCCGAGGCCAACATCGTGGTCGGCGGCCACCACGCGACCGTGCTGCCGCAGGACTTCAACCTGGATTGTTTCGACGCCATCGTGCGGGGGGAGGGTTGCGCGCCGTTCCGGGCGGTCATCGAGGCGATCGCCGCCGGCCGGGACCTCGACGGCATCGACAACGTAATGACTCCCGGGCCGGGTTTCAGCCTCGAGGAAGCGGCGCGGATGCCGCGGTATCCCGACCTGGCGACGCTGCCGGCGCCGCGGCGCGATTTGTGGGATCCGCTCCCCTATCAGTGTATCTGGCCGGTGGCGAAGCACCCGCCGGGAAAAACGATCTTCCCGCAGATCGCTCTGGTGCGCACCTCGTTCGGCTGCCTGCTGGAGTGCTCGTTCTGCGTCGTGCCTTCGCTCAGCGGCCGGCGCCATTTGACGCGGCCGCCGGAGAAAATCGTGGATGAGATCGCGGCGGTCCGGCAGGAGCACGTTTACTTCTGCGACGACGAGACTTTTCTCAACGAAGCCCACGCCCGGCGCCTGGCGGAAATGATCCGCGAGCGGGGCATTAAGAAACGTTACTTTGCCTGGGCGCGCTCGACCAGCGTCAACCGCTGGCCCGACCTGTTCCGGCTGTGGCGCGAGGTGGGGCTGGACGCCGTGTTCATCGGTTTCGAGGCGGTGTGCGATGCTGATCTCGAACAGATCGACAAGCACGCGACGGTCGCGGACAATGAACGGGCGCTGGCGACCCTGGAGGAACTGGGAATCGCCGCGCAAACAGGGTTCATGGTCAACGCGTCCTTCACGCGCGAGGACTTCAAGCGGCTGCAGGAGTATATGCTCAGGATGCGGCCGGCGCAGATTACCTGCACCGTGTATACGCCGTCGCCGGGCAGCCGGGCCTGGCAGGAGGAGCGGCTCCGCTATGTTTGCCATCCTTTTGACTTGCACGATTGCATGCACCCGCTGACCCCCACCGCGCTGCCGCTCCGCGAGTTTTACCGCGAGTTCGCCAAGCTCAGCGCGATTGGTTCGTTACGCAACCCGCTCCGCACCCAACGCGCGCGCTTTCCTCTGCGCGAGGTTGTCCGGATTTTGCTGGCGACCACCCGCTACGCCCGCACCATGCGCCGCGCCTGGCGCGACTACCAACCCAGCCCGCCGGGCACATGAGCGAATCCCGGCAGCACAGCGCAGGCGGCGCAAGCCCTGGCGACCTGCCAACACCTGCCCGCTCCGGCGCCGCGCCCGCCGAAGCGCCGAAGATCATCATCATTGGCGGCGGGGTTGCGGGTCTGGCGTGCGGCTGCTATTTGCAGATGAACGGTTTCGCGGCCGAGATTCTGGAAGCGGGGTCGAATGTCGGGGGTTTATGCGCAGCCTGGGACCGCGGACCTTACATTTTTGATGGCTGCCTCCGGTGGCTGGTGGGCACCAATCCGTCGTCTTTTTTTCATCAGATGTGGACGGAATTGGGCGTCACCGCCGAGCGGGAGTTTATGATCCCCGATGAGGTCGTGCGCATCGAGGGCCGGCACGGCGAAGCGCTTTCTGTGCCGGCGGACCTGGACCGGGCGGAAGAGGAGTTCACGCGGGCCGCTCCGGAAGACGCGGCGCTCATCCGCCGGCTGGTGCGCGCGGCGCGGCGCGGCGCCGGGCTGGAGCCCCTCCAACGGCCGCTCGAGCTGATGACGCCGCTCGAGAAATTGCGCACGGCCCTGAGCTATCTGCCCATGGTCCCGGTGGTCGCCGCCTGGAAGAACCTCCCGGTGGGGGAGTATCTCGCCCGCTATCGCAACCCGTTTCTTCGGGAGGCGCTGCTATCCCTGGTGGGCGACGAGCGCGTCTCCGCTCTGGTGCTGGTGATGGTGCTGGCTTTTCGCTCGGGCAATAACACTGCCTTTGTCCGGGGCGGGTCGCGGGCTTTTGCCAACACCCTCGCCCGCCGCTTTGGCGCTCTGGGCGGCCGCGTGCGGCCCTGCACCCGCGTAACTTCGGTGACGGTCACGGACGGCGCCGCCACCGGCGTGCGCTGCGCCGACGGCGCCGCCGTTGAAGCCGATGCCATCGTGTCTTGTGCCGACGGGTACAGCACCATCTTCAACTTGTTACAGGGCCGCTACGTGGAGAAGAGCATCCTCTACGCGTATCAAACCTGCGATCCGTTCCCGGCGCTGGTCCAGGTTTCGCTGGGCATCAACCGGGTCTTCCCGGAGGCGCCGCACGCCGTCTGCCTGCTGCTGGAGCATCCGCTGGGTGTCGACGACCAGACGCGTCACCACCGGGTCGAAGTCACGGTGTTTCAAGGCGACTCGGCGCTGTGCCCCGCGGACCGGACCGTGATGACGGTCCGTATGACCTCGCGTTGGGATTACTGGACGAGACTGAGAGAGGCGGATCCGCAACGCTACCAGGCGGAGAAGACGCGCATTCTACAGGAGGTCGTCGCGGTGCTGGACCGGCGCTTCCCCGGCCTGGTTCAGCATCTGGAAGCCACCGACGTAGCCACCCCCGCGACGTTCGTGCGCTACACGGGAAACTGGCGGGGCAGCTACGAAGGCTGGCTGCCGACGCCGCGAATTCTCGGACGCTGGCTGCCCCTGACGCTGCGCGGCCTGAAGAACTTTTACATGGCCGGCCACTGGGTGGTCCCGGGCGGCGGTTTGCCTTCCGCCGCTCTCTCGGGGCGGTTTGTCGCCCAGTTGATCTGTGCCCGCTACCAGAGGCGCTTTGCCGCCAGCGCACCGTGACACTGGAAGGGCGGAATGTAGCTGTCGGCGCGCGGACTTTAGTCCGCAGCCTCATCCACCAACAGGTGGCGTTTGCGTAGCTGACGCAAGGGTGCGCCAGACATGGCTGCGGACTAAAGTCCGCGCGCCGCCAAAAATCATTGACCTAATGGATTAAATATTATATTCCTATTTCTTATGCAAATCGAGAGCCTGAAAGTTTTCTGCGACCTCGCCGAAACGGAGAGCTTTACCAAGGCGGCCCAACTCAACCAGGTGACCCAGTCGGCCGTGAGCCAGCAAATCAGCTCGCTGGAGCGGCTCTTCAAATCGTTGCTGATCGAGCGCAGCAAGAAACGGTTCCGCCTCACCCGCGAGGGCCAGGTGTTCTATGATTACAGCAAGCAGATGATCCAGACTTATGATTCGCTGCAAAGCAAGCTGCAGGAAGTCAAGGAGATCATCTCCGGCACGATCCGCCTGGCAACGATCTACAGCATCGGCCTGCACGACCTGCCCCCGTATATCAAACTGTTCCTGAAGCTCCACCCCACCGTCAACGTCCATGTCGAATACCGGCGCGCCAACCAGGTTTACGACGACGTCATCGGGAACGTCGTGGACCTCGGGCTCGTTGCCTATCCGAGGCGCGACAGCAAGGTGGAGATAGCGCCGCTGCGAAAAGATTTGCTGGTGCTGATCTGCCATCCGGAGCACCCCCTCGCCAAGTCCAGGAGCGTGCGTTTGAAAAGCCTTTCCGGCCAAAAGTTCATCGGGTTCGAGCCCGATATTCCCACGCGGCGCGCGCTCGACAAGATCCTGAAGGACCATTCCGTCCAGGTGCAGCATGTGATGGAGTTCGACAACATCGAAACCGTCAAGCGCGCGGTCGAGATCGATGCCGGGATCGCGGTCGTGCCGCGAGGGACCGTTGCCCAGGAGGTCGCCAAGCAAACGCTGGCGCAGGTGACGCTGGAAGACGGTGAGTTTCACCGGCCGCTGGCCGCCATTTACAAGAAAAACAAGGTGCTGTCGCCGGCGATGAAGGAGTTTCTCAAGGTCCTCAAGGAGGAGAAATAGCCGCGCTGTGCCGAAATGGAGCAAGACGATTTTCGGCCTGTTGCTGCTGCCGGTGTGCGGGGGCGCGGGCTGGGCGCTGTGGCTGGTGTTGAGTGAGCTGGGCAGGGCGGGCAAATCAACAGCCTGGGTGACGATGGCGGCCGGCGCCGGCTGTTGGCTCGCGATTTACCTGTTGCTGCCCAAGCCGATGTGGATTTATGTCTTCGGCCACGAACTGACTCATGTGTTATGGACCTGGGCCATGGGCGGCCGGGTGAAAAAGTTCCGCGCGTCGCCCGACGGCGGCCAGGTGGTCGTCACTAAAAGCAATTTCCTCGTCGCCCTGGCACCCTATTTCTTTCCCTTCTACGCCGTGCTGGTGCTGGTGGCATTTGCGGGCGGGCGAGCGATCTGGGGTTGGCAGGGCTACGAGCCCGGGTTCCATTTGCTGCTCGGGGCGGCCTACGGGTTCCACCTGACGTTGACCTGGCACATCCTGAAGAGCCAGCAGAGCGACATCACCGACCAGGGCTATCTGTTTTCGGCGGTGGTCATCTTCCTCGGCAACGTCA
Organism: Verrucomicrobiia bacterium; assembly: GCA_036524155.1. GTDB lineage: Bacteria > Verrucomicrobiota > Verrucomicrobiia > Limisphaerales > UBA8199 > DATDCV01. The sequence goes on from DATDCV010000017.1 coordinate 11,988, forward strand.
TCGTGCTGCTGGTGGCGATCCCCGTTTTGACCGGCGCAACCCCGGTGGACCAGGCATTCAGTTGGTGGGCCGGTTGCACGCTGGAGCTGCTTAGGCGCGCCGCCACTCTGGTCCCTGGCCTAGCTTCGTCCCGCTGAAAGGGAAAAGGGTCGGATTTGCAGATGGCGAGCCGCCGCTTTGCGGATGCGCCTCCCCAGTTCAGGATGCTGCGCCAGAAAATCGCCGGTGTTCAGGATGATTCGGCAACCCGCGCTCGGGGGCCTCTCTGAGTATGCCCATTCCGAATGAGAACTTCATTCCGCCATTCCTGGTTCGCCGGTCCCTCTCCTCAAGCCCATTCGGAACAAAGGAAACTTGAGCACCAACTCGCGTCAAAATGTCCGTTGACCCTGCGGCCGGCGGTTGGTAGCTTTCGCAGCCCGTCCACTGACGGGCATTGGCATTATGCGACACACCATTTCAGTGCTGGTTGAGAACAAGTTTGGCGTCTTGACGCGCGTCGCCGGCCTATTCAGCGGACGCGGCTACAACATCGACACGTTGAACGTGGGTCCGACGCAGGATGCGACCGCGTCGCGGATGACGATTGTGACGCGGGGGGATGACGCGACGGTGGAGCAGATTGTCAAGCAGCTCAAGAAACTGCCCGACGTGCTGAAGGTGCAGGATTTTCGCGAAGGGGAATATGTGGACCGGGAGCTGGTGCTGGTGAAGGTGGCAGTGGATTCAAAGACGCGGGCGGAAGTAATGCAGATCACGGACATATTCAGGGCGAAGATCGTGGATGTGCAACCGAAGAGCCTGACCATCGAGATCACCGGGGACGAGAGCAAGGTGGAGAAGCTGCTGGAGCTGATGAAGAGCTTTGGCGTGACCGATCTGACGCGGACCGGCAAGATCGCGCTGCCCCGGAACTGAACAACTGGATTTTAAGAAAGGACAAAATATGGCAATCATTAACTTCGGCGGCACGAACGAGGAAGTCATCACGCGGAAGGAATTCCCGATGGCCCGGGCGCGGAAGGCGCTCAAGAACGAGGTCATCGCGATCATTGGATATGGGGTGCAGGGTCCGGCGCAATCGCTGAACCTGCGGGACAACGGTTTCACGGTGATCATCGGCCAGGCCAGCGCGTTCAAGCGCGACTGGGACCGCGCCGTGAAAGACGGCTGGGTGCCCGGCAAGACGTTGTTCGAGATCGACGAGGCGGTCCGGCGCGGCACGATCATCCAAATGCTGGTCTCGGACGCCGCCCAGCGCGCCATCTGGCCGACGGTGAAGGCCAACTTGAAGCCCGGGGCCGCCCTTTATTTTTCGCATGGCTTCTCCATCGCTTACCGGAAGCAGACAGGCGTGGTTCCTCCCCCAAACGTGGACGTCATCATGGTCGCGCCAAAGGGCTCCGGCACGTCGGTGCGGAGAAATTTTTTGAGCGGCGCGGGCATTAATTCGAGCTTTGCGATCGAGCAGGACGCCACTGGCCGGGCGAAGGAACGCTGCCTGGCAGTGGGGATCGGGATTGGCTCGGGGTACCTGTTCCCGACGACGTTCCGGCACGAAGTGTTCAGCGACCTGACGGGGGAGCGCGGGGTGCTGATGGGGGCGCTGGCGGGCATCATGGAAGCGCAGTACGACGTGCTGCGCGCCCAGGGGCACACGCCGAGCGAGGCCTTCAACGAGACAGTCGAGGAACTGACGCAAAGCTTGATCCGGCTGGTGGACGAAAACGGGATGGATTGGATGTACGCCAACTGCTCAGCCACCGCGCAACGGGGCGCGCTGGATTGGAAGCCGCGCTTCAAGAAAGCGGTGCTGCCGGTGTTCAAAGAGCTGTATCACCGCGTCAAGACGGGCAAGGAATGCGCCCGAGTGCTTTCAGCCTGCGGCAAGCCGGACTACCAGAAGCAGTTGACGAAGGAACTGGCGGCGATTGGGGATTCGGAGATGTGGCAGGCCGGCAAAGCGGTCCGGGCGCTGCGTCCGAAAGAGTCGGCCCGGATCATTGCCAAAGGGACCAAAGGCGTCGCCGGCAGGGCCGCGAATTGAGGCGACTCCGGCGCGCGGGCGCGCGGCGGCCACGGCGCGGCGGCGCGGGAAATCGCGTTACAAACAGGTTGCCCTCGGGCGGGGATTAACCTACGTTGCACCCATCCAGTGCGCGAGTAGCTCAATTGGATAGAGCGTCGGCCTCCGGAGCCGAAGGTTGTGGGTTCGACCCCCGCCTCGCGTACCAGCCTTCGATTCGTGCTTTCCTTCACGGGCCTCAATGAACTTGGGGTAATCCGCGTTTTCGGTCGGTTTGGCTCATGTCGTTGGGAGTTGGGGGGGATTCACCCTTGGAACCAGAACAGAAACCAGAACAACGGCGGAGTAACGGATGAAGATGGGGAAAAACACAATCTGGCGTGGGTTCTGAAGGGTTGAGGGGGATTAGACGGCTGGAGGGGTGGAAACGTGCCGGGCATCCCCTCCTGCGTAATTCGGCCCTCGTTAAAGGGGGAACGCAGGAACGGACGGGGACAGGCTAACACCGTCGCACGTTTCGTGTCGGGACTGGCTGGCCTTTTGGATTCGTGGCGGCGGCAGCGTGCCAGAACACAATGGCCATTCGTTATTTGACCATCGGTCTTCCGAATTCTCATGCGAGCCGAGCGAAGCTTTTGAACGATGACCGGTTTTTCCCATTGGCTGATTGCTCCCAACATCTGCCGCATCAGAGTTCGGGTCGGGTCCGCATCTTCTTGGCTGGCGACAATTAAAAGTTTCCAGTGACGATGATCAGTTTTCCGATGGTTTGGGGATGATGGCGGCGGCAGTTGCGCCGGAGGCCGAAAGCCCTGCAAGGCGGGCTGCCGTCGATGATCGCCAAACAACAATACCGAAAACTGATGAGCGAGTATCAAGCGACCGGAAACGTGACGAACAGTGCCATGAAGGCGGGGATGAGCCGCCGGATCGCGCGCAAGTATTTGCAGGCTGGCCAACCCCCGCAGGAGTTGCAGGCCAAGCACACTTGGCGGACGCGGGAAGATCCGCTGGTGAAGATCTGGCCGCAAGCGCAAGCGATGCTGGAAGAGGCACCCGATTTGGAGGCCAAAGCCTTGTTCGAGTATTGGTGGGAGCGTTCACCCTGGGCAGTGCAGGAGAAGCATCTGCGCACCTTTCAGCGCCGGGTTAAGCTATGGCGCCTGGCGCATGGGCCGGACAAGGAAGTGTTTTTTCCGCAAGACTGGGAGGCTGGGCGGGCGATGCAGTTGGACTGGACCAATGCCAACGAGTTGGCGGTGACGGTTGGCAGAGAGCCTTACGATCATCTGCTTTGCCATTGCGTGCTGCCGCATTCCAACTGGGACTGGGCGACGCCGTGTTTATCGGAGTCGCTGCTCTCGTGCCGTCAAGGCTTGCAGGAAACGTTGCACCGGCTGGGCAAGGCGCCGGGGGAACTGCGGGTGGATAACAGCAGCGCAGCCACGCACCGGGTTGGGGGTGGTGGGACAGGCCGGGAGTTCAACGAGCAGTTCACGTCCTTGTGTGAACATTACGGGCTGGTTCCCCGGACCATTGGCATCGGCTGTCCCAACGAGAACGGGGACGTCGAGTCGAGCAACGGGCACTTGAAGCGCCGCCTGCGGCAACACCTGTTGTTGCGGGGCAGCCGGGATTTCGATTCGGAAGCGGACTACGAAGGTTTTCTGCACCAGGTTTTGGAGCGAGGCAACCGGGGCCGACAGGAGAGCCTGGCGGTGGAGCTGGCGGTAATGAAGCCGCTGCCGCCGACCCGACTCAGCGAATATGACGAGGTGTTTTGCAGCGTGGGCTCGGCCAGCACGATCCGGGTCAAGAAAGTGGGTTACTCGGTGCCCGCACGGCTGATTGGCCAGGAGCTCAAGGTGGAAGTCTACGAGCGCGAACTCAAACTTTATAG
>DATDCV010000018.1:0-17288 GCA_036524155.1 Verrucomicrobiia bacterium
TGCCCATGCCGCGTCGCAAGCCGGGGAATCGTCACTGCCCCGAATCCCGCTTCACTTGCTGGCAAAAGGGTCACCGGAATGCCAGTTAGAGAAGTGAAAGCCGCCTGGTACTTGCGGACATTGACGCACCTCAACACTGAACGCCAAACTTTGGCCATGGCCCCAGTTTGCGGCGGATCGACGGCACCTATATCCGCGGCCTTGCCCACCGTCCGCGATTTGAACATAAAGCTGAGACGACGACAAGCCGCCATCTTTAAAAGTTCAAGGGATGTTGTTCAGAGCAAAGGCTTAGTCACCCAGAGCGTAATCCCTTAACCGCGCCCATTAATTCGTCTTGGTCACGCCCTCGCTCAACTATCGAACTCTCTAAATGCTTTCGCCAGTGCAAGCACTTTTTGGGGGGAGACGTTCTTTGGGTCGGGCAGGACAGTGAACGCGTGATGCACCGCGCGGAGCAGCCACGGTTCGGCCAACAACACCCCGGGGGCAGACACTTCCACCATTGATTTCCGCGCGAAAAAGTCCGCGTGCCGGCCAATGTAATCCTGAATCGACAGGAAAAGCTCGGCTTTGTGGATCGCCTCGCTGCGGTTTTCGTAGGAATCTGAAAAGTAATCCAGGACGCGCGCGTTGCTGGCGCGGCTGGTCTGGGCGTTCCCAACGTGGCCAAAGCGCGAGGTATACTGCCATTCGCGTACGGTCCTCATGGCCCGGAGGTGACCGAGAAATTCTTCATAGGCATACCGCCAGTCCGGCACTGCACACATCTTCACAGAGAGAAGAATCATCCCGACGGCAGCCGGGCACAACCAGTGCAGGGCCCAAACGTAATCCAAGGGATTCCCCGGGAGTAACTTTCCTTAGCCCCCCGTGTCCATCGCCCCGCGACGGGCTTGCCTCGCAGATCTCCGCCGCTTCAACGCTTTAACGCTTTAACGCTTTAACGTTTCACGCTCGAACGTTTCTACGGTTCAACGCTCGGCCGCCCGGTAAACCACCGCTCCATTGACGCTGACGCGCTTGCCCGATGAGCGCGCGTCCGCAGTATCGGTAGTGACCAGCCGGACCGTGTGCTCCCTGGCCTTCAGCCCATACACATTCCACAGGACGTTGTCATGCGTGCGTTCGATAATATAAGCGTCTGCGACACCCAACCTTTTTCCGTCGAGGTAAACGTCCGCCCGTCCGCCGTCCTGCGTCAATGCACCGAGAATAGCCACTGCGACTCCGTTGAATTTCAACACCGCCTCGTTTCCTGCGGAACGGCTCGTTTTGACGTTGTCTTTAGTTTCCCATTTCCCGGAATAACTCCAACTTGGATCCGCGGCATTCACACGCCGTTCGGGAATCCCGGGGGTCCACTGCTCCAGCTTGGGCGCTCTGGGTTTTTGAATGCGCACCGTCACCTCCTGGTCTGTGACTTTGCCGCCGGTCTGTTGGATGACCTTCAGCGCCCGGGTTTCCGTGGACCGCACAATGTCGTTAAACGAATAACTCGTGTAGTCGAATTTCTTGTCCGCCAGCGGCGCAATCCCCGATTTACACTGGTCCGGGATGGCGTTGAAGCCCAGCATCACCCCCAGCACACCCGCCGCGCTGGATGGATTACAGTCCGAGTCCTGGCCACAACGGGTCGAGATCTCCATCGTCTTCATGAAATCAAGGTTCCCAAACAACAGCCCCAGGGCGATATAAGCGCCGTTCAGTTTCGCGTCGATGTTGAACGGCTGCAGCGCGCCATCCGGGCACGGGTCATCCTTGTCCCATTTATCTTCGAGCAGTTGCCACACCTTCCGCCAGTCGGCAGGAAGCTGCGCGGACCAGTCCAGCAGATCCTTCACGAGCAGTCCGTATTCGCTCTCGGCTGGAATACAGCGCAGGCCGCTTTCGACCACTTTCCTGGGATCGGTTTCAAAAAACGCCGCCGCATACATCCCGCAAACGAACATGCCGCCGTAAAGACCATCGCCGTAGTTCATCACCCGGCCCACCCGATCGCAGTACTTGTTCGATTCGCGCGGCAGGCCCGGGCACATCAGCCCGATGAAATCCGCTTCGATTTGAAAGTCGATATCGTTGGCATGGAAGTTGTACCTGGGATGTCCCGACCACGGCGCTTTAATCCCCTGGCCCAGCGCGCGCCGCGCTCCCGCGTTCGCGTGCCAAAGGTGGTACTGGGAGTTCTTGAACGCCTCGCCGTACTGCTCACACGAGGCTTTCAGGCCCAGGTCGTCCATTACCTTCGCGAAGGTCATTTCCACATACAGATCGTCCTGACCGATAGCGTTGCTGACGCGGTCCCGCGACCACGGCAGTTCAGCGTCATTGACCGTCCCCATGGCGCGGAATTCGGTCGGCGCGCCATACGATACGCCGATCATCTGGCCGGCCCATCCGCCGCGGATTTTGTCGAGCAATTGGGCGCGGCTTAGTGAGCGTGATTCCGCGGCCGCCCTCATCCCGCCTGGCCAGGCTGCGAGTGCGAGGCAGAGTACGGTTCCGAGTCGCAGAGGAGAAATGACTCCGGGTTTCATAAAGATGTGCGGTCAGGTAATCGGAATGCGCGACGACAGGCAAACCTTTTTGCAGCCGCGTCACTCCCCTTCCCGCCGTTGGCGATGAACGAAAGTATCCGCTCAGTCTTGGGTCGGAGCGCCAAGTTGCACTTGGCTTACACGCGGCCGTCGGCGCGGTTAAGCCGATTGAAAATCGGCTCTCCGACCCAAGACTGAGGGGGTACGAACGAAACTCCTTTACTATGGCATTTTCAGAATAAAATAATGTCGCTCATGACGTCAGACCAGGAATGCCCGCAGCCTTGCCTGTATTACGGGAGCAGCGATGGTGGATTCCCCGCCCGGATTCACCCGCACAGAGCTTGGTGCCGGCGGGCGCAAGTCTAAATGCCGATCGGTTAATATGATCCACCCCACCGCCATTATCGACCCCAGGGCACGAATCGGTGCCGAATGCGAAATTGGGCCTTATTGTGTCATTGGCGAGCATGTCGAGTTGGGGGATCGCTGCCATTTACACTCTCATGTCGTGGTCGGAGGCTGCACACGGCTGGGGTGCGAAAACGAGGTTTACCCGTTCGCCTCGATCGGTCTCAAGACCCAGGACTTGAAGTGGACGGGTGGGCTGACCCGCGTCGAGATCGGCGACCGCAACACCTTTCGCGAGGGCGTCACCGTCCACAGCGCCACGAACGACGGCGGCGTGACGCGGATCGGTTCGGATAACAACCTGCTGGCCTACGCCCACGTCGCGCACGATTGTTCGCTCGGCAACCATATCGTGATGTCGAACTTCGCGGGCCTTGCGGGTCACGTGGTGGTGGAAGATTACGCTGTGCTTGGAGGCTACGTTGCGGTTCATCAGTTTTGCCGCGTGGGCAAGCTTTCGATGGTCGGGGGCTGCTCGAAGCTGAGGCAGGACATGCCGCCGTTCATGCTGGCGGATGGCAGCCCGGCGGAGGTGCGAATGATCAACAAGATTGGCCTGCAGCGCGTCGGCATTTCCGAAGAAGCGCAAAGCGCGCTGCGCAATGCCCACAGGTTCCTGTTCCGGGAGGGATTGACCGTTTCCAACGCGCTCACCCGCATCGAGCAGGAACTGCCGCCATTGCCGGAAGTCCAGCATCTCGTGCAGTTCGTGCGCAGCAGCGAGCGCGGACTCAGCAAGTAGCCGGCAAGCCCGTTCAGCCCGCGCGGTGGGCAAGCGATGCTCCCCTCCGATCGCTCCCCTCTTCCGCGAACGCCAGCCCGGGCCTCGTCAGGGTGTTTTGTTTTGAGGCCATAATTCTCGAGCGACCCGACGCACCCTGGCCCCGGACCCCGGCGGCGGGCGCGCACCGCGCCCCCGCCAGCAACGGCTGCGTGTTAAGGGTAGACCACGCGGAAGAACTGATGAGGGATCGCCGGGTTGACCGGCACCGTGACAGGCTGGCTGGGAACGGTCTGGACATAATTTGTAATGTCGACCCAGCTCCCAGGCGCCATACTCAGAGACGCCTGGACCCTATAAGTGTGGTTCAGAGCGCCGATAGCCGAGAAGCCAAACCGGCCGTCAGCGGTCGGGCCGGGGTCGATGAGCACAACCGTGTTGGCGTTCGGCACTGTGGGATCGGTTCCGGCGAGGAGTTCCTGCAGATTTGTCAGCCCGTCACCGTCGGGGTCGCTGTTAGCACCGTAAGTGTAGATACTGCCGAACCATGCAATTTCCCAGCAATCCGGTAGACCGTCATTGTCGAAGTCATCATTGGCGCAGTTCTTGCCGTCCATGCGGAACGAGAACGGTTGCGCCGTAGCGGAGGCGTTCGTGACCGCAAGAAAATAAGAATACCCAGGCAGCCACGGCCACGAACTGTTATACAGCGCCCGGTTGTTGGTGGAATTTGCGGTGGTGCTGTACCAGTGGTCCAGGGTGGTCAGGGTCGGCAAGCTGCCCTGGTCGATGTAGAGTTTCACTGTACTGGCATGGGTGGCGCCATGCGACCAGCGGCGCGCATCTTCCGGGACATCGACCCGATAGCGCAGGAGACCTCCAGGCGGGATCAGGTTGGTCACGTAGCCGCCCATGAAGGCGATGTTGCCGTTGAGCGCGATTGTGGCCCCTGCGGTCGAGTTGATAGTGAATGAGCTATCGCTCAAGGCTCGCACGCCGAGGTAATAGACGTTGCCCGGCCGCAGCGGGGGTACGCTCACCGTAAAGCTCCCCGGGCTGGTGTAGGCCGGATAAGGGCCATGGTTCTTATAGTCGCGATTCCAATCGAGGATGTTGGTGGCATTGATTCCCTGGCCCGGCGGCAGAGTGTCACGCACGTGGACGTAGACATCACCACGCTGCTCGCTAAAGCTGAAGCTCCAGTTCTGGACCTGTGTGGGGGGAAGGACAACGCGATAATAGCGCCAATCTCCGGCCGCCAGCACCTGGCTTGTCAAGCTGCCCCCTGAATAGGGCAGGTCGCTGATTTCTCCGGTCGAGAGTAGCAGCCGGTAGCGAACGGTGGAACCCCAGGCGGCGTGGACCGCGAGGTACCAGAGCCCAGGGGTCAACGCCAGCTCGGATTTACCGTCGAGCACTACCCAGTTGCCGTATTCAGTGCCGACCGCATTGGTCAGCGCGCGATTATAGAGCGGCCCGCTGCCCCCAGCGGCGTTGTGGGACAAGGTTGGCGGAGCGCCGACGCGGAGATAGAGGTTTGCGTTGCCGCTGATGGCGTCCACCTCAGTTCGTAGCAAGCCGCCATTGCCCGGTGGAACCACGACCGCGTAGTAGTGGAATCCATCCGTTTCGAGATCCATACCGCCCGACAACGGCGAGCCGTCCGTGCTGACAGCCGTGTCGCCGAAAGTTGGACCGGCAGGCAGCAACCCGGGCGTCGTCACTGGTTCCCCAACGGCGGGCATGACCCAGGCCGGCCGTTCGAGTCTCAGCGCCTCGCTGCTAAGCGTGAACTCCGTCAGCCCGGCAGCCTTGACCTCGACATACCACGTCCCCGGCACCAGGTAGTCTGGAACGAGAACCGCCTCCCGCGGGAAATAGGCCGACGTCCCGCTGGAGCCTGTATTGTCGGGCAGGGCGCCTTGCCGGACCCGCATGCGCGGCGAACCATACAGAGCACTCAGGCTGAGCCGCCAGCCAATCACCGGTTCCCCCTTGAGGCTCGGCGGAACCAAGATCCGGTAATACGTGCTGAACCCGTCCTGGAGAATCGCACCGGCCACGTTGGATAGCCCGTTAGTGTTTAGCTGTGAATCGAAGTTGACATTCGCCACCGGCAAGCTGCGCACTCGGAGCTTGTAGTCGGCATCCGGGAAGCTAATCCCCGAGCCGCCGGCCTGGGCGGTGATCGAATAGTTTGTGGGCGCCGGGTTGGGGATGGTGATGACGTTGGTCGACTGATACTGAATGATATTGCCACCATCCGCTCCGTAAGCGTTGGGGGCAGTTGGAGGCATACTGCCGGTGGCGAGAGTCATGGCCGGAAGGCCATTGGTTTCTTCGAAGAAAACCTGCACGGCCAGAGCGCCTCCGGGCACGCCGAATCTGTAGGTTGCGCATTCTCCACCCTGCAGCGTCGTTTGGCCGAGGAGATCCTGAGTGCCTACGGTTCCCAAATCAAAGGGCGGCACACTGCCGTAGCTGGCCAAGGTAAAGGAGCACATACCCGAGCCGATTCGATTCAACGCATTGCTCGGATAAAGGCCTTCGCTGACCACACCCAGGTAATACGTGCCGCCGAGCAAGTTCGTGCCGGAGGCGAGGGCCAGCAGTTGTTCGTTCCCCAGTTTCTGCATCTTTTTTCCGCCCAACGCCTTCGAAAGTGTGTTAGTCCGTCCCGCACCGATGCTCGGAAGAAATGATCGTTGGGCCACAATCAGGCCATCGCCCTGGTCAAACTCGACAGCGACTTTCCAGGAGGGCGTGTTTTCAGGGACAGTGATGCGGAACCAGGAGGCTTCCCGGGCAGGCAATACGTCACCACCCATTCCAAGCGCAAACGGCACATCGACGACCGGGATGCTAAAAGCGCTCCCGATGCCGCGGCTGACCAGGGTGTATGAGCAGGGGATCGAACTGGAGGTGTTGGTCACACCGACATAATAGGTCCCGGGCTCGAGCGGGTTGCCCATGCCGACCTGGAAAACGCGACCAGTCGAGGACGTGCCATCCGGCGCGTTGAGCGCGGTCCAGTCTACGCCCGGCGCGATCTGCCAACCAGTGGGCCAGTTCGTCATCTGGAGCAACTCAGAGTGGCCGGTTAGACTGCTTGGGGTTGTGTCGCGGCAAATCACCACCCGCGGGGTTCCATTCGTGACATCAATCAAACGCAAATCCCAGCCTAGCGCATTGGGGGGCACGATAACCTGGTAGACGCGCCAAAGGTCTCGTTGACCAGCGACCTGGGCACTGCCCGCATCGAAGCTCAGGACTTCCACGCCGCCCTCGACGTGGACGCGCAAATTGTATGAGCACGGCAGCCAGTTGGTGCCAGCGCCATTCGCGAGCACCGAAACCGTGTAAACCGCCGAAGTCGGGTTCGAGAATGAGATGCGATTGGTGCTTTCCCACATTCCCTTATAACCACCGTCCTGCCCGTAGGAGGCAGAGTCCAGCGGCAGCTTCTGGTCATTTCTGAGTCGCAGCAGAGGGTTGCCGCTGACATTCTCTAGCGTCAGTGTGAGCCCCAAAGCGCCCGGTGGGGTACTGAACTGGTAACAGGTGGTTTCCCCGCCCTCCAACGTGTTCGTGACCACGACATCCGTGCCTGCTCCGACCGCGCCGAGATCGGCCGGCTGCACCGGGATTACGCTGGTCAGGGAGAAGTCAGTGGGGCCGACGCCGATGTTGGCGCCACCGTACTGAGGTGAACGGCCCTCGCCGATGACCGCCAGGTAATACCTGCCGGGCGGAATATTTGTAATGCCAGTCGGTTGACCGAGGAGGGCATTTTCGACGCCGAACTTTTGGAACTTGTGGCCGCCCGCAGCGGCGGTTGCCACTACATTTGAGGTTACGCCTACGTTGGGTAGCGTTCGCGCGCGAACCGCGAGCAGCGCTTCGCCGATGGCCGGAACAACGCGTAACTTCCAAAGCGGGATGTCGTTGGTAACCTGCAGCGAATAATAAGCGGCTTCGCGCGGGTTTACTCTCGCAAGGTCAGTGCTGTTGGTGCCTAGAGTGAGAGGATTCACCGGGATTAGGAACCCATCACCGATGCCGCGGCTTACGATCGTATAAGTCATAGGGGCGGTCGTGCCCGGGGCACTGCTTACGCCAATGAGGTAGTGTCCTGGCTCAAGCGGCCCGCCCATCCCGGCAGCGAAAATGGTTCCGGTCGTATCGACGTTGCCCGGATCCATTTTGTAGCCAGTCCAATCCAATGCCGGAGCCGCCTGAGCCGCGACGGGCCAATTGGTTGCACCCGTCCAGGCCCATGCCGCGCCTCCAAATAAACGCGAGCTCAGATCGAGTGGGTAGCCGTTGCGGCAGACGACCAGGCGGGGGCTGCCGCTCAGGATATTGGTCAGGCGAAGGTCCCAGCCGATGGCGTTAGTGGGCACGTCCACCGAAAAGTACTCCCACTCGCCGGTCAACTGGCCGCTGATGTCGGCTTCACCGCCGTCGAAGGCGAGCGGAATTGTGCCCTGGACGAGCGAGTAAATCATCACCGTATAGCTGGCATCAGGATATTGGCTGGCAACGGCGCCGGCGTGGACCAGCAGCGTGTACGGTCCGCCGGCGGGTTGGTCGATGCGAATGTAGTTGGTGCTCTTCCAATCCTCGAGCCAGCCGCCTTGGCGTCCGTAAACTTCGGCCGTGCGCGGCAGGATGCTGCCCTGCATCAAGGTCATACTCGGGTTGCCTACGCGATCCGCCAGGCGCGTCACCACTGCCAGGACGCCGGATCGAACGTTGTACTGGAAGGCCCTGACAGACCCGCCTTCCTGCCAGACCGATGCCACAATCGCGTTGGTATCGTCCACCGTGCCCAGGTTCGTGATCGGCAAGGTGCCGAAGCTTTGGAGCTCAAAGGACGACGCATTCGTGCCAATGCGTGAGCCAGAGGGGTTCTGGCCCTCGCTAACCACGCCCAGGTAGTAAGTGCCGGCCGGTATTTCGAGCGCGGGTTCCGTGGGCAACAGCACGAAGTGCTCATTGCCGGCTTTTTGCAGCTTGCAGCCTGCGGTGTTGGTCACCGCGATGGTATTGGTCGCACCGAAGTTAGGCAGGCCATCTTTCCGCACTACGAGCAGGCCGTCCCCGGCTGTGGCCGCGAGTCGAAGCTGCCAACTGGGCGTGTTGCTCGCGATATCCACACGATACAAGCGAAAATCGTGCGGCTGAAGTCCGGCGATGTTGCTCTGCCCACCGGCAAAGGGCAGCGGTTGCACCACAACGCTCTGGTTGGTGCCGATGCCGCGGCTCAGAATTTGGTAGGTCAGCGAAGCAGCCGGGCCGGGAGCACCGCCGCTGGTGACGCCGATAATATACGAGCCGGCCTCGAGCGGGTTGCCCAGGCCAGCCGTGAAGAACCGGCCGGTCTCATTGGTGCCCAGGCCGGATTGCGTGTAACCCGTCCAATCCCTGTCCGGCGCGATGCGGAAGCCGGACGGCCAGTTGGTGGCGGTGTACGGTGTCCAGACCGTATTGCTTGAGGTCTTTGTCGAGAGGTCGAAAGGGATCGAGTCGCGGCAGATGACCATCTTTGGATCGCCGGAAGAAACATTGGCCAGACGCAGATCCCAACCCAGCACGCCGGACGGGACAGTGACTAGAAAGTATTTCCAGCCGTCGGCTGCCTGGTCGGTAATACTGATCAGGCCTCCATCATAAACCAGCGGCTGCGCCTGTTGCGCCGAAATATCGAGCGTGTAAGTGGAATTAGTGTACTTGCCGCTCACCCCCGCTGCCTGAACCAGCAGCGTGTAGTTGCCGGCGGGCGGCGCTGGAATGCGGATCACTTTGTCGTTGGTCCAGGCAGGAGTCCAACCCCCGCTCGAGCCGTAGGGGTCGGGCAGGTCTGATAATTTTGCGTCTGCGCGCATCACCATCCTCGGGTTGCCAGTGCGGTCCTTCAGTCGTGCTTCAATGACCGGAGTGTTCGGAACCACGTTGAAAGTGAAGCCGTGGACCTCGCCCGCTTCCTGCGCCTGAGTCGAAACAAGGCTGGTGGCGCCAGACGGATCGATCGATCCGAGATTACTCAGCACTAATGATCCCTCATTAAAGAAGGTGAAACTGCAGGTATTCGATCCGGACCGCGGTGATACCGGGTTCTGCCCTTCTCCGACTACCGCGAGGTAATAGGTTCCGCTGACGATGTTGTCGTTGGTCGGATAGGGCAGCATCAGGAAATGCTCGTTGCCAAGCTTTTGCAGTTTGCAGCCACTGAGATTGGTCGGCGAGGTCTGGCTGGCGCTGTAATTGGGCAGGCCACCCTGCCGGAGCACCACCATCGCGTCACCTGTATCGGCGCTCAGACGAAGTTTCAGGCTCGGTGTGTTCGCAGCCACCGTGAGGCGATGCCAGAGCACATCGTGCGGCGCAAGGTCACCGCGGGAAGTGCTCGCGCCAGTCGGCACATCGATGAACGAGCCGTCCGGATACAGGCCACGGAGCATCAGGTCGTACTCGCTGGCCGAGGTGTTGGCGGTTCCGTTAACCACGCCGAGATAATAGACGCCTGGTTCGAGCGGGTTGCCGCGGCTGGAGAAGAAGTAATGACCGGTCTCATTAGTGCCACGGGAGTCAGTGGTATAGCCCGTCCAGTCATTCGCATAATACACTTGAGCGCCACTGGGCCAGTTGGTCGAGGTATCCGGCGTCCAGGCGTTGCTGTTGACGAGGATGGACCGAAGATCGACGGGCAGGAGGTCGCGGCACAGAACCAGGCGCGGGTCGCCGGCGAGAACATTGGCAACCTTCACCTCGAGCCCCAGGAGATTGGCGGGAACGTCGATTTCAAAATACTGATACATGCCGGCGGGTTGATCCGACACATGGGTTGACTGGTAGTCCGTCGCCAATGTGAGCAATGGACGAGGGCTCTCCCGGCTTGTTAGGATGAACTTGCCCAAGGGCTGGTTGGTGGTATTGACCCCTATGTACCAGATGTCCGCAGGATGCCGTGGGAACTGGAGGAAACCCTTAATTGATGAGACATCCATGTTGCTGCTAACCGTAGTGGTGGTCACCTTGTTGTAGTTCGTGCGCCAGGACCAGCGTCCCGGGATGGCACTGCGCCGGACCGCGATTTCAGTGCCCGGCACCTGATCGTTCAGGAGCAGTTCCCAGCCAAGGGAAGTAAGCTGGGAGTCAATATCAGTGATCCGATAGAAGCGCCAGCCCTGACGGGTCGGCAGGTCGTTGGTGACGACGAAAGCGTAGGGCACGTCGGTGACGATTGGTCGCGAGTTGGTGAGGGTGGCCGTGAACGGCGGGGTGCCGTAGACCGTCAGGTAGTACGAACCGTCGACCAGCGCCGGGGGCACCAAGGTGACTGTTTTGACCGCCGAACCCGGCATTTCCGAGAAGCCGTTGTTGAAATCTTCGCTTGCAACCGCGGAGAAGCGAGCCGCTACGGCCGGATCGCCGCTGGTCGGCAGCAAGTCCAGTTGCCAGGCGATTTGCTCCGGCGGCACAGTTACGTGGTAGGTAACATACCCGTAATCGGTTGCGGAGACTGTGGCGGAGCCGGCAAAAGACATTTCCAGTATGGGCTGCTGCCGGGAATCCAAAGTAAAAGCCTGGCCGGGCGTGCCGGCGACAGTGATGAAATATTCGGTGCTCGATTTGAGGTAAGACGGCACCAACAGAATCTGGCCCGGGTGTTTCCAGTCGTAATAGGCGGTGGAGTAACTATGCGCCGCGGATCCCTGTCGCACATACAGGCTGTTGGTCAGGCCGCCCAATCCCAAACGCCAGGCGATCGTGTCGGAGCTGATAGCAGTCGAGTAAAAATTCAGGCCTTCCGGCGCGATGACGGTGTTAGTGCCTCCGATATTGTCAGCCATGGGCGTGGGCAGCGGCTCAATGTAGCAATTGCCCGAGTAGATCGACCATTGAGCGCCCGGTACCGCTGTGACCATCAGGTACCAGGTTTGGCTGGCTTGATACTGGCCGACCTCGACCAGCGCCACCCCGTCAGAACCCGACCGGGCCGAACTGAAGTCGTAGCTCGTCGCGGTTGGCAGCACCGTCCGTTTCATGAACAGGTCAGCCTCGCCCGACTGCACATTCAGGCGCGTCCGCCAGATCCCCGACAGGGCGTCCTCAGTGAGGATCTTGAAAAAGTAATCGCCGCCCAGCAGGCTGCGGTTAGTCCACGCGGTGGTCGCCGCCGAAGTTGTTCCAGGTTCCCAGCTTAGCGTCACGACCGGGGCCACTTCCGCGCTCAGCGTGTATTGGGCGGTGCCTGCGCCGCTCGAGGGAATTTGCACCGCGATGAAGTAGGTTTGGTTCGTGGCCACAGCGTTATCCAGGAAAATTGTGTCGAGTGGACGATTGAGGCTGCGCACCAGGTAGCTCCCGGTGGTTGGAACCGCGCGGCGCTGCACATACACGTCCGCATCCGCAGTTCCGGAACACGAAAGCACAATCCGCCAGCCTGGCAGGTTGGTAGGTACATCAACCTGGTAGTAGTTCCACATCCCGGCCACGAGCGTCCCGGTGACTGAGAACTCCATGAATTTCAGCATGGGCATGGAAATGAGACGAGCATCTATCCGGTTTGTGGTCAGTACCACGGAAAAGGCATGCGCTGCGGAGTCGCCCGGAGTCTGCACCCACAAGCTGTAGTTGGTGGAGGCGACGAGCTCGGGAAATTCCAGGTTGATGTTGTTGTTAGTTTTGTCCAACCGCGAGACATAGTCGTAATTGGCCGTGGAGGCCCCGGGACCGCGCTTCAGGTACAGGTGCGAAAAAGCAGTCGTCGTGTTGGAAACCGATACCGAGAGATTCGTCACTCCGGCGCCAATCGAGAACGTGAATCCCAAGCCAGTGCCCGGCTGATTACTCCCTGTAAACGTTTGAGCGATCAGGTTGGTGTTAAACACCATGAACGCGAAAAACCACCCACAGCAAAGTTTGGTCCTCATAAAGTGATTAGGCAATTAACGAACGGATCCGCTCTCGTCCAGCCTAAATTCGGCCGGACAGGGAGCAGCACCACTGAAGCCGCGCTTGAGAGTAAAGCACGAAATGTGCCGAAAAGAGCCTTGGCCAGGACATTCCGCCGAGCGCACCAACCCGGAAAAAGTGCTGGCGCCACCGTAAGCAGGCGAGAACGGCCGAGCCTGCCAGCGTCACCCCGCCTTAGATCTCCCAGCGATCGTAGGCGACGACGTAGGGAGTCGATGTTCGGAATGTTGATGATTGAGAGTTGAGTGTGGACCACTCGAGCTTCGTGGGCCAGAGCGCCCAGCAGAAGGAACAGGAGCGCATTGAAGCCAGAATGCGAATTGCCGGAAGGGGGCCATGCTCCTTGCGAGGCTGAGGTGATACCGGTGGTCGAAGCCCTGAATTGACCTGCGGCAGTCCTCTGCTAGACTCGCGCCTCTTTATGAAAATTCTGGTGTGTGACCCGATCTCGCCCAAAGGCATTGCGCTGCTGCAACAGCGGCCCGAATTTGATGTGGTCGTGCTGCCGAACCGGCTTGCGGAAGCCGAGTTATTGCCCGTCGTCAAAGACGCCGCGGCAATGGTCGTACGTTCCGAGACCAAGGTGACCCGGGCCGTGATCGAGGCAGCGCCGGCACTGCGCGTCGTCGGCCGTGCCGGCGTGGGTGTTGACAACGTCGACGTTGATGCGGCGACGCAACGCGGCGTCGTAGTCATGAACACGCCTGCCGGGAACACGGTTTCCACCGCCGAGTTGACGTTCGCCATGATCCTGAGCCTCGCCCGGAAGGTGCCCCAGGCGGCCGCCTCGATGACTGCGGGCAAATGGGACCGCAAACAGTTCCAGGGTTCGGAGGTCAGCGGCAAAACCCTTGGCGTGCTCGGCCTCGGCCGAATCGGCAGCGAGGTCGCCAAACGCGCCCTGGCGTTCGGGATGACGGTGGTGGCGTACGACCCTTTCCTGACGGAAGATCGCGCCCGCGCGCTCGGCATTGAGGTTGCCGGCGACCTCGATGATGTCTATCGCGATTCCGATTTCATCACCGTCCACATGCCGGTCACGGAACAGACTCGCGGAATGCTCAACGCCGCCGCGTTCCTCAAGATGAAGCCCAAGGTCTGCATCGTCAATTGCGCTCGCGGTGAGATCGTCGTCGAGTCGGATTTGATCGCCGCGCTGGATTCGGGGAAGGTGGCGGCGGCGGCTTTGGACGTTTACGCCACCGAACCCCTGCCCCCGGAACATCTTTTCCGCAAACACCCCGCGATTACCCTGACGCCCCACCTCGGCGCCAGCACCCGCGAAGCCCAGGAAAAATGCGGCATCGAGGTCGCCGAGGTCATTGCCGGATACCTCCTAACCGGCGAAGTCCGAAATGCCGTCAACCTCCCTTACCTCGACGCCAAGACCTACGAAGAAGTTAAACCGTACCTGGCCCTCGGCGAAAAGCTGGGCAAGCTCCTCGCCCAGCTCGCCCCGGCTCAAGTCGACCGCCTCCACATCAGTTACGGCGGCAAAGCTCAGCACCTGCCCAACATCGACCCCGTCACCCGCGCCATCCTGCTGGGCTTTCTCTCCCGCGCCTCCGTCAAGGACCTCAACAATGTCAATGTCCGCAGCATCGCCTCCACGATCGGTCTTACGGTCGAGGAAAAACGGTCCAACGAACCGGTCACCTTCAATGAATGGTTGCACGTTCAGGTTTTCCGCGACGGGCAAAAAGTGATCTCGGCGGGCGGCACGTTCTTCGGTTCGCCCGACAATCCCCGCATCGTCCGCCTGTTCAGCCGCCCCACTGAGATCGTGCCCTCCGGCGTCGTCCTGCTGCTGGAAAACAAGGATCGACCGGGTATTGTTGGTTATCTCGGCACGCTCCTGGCTCGCCACAACGTCAACATCGCCAGCATGAGCCTGTCCCGCGACACCGCCGGCGGCCACGCCCTCACCGTCCTGAACCTCGACAGCGTCCCGCCCGCCGAAGTCCTGGAAGAACTGAGGAAGGACGCGTATATTCGCAATGTCAATGTGGTCAAGCTTTGACGATGTGTTAGAGTCCGTTTCTTTATGCATGCCAAAAATGATCCGATGCCCTGCTGGCTCCTCGTAATCACCATCGTCCTTGCCGCCCCTGTCCGCATTGCGGTTGCGGCCGAGGACGCCCCGCCCGCCGGCCAACCACCGGCTGCGCCTGCCGCCCAGGCCGTTGACCTCTTCGGCGGCGACCTCGTCGCCAAAGGCAAAGACGTCGCCGTAAAGCGTAGCGAGTTGGACGAGGCCATGGTCAACATCAAATCCTCGGCCGCAGCTCGAGGTCAGTCCATCCCGCCGCAGCAACTTGAGATGCTCGAACAGCAGATGCTCGATCGCCTGGTTCAGATCCAGCTCTTGCTCGCCAAAGCCAACGATTCCGACCGTTCCACCGGCAAAGACCTCACCGCGAAACGCCTCGCCCTCATCAAAGAGCGTGCCAGGAGCCTCGACGATTTCGATCGGCAGCTTAAGGCCATGGGGACCTCTCAGGAAAAATTGCAGGCCCGGATGAACGAGGAAGCCACCGCCCAGAACGTTCTCGAACGCGAACTTAAGATCAGCGTCAAGGATGGCGAGGCAAAAAAGTTCTACGACGAGAATCCAGCCCAGTTCGAGCAACCGGAAACGGTTCGCGCCAGCCACATACTCTTTGCCACTAAGGATCTCACCACCAGGCAGGATCTGAGCGCCGAGAAAAAGGCCGCCCAGCAAAAAGCAGCCCAGGCCGTCTTAAAACGCGCCCGCGCGGGCGAGGACTTCGCCAAGCTGGTGAAGGAGTCTTCCGACGACACCGGGTCGAAGGCCAATGGCGGCGAATACACCTTCGCGCGAGCCACCGCTGACCCTGAACACGCCATGGCGCCTGAGTTTGAGAAAGCGGCCTTCGTGCTCAAGCCCGGAGAGATCAGCGACCTTGTCACCACCGAGTACGGATATCACATCATCAAGCTCATCGAGAAAATTCCCGCCAAAAAGCTCGAATTTGCGAAGGTGGCGCCCGACATCACCGAATACCTCAAGCAACAGCAACTCAGGTCGCGCCAGCAGGATTACCAGGCGTTCATCGACAAGCTGAAAAAGGACGCGGCCGTCGCCATCCTGGATGAGAAGCTCAAGCTCCAGCCGGTCCCGGAATCCGCAGCTCCCCCGGCGGCTCCTCAGACCAAATAAGTATCTGACACCCGGCGAATCTGCCGTCGCTAACTGGTTACCCGCCCCGCTCGCGGCACGCTCAGTACTTCTTGCTGAATTTCTTCCGGTGTTCGTCGTCAGCATCGGCCGTCGAGCCGCTGGCGGCGGCGCCCTCAGGCGCGGCGCTCTGCGGCCGGGGCTCGGCCTTGGGAGCGGGCTCATCCGCGGCCTCAACAAACGCGAGACGCAAGCTCATCAGGCTCTGCTTCAACAGGCCCGATTCTTCCTTGCTCAGATTGCCGCGGGTTTTCACCTCCAGCATTTCCAACTGATCGATGAACAGCCGGGCGGCCTCCAGATCCCGGGTCGCTTTCCCGGACTCCGGGTGGGCCACTTTCCCGAGAAGCATCATGGCCATGTTACTCTGTTGTATCACTAGTTGTGCGAACAACACCGACATGGTGTCGTCCTGGCCGAGGTTGGCGGTCGGTTCAACCGGTTTCTGCGGGTCGCTCATGAGCTGCCATCTTTTCTTTTGTCACGGATTTCGGCGAGCAAAAAGTGAATCAAGCGACGGAGGCGCGCCTCAACATCGACCGTTTCGAGGATGCTTTGACGTTGCGCCGCCGCCGGCAAGACCGACCAGGAGACCAGGTCCGCAGCCTGTTCCGGGTCGTTGATCGAATCCAGGTAGTTCAGAATATCCTTGGGTGAACAGGCCGAAGGAGCTGCTTTGGTCTCGGTTTGGCCGGGTGACACCACCGGGAAGGGAAACGGCAGACCCAAATCGATGCGTTCCTGAATCAGTTCGCGCAGTTTGGCAACCAGCGCGTCGACCTTCACATTGTCGCAGGGTGGGGACTGAATTGGCCTGATGCGCTGCACGCGATAGGGCTTGTACCGAACGGTTTCGGCCAACTCGACCCTGGCCAGGCCCTGCAGGATCAAATGTGACGTTCCATCCCGATGTCCCACGGACACCCGGATCAGGCCCAGACCCGCAACGGGGGAAGGGCTCTCGCGCGTGCTTCCCGGTTTTTGCATGGCTACCGAGAACATCCGATCGGAATGCAGCGCGTCGGCCAGCATTTGGCGGTACCGCGGCTCGAAGATATAGAGCGGCAGTAACGCTTGCGGAAACAGCGTCGCGTTCGGCAGTGTCATGACCGGCACCTCGCGCGGTAGCTTCATTTTGCTAATGTAGGGCCGACCTTGAGTTTGGCAAGGCACACCCGCGCATGTGTGCCACCGCGACCCTCCGGCGAGGTGCACTGGCCGAAAGGCTCCGCAGTTCTGCAGTCAGGACAGTACCCTCTCAGTCTTGGGTCGGAGCGCCGATTTTTAATCGGCTTAAGCGCAATGCCTTTTAGGAATTCAGGCATAGATCTCTCCGACGGAGTATTCGACGGGGCCATTATGATAGGTGTTTCTGCGCAAGCGTGGCCAACTACTCACAGGTTGCCGCAGCGCGCGTGGGCAGGAGCGCTTGCGTCGC
>DATDCV010000019.1:0-16910 GCA_036524155.1 Verrucomicrobiia bacterium
AAGGCAACTGCGCAAAACCGTCCGGGCTATGGAGACTCTATCGCGCCAAATCATGTTTTCCACAACGCCCGATACCCACCGCTTTAAACCGCTCAAACCCAAAGACTTACGCCTTGTCTGAGCGCCATTCTGGGTTGACCCTGGGTTAGCAGCATCACCAGCCGTCGCGGACCGCCAGCCAGTCCCAAGGATACCGGCAGCATACACACCGGCGAGCCTTCGTGCACCGTGGATCCCGCCAGACGAACTCGACTCAAGATCTGCAACTCCCGCCGCAAACTCGAATAACGCCAATCACGTCAAGTCAACATCGCTGCCGTTACTTTTTCAGTCGATAGAACCGCGCTTGGTTCGTCATAGTGTTTGTGACCGTGTATTGCCCGTTCACAATTACCGGCGCAGGGATAGCGTTGCTCCACATCGCCGTGCCCAGTTTTGTCGACCACTGCAAGGCAAAGGCGAGGGCGTTCGTTGGCCATTTAATCACCATGTTTGTCCCCTCCCGCAAGCCGACGAGCCAAGGGCCGCAATTTGTGAACCACGTCTGCGCTGAGAAACTGCTCCAACTGTTACGACTGTCCCGGTATCGAACACGCCATTGGTAGTTGCTGCCGTAGTTCAGCTTGTTAGCCGGTACTATCCAAGTCACTTTGTTGACCGTGTCCGTACCACTGTCGACAACAATGCTTCCGTTAGCGCTCAGCACCTGCCACTGGCTCGCGGCGTGAGTGTCGCCGATGCAAGCAGGGTCTGGGTCGCTGAATGCGCTCGCCTCCAGCGTGGGCGTGACGGACACGCCTACGGCTCCGTTGGGCGGAGAAGCATTGCTTGGCGGGTTCGGTGCCATGTTGGGCGGTGTATAAGTAAAGAAGTTTGAAACAACGCTTGAGTAATTTCCGGCGCGGTCCCGGCTGCGTGCCTCAACGGAGTTCAAACAAGGCGACAACGTGACGCTCCGTGTCCAACCGGTGGTGCCCGTGGCGTTTGACCAACCTCCACCGTTGATGCGCACTTCCACTCCTGCGAGACCGCTGGCTGGAGAGCCGGGATCACTGGCCGTGCCCGATGCCGTGGTCGGCGAAGTCGTGAGGATCGCCCCGTTGGCTGGGCTGGAAATCGCAACGGTCGGCGGAGTGGTGTCAATGTTCACTGTGAGTGTGACTGGGCTGGAGTCTGATAGATTCCCAGCAGCGTCAAAAGCGCGAGCGGTCCAGGCATGTGCACCGTTGTCAGCCGCAGTGAACGGCCAGTCATACGTGTAGGGTGCTGTCAGATCGGTGCCTTTGAGTATCCCGCCGTCATAAAACTCGACACTCGTTACCCCCACATTGTCAGAAGCGGTAGCAGTAATGGTCACTGTCCGTGCGTTCGTGTAAGTCGTCGCGGTTGCCGGACTGGAAATCGAGATCGTCGGACGCGTTGTGTCCAAGACGACGAAGCTGCCGATCTGAAAACCGCCGGAGGATGATTTTACGGCGTATACTCCTGTCCACGGGTCAAAAAACCCCACATACACGGTGCTCGCGCCAACAACGGAGTCATTGAGCTGAGCCGCACCCGTACTGCGGTTAGCCAAGGAATACGAATACGTGCCGGAGCTGTTAGCGACTCCCCCAGGAAAGGGGTCAGACCAGCACATTAATAGATATTGAGCCCGGCTTGGCGTGCTATTTCCGATCTAATGTCCCCATGCCACGAAAAATGCGGCTCCAGTATCCCGGACGCCACTGATCATCCGCCTTCGCCAGAACCAAGAGCTTCGGCGGGACGGCCGTCATGAGCCGCGGAGCCCAGCGGGAGGACATTTTGTGGACGATGCTTAATCCGAGCGCTGCTTCGCCACGCTCGACTTTTCGCGGCCGCCGCGTCTTCCGCGGTTAGTACCTTTTGTAGTGCAATATTTCGAGCCTTTTGCGCCCTTTTGCGGCGACCCTCACCCAAGGTCACCTATGAAAAACTTTTTTTCACTTGGACAGCTTTTGTCCAACTGAGTTTCGTACCGTGGTCGGCAAAAAGTATTGTGCTTTATGTCTGTGCCCGAGGTCTGCTGACCTCGGAACGCAGAACCGTTCTTTGACATTCGAAAAAGCGCCGCCGCCACCCGACGGCGCCGGTCGACGCGAACTGGCAGAAGGACGCCCCTGCCGGGCGGCGGCCAAATCCCAACTCCGCACCCAAGCCCTGCAGACTCAGCGGGAGTAAATCGGACTTGATGGGACTTAATCAGACTTAAAAAAACAAAAACAGGCAGAGGAAGTAATCCCCCCGGCACCGGAAACCAACGCCAAACGACCAACGCTTAGCGCTTAACGCTTAACTCTTAACGGATCGCAGCCCCCCTCCGAGAAAAACATTTCAATCGGACTTCGGAGCTGGTATGTTTTTGCAGGTGCTACACTCTTGCTGCTACACTTCTGCAAGTCACAACCCGCCCGTGAGCAGCCACTTCCGCAATCTGCTACGCTTTTGGCTACGCTTTTGCATCTCCGGCCCCTGCCCGGAGAAAAACATTTTCCCTCCTTTACGCCTGTAAACTTTCAACGCTTCAACGCTTTAACGCTTTAACGCTTCAACGCTCCCACGCTCCGCGCCTCCGACCGCACCGTTACCACTAACGCTGGATAACGCCAAATCACGCTCGTTAACGCCAGATAACAATTAAAGCGCCCGCGCCTCCCCTTTTATCCCCTCATGGAATTAATCTGGTCGAGGCGGGTTGTCCGGCGATGGCGGTAAATCGCGATGATGAGAGCCAAACCCACCGCCGCTTCAGCCGCCGCGATCCCGATCGAGAAGATCACAAACACGATGCCGGTTTGCGCTGGCGGATGCGGCGCGAACCGCCAGAACGCGATAAAATTCAGGTTCGCGGCGTTAAGCATGAGTTCGATGCCGATGAGCACGATGATGGCATTTCGCCGCGCGAGCGCTCCCCCCAGCCCGATGGCGAACAGCAGCGCCGAAACAATGAGACAACTTTGAAGTGGAGTCATGCGGCGATATTAATCCGGTTCGGGCTCGCGCATCGCGATGATCACCGCGCCGATCAAAGCCGCAGTCAGCAGCAGTCCGAGCACTTCCAGGGGAAGGATATACCTGGTCATCAACTCTTCCCCAAGCTGCCGCACACTCGCCGGAGGCGGGGCTCCGGGCGGCACGGCCGTGGATTTGCTGGACAGAATCACCGCTGCCAGCACGATAAACACGCCCAACGCAACCACCAGTCCCCCCCACGAACCGGGCGAAACCAGCGGTTCGCGCTGTGGCTCGCTCCCGCCAGTGAGCAGGATGGCGAAGACGATGAGAATCGCGACCGCGCCCAAGTACACCAGCACCTGCGCAAACCCGGCGAACTGCGCCCCGAGTTGCAGGTAAAGCGCCGCCAGCCCGGCGAACGCCAGGCCCACCGCCAGCGCGCAATGCACCAGGTTGCGGAGAGCCACCGCGGCGATGCTGCTGGCGAGCATCACCAGCGCCGTGATTCCAAAGAGTATCATCTCCGGTTTTCTCCGTTAGTCGCCATATTTGTAGGTTCTCCTGCCGAGACCCTGGTTCTCGGCCAGCGCCCGCCCGAGCAAAACGTAGGGCCCGACAATGAGCGCAGCGCACACCAGCCAGCGCGGCCAGCCTGGCTCCATAAAACGCCATACCCCGGTCACGCCAATGTTCAATAGCGCCAGCGGCAGCATGAATTTCCAGGCAAAGTTCATTAACTGGTCCATCCGCAGCCGGGGCAAAGTGCCGCGCACCCAAATGAAAACGAAAATCAGCGCCAGCAACTTCCCGAAAAACCAAAGGGACGACGGCACCACCTCCAGGAACGGCAACGGCGCCTGCCACCCGCCGAGAAACAACGTTATGGCCAGGCCGGACACCGCGAACATGCCGATGTACTCTCCCAGGAAGAACAACGCGAATTTGAAGCCGGAATACTCGATATAATATCCCGCAATGATCTCCGATTCCCCCTCGGGAAGATCAAATGGCGAGCGATTCGATTCCGCCGCCGCGGCGATCATGAACAGCACAAACCCGGCGAAACCCCAGGGCGTCAGCACATGCCAGCGGGGCAGCCAGCCGGAGTAACCACCCTGCGCCTCGACGATCTGAACCGTCGAGAGCGAACCGACATACATCAGAACGGCAACGGCCGATAAAATCAACGGCACCTCGTAGCTGATCATTTGCGCGATGGCCCGCATCGCGCCCAGCAGCGAGTACTTGTTCCGGCTAGACCACCCGGCCATAAACACCGCCAGCTCGGTCGCGGCGCCGACGGCAAAAAAGAACAGCACGCCGGAGTCGAAATCCACCGCCACCATGTTCCGGCCCAGGGGCAGAACCGAGAGCGCGAGGAACGCGGCCACCACCAGCACGAGTGGCGCGAGAAAATGCACGACCCGGTCCGCCCCACTCGGGACAACGTCCTCCTTCGTCAGCGTTTTCAGCCCGTCAGCGATGGGCTGGAGAATCCCCCAGGGCCCGACGCGGTTGGGCCCGTAGCGATTCTGGATTCGGCCCAGGCCCTTGCGTTCCAGGACAGTGGTGATGGCAAAAAGCCCCGCAAAAACAGCCAGGATCGCCGCCACTGAGATCAGCGCCGAAACAAGGGGCTGCCAATGGCCGGGCACCGCCCCAATCAGCCACTGTTTCAGCCTGACAAAAACCTGGTCCAAGCCTTCCGCCATTCACGAGGGCCCGACTTTCGAAAAAGGCCGTCGGGCGTCAACTGGTCTTCAAGATTGCGCTGAGTTCCCGGGTCCGCAAGAAATTGTTCGTTTCTTTGGGCGAATTGCCTTGGCAACCGCCGCGTGTTGAGTTAGGTAACTGGCGTTCTTTGAAACACAATCACAGCCAGGCGTCAGGGAACCCCGTGTAAATCGGGGACGGTTGCGCCACTGTAACGGGCTACAAGCCCCCAAGAGTCTCAGCGGATGCGTGCTGGCACGCGGACGTTTGCGGCAAGCCACTGGTTTCACCGGGAAGGCGGGAGCAAGGTTAAGGCCCGAAGTCAGGATATCGGCCAGGCTGTGCTCGTCGTGGCCCTCACCAGGGGCAGGCAGCCTGCCCGCTTCGTGACGGCCGACTTCTCCGTCAAAGAGAAGGATGAGGCCAGGCCGGTTCGCGGGTGCGCGCCGGCGTTCGTCGAATGCCTTCATTCTCCGATTTGCGGGAGAGTGAAGGTTTTTTTCTAAAGGCCGGGCGCGCCCACGTCCGGCCGCGGGACTTTCCCTCTCCGCGCTGGTCTCTCAACCGTTAACCGGCTCCGCCCATCGACGGGGCCTTGAAAGATCAGCAACATGCCAAATACTCGTTTGTTCGCGCTGGCACTAGCCAGCATGTCCGTTCTCTCTGTCCCCGGCTCACGGGCCGGAACGATCCAGCACGATTTCTCTTCCGACCCGGCCCTGGCCGGCTGGCAGACGTTTGGAGACCGGAATCTCTTTGCGTGGGATGCCACCAGCCAAAACCTGCGCGTCACTTGGGATTCCTCGCGGCCCAACAGTTACTTCTACCATCCGCTGGGGACGATCCTCGCCCGCGACGACGATTTCAGCCTCGCGTTCGACCTGCGGCTGGACGACATAGGGGTCGGCATCGAGTCGAACAAAGTCTACGCCTTCGAACTGGCGATCGGTCTGCTGAATCTGCGCGAAGCCACCCGGACCAACTTCCTCCGGGGCACTGGCACGGACTCGCCGAACCTGGTGGAGCTGGACTATTTCCGCGATGCCGGCTTCGGCGCCACCCTCTGGCCCCAAATCGTCTCCAGCAATAGTGTGTTCAATTACAACGGGCCCGGCGATTACAGTCTTCTGGAATTGACCACGGGTGACTTGTTCCATGTCGTCATGACGTATTCCGCTTCAAATTCGACTCTTGCCACTACCCTCACGCGCAACGGGGCGCCATTTGGGCCCGTCAATAGCGTCGTGCTCAGCACAAACTTCACTGACTTCCGCGTCGATGCGTTCTCAATCAGCAGCTACTCCGACGCCGGCGACGACTACGATTCGGTCCTGGCGCATGGGATTGTCGACAACGTCGCCATTACCACGCCCGCACCCCCGGTCGCTAACATGACGGGTGGTTTTACGAACGGCCTTTGGCAGGTCCGGTTCGACTCGCTCAACGCGTGGCGTTACACCCTCGAGCGGACCGAAGACTTCGGGTCCTGGAGCACGGCCTCCCCCACTTTGGGCGGCAACGGTACGCTTCTGTCGCTGGAAGATTCAAATCCACCCCATTCGCGGGCGTTCTATCGCGTCCGCGCTGAACGGCCATGAGGCCGGCTGTGTCGGACCAGTGGCGAAGGAGCCGGAGCCGGCGGTGGCCCGGCGGACCCAGCAGTTCTCATTCTGGGATTGTGGCGTGGGCGTCTCGCCCGCGGGTTCGGTCGGCGTCCCGCCGATCGAGGCTAAAAGGGGCGGGGACGCCCCAGGAACTCGCGGGCGAGACGCCGGCGCCACGCCAAAATGAGAATTGCTGCGGCGGACCGCCCTGGCGCTGCCGAAGCGCCTTCTCCCTGGTCGAAATGCTGGTGGTCATCGCCCTCATAGTTCTGCTGGCGGCGCTGCTGCTTCCGGCGCTGACGCGCGGCCGAGCCTCCGCCCAGAGGGTCAGGTGCGTCAGCAATCTACGGCAGCTAGGCCTGGCAGTTCAGCTTTACTGGGATGACAACAGCGGCAACTGCTTCCGCTATGGCGGCAGCTCGACAAACGGCGGCCAACTCTACTGGTTTGGCTGGTTGGGGCGGGGAGCGGAAGGGCAGCGCATGTTTGATGCGGCACAAGGAGTCCTCTATCCCTATATTCGCGGGCGCGGAGTCGAGCTCTGCCCGGCCTTCGACTATTTCAACCCGCAAACCAAACTCAAAGCCGCCGGCGCCTCTTATGGCTACGGTTACAACTTATATCTTTCTGCCGCGCCCGGCGAAGCGCCGGTGAAAACAAGCCGGTTCACGCAGCCCTCAAACGTGCTGCTGCTGGCGGATGCCGCACAAATCAACACCTGGCAAGCGCCAGCCTCGCCCTCTCACCCGATGCTGGAGGAATGGTATTACGTCAACGATGACACGAGCCAGCCCAACGGACATTTCCGCCACGGACAACGAGCCAATGCGGTTTTCGGCGATGGACACGTCGCAACGGAACAGCCGGTGCCGGGTTCGCTCGATTCACGCATGCCACGCCAGTGGGTGGGACTGCTGCGCAAAGAGATTCTGGTTCTGCCGTAAGACTCTGCGGCCGGAATGCCCGCTATTTCCAGGCGTAATATACGACCGCCGGCGGAAAGTTCAGCAGCGCCGGCACTGTGCGCATGCGGGAAAACCGATCCTTAATCTTTTTGCGATCCAGCAACGAATACTGGAACTGGATATATAGGCCACCAGGCACCAGCGCCTTGTGGATCAACTCGATCAGCGCGATGGCACTGTCCCGGGCGAGGTTGCCGAGAGGAATCCCGGAGATGATGAATTCGGGGCGATGACCGAACCGGCCGCGGGCCAACGCCGAGAGCAGCCGCTCGGCGGGCTCGGAGACCACCTTGATTCGACGCTCCAGCCCCTCGAGCACTACGCGACCGTGGACGATATCTGCAAACTCCGGGTTGATTTCGCAGGCCACGATATCCGCCCGGCGGCATCTGGCAGCGAGGCGAAAGGTCAACGCACCGGTACCCGGTCCGAGTTCGATAATACGCCCGCGATATCCTCTGGGAACCGCCGAGATCATGCGGTCGACAAGAAATCTCTGGGAAGGAACGACTCCTCCCGTCTGGGTGTATCGGGTAAACGCCGCCACCAGGAAACGCCAATAGGGCAGAAACGGAGACGGCGCAGTGCGTTCGGTTCCAAAGCCCGCGCGCGATCTGCGGCCCGGATTCGGGTACATCACCGGTACCGGATCACCTAGTGGCCCGCGAAGCTCAAACGAATTCTTTTCAATCTCAGCTTTCATCGTCAAAAAAGGGCTGCCCTTAGCTATCACAACCGAGAACTCAGGCGCCAACCTGCCGTTTAAGGGCTTCCGATATTCTCTGAGACCATTTTTCGAGACTGGCGGCTTCCGGGCCTTCGAGCAGCAGCCGCGCCTTGGGCTCGGTCCCCGAGTAGCGCAGGAGCACTCGCCCGCCCTGGGCCCTCAGCTCCGCTTCCGCTTGGGAAACCAACTGCGGCACAGCCTCAAGTTCCTCGAAGGGCCGCTTCTCCCTCACGACAATATTGGCCACCAACTGCGGAAAGCGCGTCCAGGATTTTGCCAGGGCTGAAAGCCGTGCTGACCGGGATTTCATAATCCGCAGCACCTGGAGCGCCGCCACCAATCCATCACCAGTCGAGCTAAAATCGCGAAAAATCAAGTGGCCGCTTTGCTCGCCCCCAAAGTTATACCCGCCGCGCAACATCTCGTCGATGACATTCTTGTCCCCGACGGCAGTGCGCACCATTCGGCCGCCGGCGGCCTGGACGGCAGCCTCCAAACCGGCGTTGCTCATGACGGTCGCCACCAGGGTCTTCTCCTTGAGCAGGCCCTGGGCGAGCAGGTCCGTCGCGGTCAGCGCCATGATGTCGTCGCCATCCAGCAATTGTCCGCTCTCGTCGCAGAGCAGCACGCGGTCCGCGTCCCCGTCGTGAGCGATGCCCAGGTCGGCGCGGTGCTCCCAGACCTTTTGGCAAACCAGGTTCGGATGCATCGACCCGCATTCCTTGTTGATGTTCTTGCCGTCGGGCTGGTTGCCGTAGGTAATGACGTCCGCCCCCAACTCACGCAGAACACACGGCGTCGATTTGTACGCCGCACCATGGGCGCAATCCACCACAATACGCATGCCCTCGAGTGTGAGGCCACGAGGAAAAGACGCTTTGGCGTGCTCGATGTAGCGGCCCAGCGCATCATCGATGCGCACGGCCTTTCCAATGTCCGCGGCCGTCGGCCGGATGTTCTCGATGCGGCCGCTGAATACGAGGCTCTCAATCTCGAACTCGATTTTGTCATCGAGTTTGTAGCCGTCCGGCCGGAAGAATTTAATCCCGTTGTCGTCATAGGGATTGTGGGAGGCCGTGATGACAATGCCCGCATCCGCCCGCAAGCTGCGAGTGACATACGCCACGCCCGGAGTCGGGAGTGGCCCGATAAAGAGCACGTCAACCCCCATCGAGAGAATGCCGGACGACAGGGCATTCTCGAGCATGTAACCCGAAAGCCGGGTGTCTTTACCCAGCACGATCTTATGGCGCCCGCGGCCCGGCACCTGGCTTTGGATGTTCTTGAACACATGGCCGGCGGCGCGGCCGAGTTTCAGCGCCGTTTCCGCAGTAACTGGCTCGATGTTCGCGGTGCCACGAACGCCGTCCGTGCCAAAAATCTTCTTATGAGGAGCCATGGCTGTGGACAGGCTTGTTCAGGCAGCGCTAAAATTCAAGGCGATTCGCTCCGCGCAGCGGGTCTCGGCCAAGCGAGCCGGCCCGGGATGCTGGCAGAACCCGGACTAGGGTTTCGGCGGGAAGATGACCTGTACTTCCTCGGGGTCGATTTTAACGTAAGTCACGCCCGCGGGAGTGGAAACCTCGATGCGTTTTTTCAGGTCGTGGGCCGCCTCGATGCCGGTGAGATCAACGATGACGCGGATGTCCTTGGCTTGCAGTTGCTGCACTGTCTGGCGGTCGCCCCGAACTGTCACTTCAACCTCCTTGGGATTGACTTTCATGCTTCGGACGTCCTCGGCGGAAGACATCACCACCACCGGCAGGTGAGAAAACAACCGCACCTCCACGGGCTGCAGACCGGCCGGAAGCCTGGGCGAGGTGGACTTCACGAGCGCCACATCCACGACAAACCAAGCCAGCGTAGCCAGCGCCAGCGAAAACAGCTTCAGCCAGATATCCTTCAGGACAATGTTGAGGAGGAACCGAGTCATTTTTCGACTGCACTGGGGGCGATCGCGATCGAGGCAGGGCTCGGGATGTCGCGATTGGCGAGCTGGACGGGCGCCGGTTCGGGCTGGACCCGGGGGCGCCAGAAACGCAGCCAACCCAGCCACTTTCGGGGGGTGCCGCCCGGCGGCACCAGGACGGAAGTAAGGAAGGCGCGCAGTTCTTCGGCCGTCACGTTGCGGACGAGCTGGCCTTTATACGCATAGGAGATTGCGCCAGTCTCTTCCGAAACCGCCACCAGGACGGCATCAGTCTCCTCGCTGAGCCCGAGCGCCGCCCGATGACGCGTGCCGATCGACTTGTTCAGGTCTTGCCGTTGGGTCAAAGGGAAAATGCAGGCGGCGAAGGCGATGCGGTCGCCTTTGATGATCACTCCCCCGTCATGGATCGCGTTGTTGGGGAAGAAGATGGTTTCGAGCATTTCTGGCGTCGCTTCGCAGTCGATGGTAATGCCGGATTCAACGGCCTCCTGGAGGTGAATCGACTGCTCAATCGCGATCAACGCGCCGATGCGCACCTCCGACAGCCGCTCGACGGTCTGGATGATCACCTCAATATTCTCCCGCTGCTCATGTGCGGTTGCGAAAAGCTGCAGGTTCCCGATTTCCGCCAGCATGCGACGCAACTCCGGCTGGAACAGAACCAGCACCGCGAGAATGAAAAACGCGAAAAAGCTGCCCAGCAAATACTGCAGCACTTTCAGGTTCAGCAGGTAGGTCACCATCGCGAATGCAAGCAACAGCACCAGGAACCCGATGACCACCGGCGCTCCGCGGGTGCCGCGGACGTACCGCAACGCATAGTAGATGGCCACGGTGAGAATCAGGATCTCAACCACGGGCCGCCATGCGCTATTTAGCATGTCCCACGTCATTTGTTTCTGCGCGCGAGGATCGCTTCGCTCATCCGCAACGCCTGGACGGTATCACCCACATCATGCGCGCGAATAATCTGCACGCCAGCCTCAATCGCAAGGCAGGCGCTGGCCAGCGCTCCGGGCAACCGCGCCGCCGGTTCGACACCCAGCAGCTTCCCAATAAAGGACTTGCGCGATACCCCCAGGAGCAACGGCCGGTCCAGCGTCCGGAACTGCCTTAGGCCGCCCAGTAACAGCAGATTATGCTCGAGCGTTTTGCCAAAGCCGATCCCGGGGTCCAATATAATTTGTTCAGGGGTTACTCCGCAATCGATCAATTGACCGAGACAGGCAGAAAAGAATTCTTTTACCTCCAGCACGACGTCGGCGTAGGCCGGGTTGATCTGCATGGTCTCGGGGGTGCCTTGTATGTGCATGCAAACGTAGGCGGCGCCGCTTTCGGCCACCAACCGCCACATGGCTGGGTCGCGGCGGTTGGCGCCAACGTCGTTCACGATACAGGCTCCCGCGCCCAGCGCCGCTCGAGCCACTTCCGGTTTCCGTGTGTCGATTGAAATGGGAACAGTCACGCGGCCCGCCAACTGCTCGAGCACCGGGATCACGCGGCGGAGTTCCTCTTCCGCAGGAACCGGAAGAGCATTGGGACGGGTCGATTCGCCGCCCACGTCGATGATATCGGCCCCTTGCGCCACCAGGTCCAACGCATGCGCCACAGCCGCCTCAGGCGAAAAGAACTGGCCGCCGTCCCAAAAGGAGTCCGGCGTCACGTTGACAATGCCCATGACCAGCGCGGGTCTTGGAAATGTGATTTCGTGATGGCGCGCGCGTAATTTCAAACAGGATAAAGAAACAGCGAGCCTCGGCTCAGAAGCCCGGCTCGGTTTTGGACATTTGGATCAACTCGATTTCGTAACCCTCAGGAGCATCGATGAAAGCGATTCCGCCACCGTCAGGATTGAGATGCGGACCGTCGGAATACTTGAGGCCAAGCTTCGCCAGGTGCCTGCCGAACTCGCTCAAGCTGTCCACCTCGAACGCGAGGTGGGTAAGGTCGGGTTGCACTCTGACCGGTCCGCCCGCCGGGAAACAACAGAGCTCGATCAGCTCCTCGCAGCCAGGCGTCTTCAGGAACACCAATTCGGATCCTCGAAGGGATTTGTGGCGCCGGTCTTCCTCCAGGCCGAGCACCTCCTTGTAGAACTTCACTGTTCGTTCCAGGTCGTCCACCCGGTATCGTGTGTGCAACAGCTTCTTAACTTTGGCCATGGCTCCACAATAGCCTGAAACCACCTCCAGGCAACTGCGCACATTTCAGCACGCGTGCGTGGCGAAGCGGCAGGAACCGACGCCCCCAACGTGCGCTTGCTTCAGGGTGACGTGCGCCAGGGATCATCCGTGGGAACATAGCCCTTGTGCCAATAGACGCTCTTGAGCTTTTGCAGCGGTAATTTGCCGGCGTGCCCGTCGACGTAGCTCACCTCGATCGCGCCGGGAATCACGGCGCGGCTGACGGCCTTCGCGGCTCGCTGGAGTGGATGGCGCGCGATACAGACTCGTCCCAGGGCCTGGTTCACGTTGCCGAGAAACAAGTCCGTGGGTGGCGGGTCAGAAATGACCGGCCACGTATCGGGCCAGATCGCGTCCATAAAAAACGGGGTGAGCGCCGGCTGGGTAACGGCGACGTCCTTCTGAAAGAACTTGGCCGTATCCTGAATCCAGGTGCTCACGCCATTGGGCTTCGTGTCGTAATAATAAAGCCAGCCGTTGATCGAATAGCTGCCGGTAACCTCGTTGGTCCCGATGGGCGTCCAGGCCCACGGATGAGCCGCGGTGCCCGCCATCGCGTCCGGGGGCGGCGGTTTCCGGGAAGATGCGACCGGGCAGAGCCGGTTGTCGTTCAGGCGGATCGAATAATCGATCAAGGTCTTCATCCACAGACTCTCCGTGACATTGTACTCGATCGACCGGCCGGTATCCTGCTGATACATCACCGCGGCGGTCGCGATCTGCTTCAAGTTGCTGACGCACTTGATTTGCTGTGCTTTTTCTTTCGCTTTTGCCAGCGCGGGTAACAGCATCGCTGCCAGGATGGCGATAATCGCGATCACCACCAGCAGTTCAATCAACGTAAACCCAGGTCGTGAGGGATTCAGCTTTTTCATAAGCAGTTCCTGTCATTACAAAACACGCAGTGCGAACGAGCATCTGGCTCAAAGCATACAGCAGAACTGCCGCGATGGGAACTGTGCTTTCAAGGGCACACTTGCGTCTCAGAGCCCACGGCCTATGGGTTCGGAGGAGAGTATCGCCTCAGTCTTGGGTCGGAGCGCCGAGTTGCACTCGGCTTACACGCGGCCGTCTGCGCGGTTAAGCCGATTAAAAATCGGCGCTCCGAGCCAAGACTGAGGGGTACAGAGGAGATGCGATTTGCCTTTCAACTTCGACTTCTCCAGACTCACCCTGACCGGCGTTTCTTGGGTGTCCTGTGTCGGCCTGAGGAGGCTCACAACCAGGAACCTCAAGTCGTCTCCGGAGCTGTCAGGCTCAGCTCAGTTTCCCTGGCGGAGCCGGACAGGCTGGAAATCGACTGAATTTATGCGCTTAAAGATCATTCTTATCATCACACTGCTGGCCTCTGGCTTAGCGTTCGGCCAGCAGCCGTTGCTCCGGAAACCGAAAGACACCGCTTTCGAGAAATTCGAACCGGTAGTGGCGCCAAAGAGCAGCAGTTTGCTGTTGAAGAAGGGCGACCGCCTGGCGATCTGCGGCGATTCCATCACGGAACAGAAGATGTATTCGAGGATCATGGAGGACTACCTCACCATGTGCGTGCCGGAGTTGGAGGTAACGGTGCGGCAATATGGTTGGAGCGGCGAACGGGCTCCCGGGTTCCTGGGGCGGATGACCAACGATTGCTTGCGGTTCAAACCCACCGTGGCGACGACCTGCTACGGGATGAACGACCATGAGTACCGGCCTTATGAGGACCGCATCGGGCAGACATATCGAGTCACCTCGGAAAGAATCGTGGAGGCCTTCAAAGCGAATCATGTCCGGTTTGTACAAGGTTCCCCCGGCTGCGTTGGCAAGATCCCGAGCTGGGTGAAATCCGCCACGGGGACGGTGGAGGACCTGAACCTGAGCCTCTGCCGGTTGCGGAACATTGGCATCGGGATCGCCCGCGAGGAGAACGTTCGATTTGCGGACGTCTTCTGGCCGATGTTCACCGCCGGGATCGAAGGGCAAAAGCGCTATGGCGCCGATTACGCGATTGCCGGAAAAGACGGTGTGCACCCGGGCTGGGCAGGTCAGACAGTGATGGCCTATGCTTTCCTGAAGGCGCTCGGCGTCAACGGCAACCTCGGGACCTTCATCGTGGACCTGAACAAGAACAAGATGCGCACTTCGGCTGGTCACGAGCTGATCTCAGCAAAAGATGGCGAGTTCCAAATCCGAAGCGCGCGGTTCCCCTTCTGCGCCTGCCTGCCGGAGGGACAGGCCACATCCGGGTACCCGGTCCGCGGGCAAGATGAGCCTGGCAAGGATAGCAGCATAAGGTCGGCGATGACCTTAATTCCCTTCAACGAGGATTTGAACCGCCTGACTTTGATGGCGCGAAAAGGACCGGCCCAACGCTATGCGGTGACGTGGGGCACAGAAACCAAGACCTTTTCGGCGGGAGAATTAGCCCGGGGTGTTAACCTGGCCGAGCAGTTTCCATGTAACCCGTTTTGTGAGGCATTCGCCAAAGTCGATGCCGCGGTCGCCGCCAAACAGGCCTACGAAACCAAACAGATTAAGGAAAGGTTCCATGGGCCCGGCGCGAGGGAGAACCTGGACGCCATAGCCATGCAAACTGAGAGCGAGCGTGCGCCTTTGGCGGCGGCAATCAAGTCCGCGTTTGCGCCGGTAACGCACACGATAAAAATTGTGCCGCAGTAGGCGCTCAGGCTTTGTGCTCCATCCAGAAGGGGGCGGTGAGGAGCCAGGCCAGCGTGGCGGCGACCAGGCAAAGCTGGGTCTGGGCAAGGTCCAGTTGATCCAGGAAGAAGAGAACCGGGGACGCGAGTGTGGCGCCCAGGGCGAGGAAGGATACGATTTGGGCGGCGCGTTTCATGAGTGGGGGTCGGAAGCCTCAATGACGGCTGACATCGCCCCACTCGGGGCCCGACTTCGTTTGCCACCGCTTTGCAGCCGCTTGCTCAGGATCACGTAAACGATCGAAGTGATGAACCAGCCTGGGAGGCTGACGAAGAAGATCTCGGTTCGGCCACTGAGAACCAGCCAAGTACACGTGCCGAGGGTCGTCAGCCATGCCAGGCCTGCGGCCCAGTTAAATCTCCTGCCGGCGGCTTCGGCGTAGTTGGGGCGGAGTCTCAGCCGCGGCAGCACCCAGAAATCCATAAAGATAACCGCTCCCATCGGCATGAGAATCATCCCCCACAGTGCGACGAAGTCGAGCAGACGCATCGTGACAATAGGGAAGATCGCGGTGATGCTGGCAACCAGGCCGGTGACCAGAGTGACTTTGAATCGTGAGGAGGCCGGGACCAGCGATTGGAAGGCCAGACCGGCACGATAGAGGGTTGGATTGGCGGTGGTCCAACCGGCAGCGACGACGGCGAGCAGTCCCGCCACTCCACAGGCGCGGTAGGCGAGCGGTCCTGGCAACACTGCTGTGTTGGACGGGTCCTGGTGGAGTTGAACCGCGTAGAGCACTGAGGCCGAGATCCAGGCCATAAAGTGTCCGATGTACATGCCGGCGGCCGAGGCCAGGCCATAGGAGGATTTCCTGGCGTAGCGGAACACCGAGAGATCCGCCATGCCGATGTGCCACGCCATGTTGCAGAACCAGGCAAAGAACATTACATGCCAGAAGGTAAACTTCGTCTGGCCGGGCTGGGGCGAGCCGCCGGTCCAAACCGCGGTCGTAGCGACATGCCAGAAGTCGCCCAAGGACTTCAGCCCCATCTCGCGAAAGCCGATGATGCCGAAGCCGAGGAAAACCAACACCATCCAGGGAGCGGCAATGTTGGCAAAGCGGGCCACAAAGCGGTAGCCGTAAGCCGCGACGACCGAGAAAAGCAAGCCGGTAGCAAGCACCGCCAGCACCCAACCGATGCCGGTGGGCAGCGTATCGGTCAATTGCGGCATCGAGAACCTGAAATAGATGCCCAACGCGGTCGCCGAGACGGTCATCATGGCGCCCGCCAAGACCGTGAACATCACGCCGTTGGCGGTGTTGTAGATGGTTACGAGGTTCCGGCCGCAGATTTTCTCGAGTTGAAAATACAGCGTGAGGCGCGCGCGGGTAGCGATTGGCGCGGTGAAAAAGGTCCAGCTCAGAACTGCCAGGAGGTTGCCGATCAGCAAACCGACGATGAGGTTGAACGCGCTCACGCCATGCGCCAGGAAAAGCGGCCCAATCATCAACTCGGTGCCGGCGACATGCTCGCCCGCGAACTGGCCGATGTAATTCCTGAGCCCGAGCAGCGCCGATTCCGGCACCGGCTGGCGCTCGTATTCGTTTACCGGCTCGTGAGGTTCAGCAGCCATGGATTCGTGTTCTCCTCATGCCGGCTCCCAAAACACTAGGCCTGCAATCCTTCAAACCGGGCGGCGGCCGCTTCCCAATCGCCGGGGTCGCCGGGTTCAAAAGTCGTCACCTGACTTGATTTGCGGATCACGGAGCGCATCTCCGCGAGCGAGGAAAGCTCGCCGCTGGAGCGCACCTGGACAAGGAGGTTACCCAAAGCGGTGGCTTCCACCGGGCCCGCGATGACGGGCCGCTGGCAGGCATCGGCGGTGAACTGGTTCAGGATGTCGCTCTTCGAACCGCCTCCGACAATGTGGATGACCTCGATGGGATTGCCTCCGAGTTCCTCAAGCCAGCCGAGGACCTGGCGGTACTTGAGCGCGAGGCTCTCGTAGGCGCAGCGGACCAGTTCACCTTGTGTTCTGGGCACCGGTTGGCTGGTTTCGCGGCAGAAGGTCTGGATGGCTTTGGGCATGTCGGGCGGATTGAGGAACCGGGCATCGTCGGGGTTGACAAGCGAGCGCAACGCGGAGGCTTTGGCGGCGAGGCGCGCCAGTTGCCCA
>DATDCV010000020.1:0-5535 GCA_036524155.1 Verrucomicrobiia bacterium
GCGCAATCGGCGTGTCCACTGCCGCAGCCGGGTTAGGCACGTCAATCATTCTCATTTGTGTTCGTCAGCATGCTCGTTGGTACTGTGAGCGCCAGTAATAAGGACTACCGGCAGGCAGAGCGTGTCTGCCGCTGCTGAAAGTGGCATGTCTATGACGCTGAATGGAATCACGTAAGGGACAACCGGGATATAGTCACCCCCTTTCTTACCTATCGTTCCAAGTAGCGCCGCATCTACTTTGACACCCGAATAAACGCCACCCTGGTCATCGACATAACTGAGCACAGTCCCACAGCCGGAGGACAGCCCCGCCGCAAGCACAGCCAGAGACAATAGGATGATTGAAGCGGATTTCATGCGCCTAACTGTGACCATGCGACGGCCATTCGTTTATTAACCGCTGGAAATTCCCTGGTTTCTGCGGGCGTAAGTTGTTCATGCCAACTCCGGTTGATAGAAGCCTACCTCATCTGGTACGGCTATTACAAGACCACAAGTAATGTGTCTTTCCCGCCCGCCTCCCGGCCCATGCTGTGGCATCAACAGGCGGACAGTCTGTGAAAGGGGTTCGGCAGGGTTTTGACAAGGTTTTGGATTGTAGTTTTCGAAAAAGATTCTACCATCAGCGACGGGAAAACGAAAGTGGCTGCCGTGGCGACAGCAGTCTTCCTCGGCAACCGCCTTCACTCCTCAGGTCGAAAACAAAATCGAAAGGTCATGAAAACTCTCGCTCATTATTCCCGACTGGCCGTTCTGTTCGGTTCTTTCAGCACCCAGTCGCTGCCCAAACTCAAACGGTTGAGAAACGCGGCCCTTGCCACCCTCACCGGACTGCTGGCCGGGGCTGGCTTCCAAGTCTGTGGTGACCCGCTGGGCGCGGCGTTTGCTTACCAGGGGCAACTGAACATCGCTGGCGCGCCCGCGCAGGGCAGCTACGACCTCAAATTCACCCTCTATGCCGATGCCAGTGGCGGAAGCGCCGTCGGCGGTCCGGTCACTAACACCGCGGTGTCGATTGCCAATGGCCTGTTCAGTGTTGTGCTTGATTTCGGCTCCAGCCCTTTCACCGGCAGCGCTCGCTGGCTGGAGATCGGCGTGCGGACTAATAGCATCGGAGCTTTCGTCACTCTGGCGCCGCGGCAGGCGTTGCTGCCCGCGCCGTATGCGGTGTATGGAAGCAGCGCGGGGTCAGCCAATACCCTTTCCGGGGTGCTGCCGACCAGTTCGCTGGTCGGAACCTATTCGCAACCGCTGACGTTCTCCAGCACAGCCAACAGCTTTGTCGGAAGCGGAGCTGGGCTGACGGCCCTCAACGCCAACGCATTGAGCAGCGGCACGGTACCGGATGCCCGGCTCAGCGGAAACGTGGCGCTGCGGGCCGGCGGCAACACATTCACCGGCAACCAGACGGTGTCCGGCGCCGGGCGCATTGGGATCGGGACTCCCGCCCCTCAAACCCCTCTGGACATCGATGTCAGTTCCGGGGACGCTTCCCTCCGGCTTCAATCCAGCGGCGGTGCCTCGCCGGTGGTCCTGCACCATCTGGGATCCAGCGGGACGTTTACGATCACGAATGGCGGCCAGGCCCGGGTGGCGGTGCAAGCCAACGGCAACGTCGGAATCGGTACCGTTACACCCAACGACCGACTGGAGGTGCTCGGCGCCAACGGCGCCTTTATCCGCGTCGACGGCGGTGCCGGCATTAGCGGGGTGAAAATCAATGAAACCAATTCGCCGCGGTGGAATCTCTTTTTTCGCCAGTGGCAGAGTCCCAACCTGATTGTGCGTGATGAAAAAGGCGTTCGCGACACAATGACCTTTGAGTCCGGCACCGGGCGGGTCGGGATCGGCACTTCGACTCCGCAAGCCCCCTTGCACGTACAGGGTGATGCGGTCGCAACCGGCCGCGTAGGAGTCGGCACCACCGCGCCGCAGGCCCCCCTGCACGTGGAAGGCAACGTACTGGCGACCGGGCGGGTGGGAATCGGCAACTCGACACCCCTGGCACCGTTGCACGTGGAGGGTAATGTCGTGGCGACCGGGCGGATGGGCATCGGCACGACCACACCGCAGGCGCAACTGGACGTAAATGGTGACGTGGTGGCCGGCCGCGAAGCCGGCACAACCCAGAATTGGATGAATTCCGGCAGAGATGCCACTTGTCATCGGGTGATCGGCACGGCCAATCAGCACGCAGGTTTCGGCATAGCCGAAGGCACGAACATCGTATCCCCGATGGTATGGATGTATTCCCAACCCGGGAATGCTTTCGCGGTTCGGAAAGTGGACTACGGCGCCCCGTTGGCGAGCGCACCCACGCTATTCTCAGTTGGCTCGGACGGTGTCACGAGAGTGCAGACGCTGACCATTACGGGAGGCGCAGATGTCGCGGAGCCGTTCCCGATTTCCTCCGCCGAGATTCCCAAGGGCGCGGTCGTGATCATCGACGAAGACCGACCCGGCCGGTTGAAGATCAGCGAAAGGGCCTATGACACGCGTGTCGCCGGCATCGTCAGCGGCGCCAACGGCATCGCGCCGGGAATCAGCCTGAGCCAGCAAGGGGCGATGGAAGGCGACCGGAACGTTGCCCTGAGCGGCCGGGTTTATACCCTGGTGGATGCAACCCGGGGCCCTATCAAGCCGGGGGACCTGCTCACTACTTCAGATACCCCCGGCCATGCGATGAAGGCCGCGGATTCCGGACGGGCCCAAGGCGCGATTTTGGGCAAAGCCATGACCGCGCTGCAAAAGGGCCGCGGCTTCGTCCTGGTACTGGTCAGCCTCCAGTAGCCGCCGTATTGGAGATTTCTATGGAGGATCTTATGACCTTGAAATTCTCTCGCCCGGACGCCTCGCTTCGTCTGTTCGGCGCATTTGTGGTGTTGGGCGGCCTATGCCTCTCGCCGCTGTTGACCCGAGCGCAAGGCACAGACCCCAAGCCGCCGGTGCCGGCGGGCTACAAAATCATCGAAGGCGACATCCAAGTACCCCTGGGCTTTCAGCCCGGCGACCCTGCCTCGAAGGCGGTCTACACCACGGGCTCCCTCTGGGGCAATGGCGTGGTGCCGTATGAGTTCGACTCCAATGTGACCGCCGAAAATCAAACGCATGCCATCGACGCGATGGCGCTGTGGGAGGCGGAGGCTAACATCAATTTTCGACCCCGGGGATTGCTCGACACTTCGTTTGTGCATTTCCAGAACAGCACCCAAAACAATTCGCCGGTCGGGCCTCAGCCATTCGGGAACACGATCAATATCTTCAACTGGCACCAACCCTACACCATCGCGCACGAACTGGGGCACACCCTCGGTTTCTGGCACGAACAATCCCGGCCCGACAGGGATTCCTACATCCGCATTGAAACCGCGAACATCCTGTCCGGCGAAGAGCACAACTTCGAAAAACAAAATGATGCCAGCTTTTATGGCCCTTACGACTTCGATTCCGTGATGCACTACGGCGCTTGTGATTTTACTTCCTGCGCTTCCTGCACCCCCACCAACCCCGCTTGCCGCACCATCACTGTGCTTCAGCCTTACCACGCCCAATGGCAATCGGCCATCGGACAACGCGAGCACTTCAGCAAGTGGGACTCGTTGGTCATGTCCTTCCTTTACCCCTACGGCTCGTGGCGTTTCCTGGACAAGAACTACACCGGTTTTATTGAGTCGGGGACCTTCAAGGAGCCCTACAAGGGCCTGGACCGCGCGCTCAGTGAAACGCCCCAGGGAGGAACTATCTGGATCGAACGCCCGGCTACCTACACCGTGCAACGTAATCAAACACTGACCAAGCCATTGAC
Organism: Verrucomicrobiia bacterium; assembly: GCA_036524155.1. Classification (GTDB taxonomy): domain Bacteria; phylum Verrucomicrobiota; class Verrucomicrobiia; order Limisphaerales; family UBA8199; genus DATDCV01. The sequence continues at coordinate 3,806 of DATDCV010000020.1, forward strand.
GCTCCAGGCTCCCCTGGGCGACGTCACCTTCGCCGTTCCATGACGGACTTCACCGCTGGGACCGTTAGGGCGACCCGGTTGTCGCGGCTCATCACGCCCAACCCGCCGAGGCTCGTGCTTCTGGCGCAGGCGGATGATAAATGGCGCGAGAGAATTGCACCCGCAATTTGCGTGGCAGGCAGGCGATCAAAGCTGTGCCCCGCCGGGAACGCACGCCTAAATATCACAATGTGCAGGACCGACCCCTTTTCTTTTTCTTTAGGCAACGCTTACCTCCAAGGATGACACGTAAGACTCGGAAGCGAGCCGGTCCTTGGTCTCTTCCTCGGAGGCGCACTCGAAAAACAACTCCACTGCCTCGCAAAGATTCGCCTTGGCTTCCTCGACCGAATCTCCCTGGCTAGCAACGTCTATCTCGGGGCACAAAGCGACGAATCCGTTGCCCTCGCGGATCAAAACGGCGGTAAGTGTTCGCGTCATCGTACTAGAGTATTCTCCTTCCGGCCGGCGGGCAACGCGTTTTTGCCGAACGACAAAGAGCACCGATGAGCGGCATGTCACGATGCTCGGATTTCAAAATGATGTGGTTGCTGCTCATTCGGTGCCTCGACTTGTTCGGCTCTTTGTCCATCTGATATGCATTTGGCCAGGGTCAGGTGCGTCCCGCCTCCGTCCAGAGCCGCCCAAGCTTCTGGTCGAGTTCCTCGGCCGATACCTCGGCTGGGTCATCGCCCCTCAGAAGGACACTCAACTTGATCAGGGCATACTCCCATCCCGATCCCGCCCCAAGCCACCACTCGGTCTTGTCCTCCGATCGATGCTCCAACTCCACTACCGTGCCGTCACCATCTGCCGTCAACCGAAGCTCGACTTCGTCAATCTCTCGGCCTGGATACAACCAAGTCAAGAGCAGGTTGTGGGGAAATGCGCAACGCAAAATGCGTGAAGTCACTTTGCATGGCGCGCCAACGTCGAACGTCAGCGTTGCGGCCTCACGTAAATCGCCGGTCACATCAGCGAACCAACGGCGAAGCTGATCGCGGTCGGTGCAGGCGACCCAGACCCTCTCTCGGGGAGCGTCCATACGACGATGCACAAGCGCAGCCTTTCGATGGCCGATGCTGCGAACCTCTCGCTGAGTGGACTTTAACCAGGTGTGGATGTCGGTCTCATTGCTCATTGGAATTTTCGTTTTGGAATGGCTGGTGTGCGATTCGCCGAACGATGATGGTCAGCGGCGCGGGGCCATTGGCGCCCGAATTCAAAACGGAATCGCGACGCCCGCCCCCGCTGCACCAAAGGGTTCGCCACTGGTTTCAATCTCTGTCCCTCCAGTAGATTCCCGTCACGTGCGAATCCGTGTCAAGATCCACCCAGACAACACCGCCCCCCTCCTCCAGGCTGTAGCTGCAACGCTTGCCAGCCGACTTGTCCATCTGCCCTGGCGGCCAAAGACTGCTGACGTGACCAGGTTTGCCGACGGTCTCCACCATAGCCTCTTCAGTCATCCCCAATTTTAACTGATGAAATTGGGGTGGCGTATGTTTCACAAATTCGGTCGAACCAAAACCGTGAGCGGGGCCGGCTCTACCGGCTTCAACCGATTTGTCTGAACGACATGAACTCGAAACTATTCCGGCCACGACAGCCAAGGTCAGGATAAATGGTAAAGCTCTCATTCTTGATTTGACGAATTCCTCTGGCAGTTGCTCCTCGAAGTCGGCGAACGA
>DATDCV010000021.1:0-10574 GCA_036524155.1 Verrucomicrobiia bacterium
CCTGATCGCGTTTGGGCTGGCTCGCTGCCTGGGAATCGGGCTGACGCTCAACTTTCTCAGTCCGTACTGTTCAACCAGCATCATCGAGTTCTGGCGCCGGTGGCATGTCACGCTGAGTCAGTGGTTTCGGGATTATGTCTACATCCCGGTGGGCGGGGGCCGGGTGCGTTACTGGGCGCTGAACGTGGCGCTGGTGTTCATTGTTTCCGGGATTTGGCATGGAGCGGGGTGGAATTTTGTTTTGTGGGGGGCGTTGCACGGGGGTTACCTCATCGTCAACCGCTGGTGCGGGCGCCTCAAGTTGCCCGTCGCGGCCGGTTGGGCCCTGACCATGGTGGCCAGCTTTTATGCCTGGCTGTGCTTTTATGAAACCAACACCGCCGCCCTTTTCACCAAGATGAAGCTGCTGCTCACGCCAATGGCCTATCGCGCTGCTGGCCTGGGCGAAATGGTGAGGGCTTTTGAGCCCGGACACCGCATCGTGCTCAGCTTTGTGCTTTTGCTGGCGGCGGTCACCCTCGCCCTCGAATGGCTTTCCATCAGGCATAAGAACGATCCTTACTATTACCTGCGGAACAAACCGGTCCTGTTGATTCTGGTCATCACTACCGTCCTGCTTGCTCCCGGAGGCAACAATGGATTCATCTACTTCGCTTTCTAAGCCGCGGGTCCCGGCGTTCGCACTTTGGTTGCTGGCGACCGCGCTGGCGACCTGGGCGGCGGGAGCTTTATATACCGTTCGACTGAATCCCGAGCTCGCATTCTGCCGCCAGGGCGACCGGGTGAAGCAGGCCTGGCTAAAGAAACTGGAACGCGAGCAACCATATAAAATCGAGGTGGTCGGCGGGTCGAGTTGCGCGACGACCATCATTCCGGAACAGATGCTGGCGCAATACGGGCTTCCGGTCGTCAACCTGGGCCAGGGCGCGGGAATGGGGGCGAAAGTGCTGATCCGCTACGGGCTCGAAACGCTGCGCCCCGGGGACACGCTGGTCATCGCCATCGAACCCGGGCTCCTCACCGTGCCGTTGAAGTTTGAGCCCCATGGAATCCAGTTTTGCTTCGCCATCGGCCGGCCGGAACTGCTGCGCGACCCGGTCTGGATCAACTGGCCGTCGGTCCTCGCCGATTTGAGGCCCGGCAGCTATCATCTGTGCACCCTCGCCGGGAAGATCGCGCTCGGCGAACAACTCTACCGCTACCGGCCCAGTGATTGGCGCCCGGGCGGCTGGCAGGAAGTCACCGCTCACCGCCCCCTGGAGCGGACGCCCGAAAACCCGTTGAAGCTTTCGGCGGACGGCCGCGCCTGGCTGGCCTACGTCGGGGATTTTTGCCGGGAACGCGGCGCCAGAGTCACGTTGGTTCTGCCCTGGACGTATTGCCCTCCGGATCGGGTTGAAACCCTGCGCGTCCAAAACCTTCGGTTTCTTGCTCAGGTGGCGGAGATCATTCCGCCGCTAAAAGATCCCAGAGTTGGCTTGCACTCAGTGGCTGAGGACTTTTCCGACAGCATCCTGCATCTCACGCCCAATGGCGCCGTGCTGCGCACCGCTGAGCTGGCGCAACAGATCAAAGCCTGGGATTGCTGGACTGCGGAGGAGTTGCGAAAGGCTGCTCAAGCCCGCCAGTCCGGCAATTGACTTCAACTTCTGCGGCAAATAGCTTGAGCCATGTGCGACCAAATCCGGCGCCAGACGTTGTCGTGGGCGGGCTTCCGGCTCCCGCGCGACTGATGCCCGAAGGCAACAGTGCCGCGAAAGCCAGCGGTCGAGTCGCTGGTTTGGATGTGTTGCGATTTGTTGCCGTTTCGCTGGTCTTTTTCCGCCACTTACAACTGCCCGGAACCGATTATGGCTGGGTCAACTCCGGTTTCGAATTCCTGCAACGCGGCGGCTGGGTGGGGGTTGACCTGTTCTTCGTGCTCAGCGGCTTCTTGATTTCAGGATTATTGTTTCGCGAATGGCAAAAACGGAAGCAGGTGTCGGTGGTGAGGTTCCTGATACGGCGCGGGCTGAAGATCTATCCGGCGTTTTGGGCCTTGATGATTTATACCGGGATCTACTATGCGATCGCGGGTCCGCCCGATTACTACCGCACGCGGTATCTGGTCGGCGAGCTCCTGTTTTTGCAGAACTACCTCGGCTCGCTCTGGGCGCACACCTGGTCGCTGGCGGTCGAAGAGCATTTTTACCTCCTGTTCGCGTTCTGCGTCGCCGTGGCCGTCCGCAAAAGCGCGGGCAACGGGAAGGAGCCGTTTGAGTTTATTCCGGCGTTCGCCGTCTGGGTTGCGGGAGGGTGTCTGGCGATGAGGTTGCTGACCGCGGTGGTTGTGCCGTGGTACCAGGGACGGCTGATCATGTATGCGTCCCATTTGCGGGTGGACTCGTTGATGTTCGGCGTGTTGATTTCGTATTTGTGGCATTTCCATTTCGCAGCGGGGGCGCAGGCGGTGCTCCGCAGGATGCGGTTCCCGCTGCTGGGTTTTGGTCTCCTGTTTCTGGCGCCGGCGTTTCTGTATGACCATAAGGACCATCGGTGGATTACGATTTTCGGCCTCACGCTGTTTTATCTGGGGGCCGGTTGTTTGCTCGTAGGAACGCTCAAGGCGCTCGAAAACAAACAAGGCGCCGTGCTGCGCGGGATCAGCTTCCTCGGCGCGCATTCCTATTCGGTTTATCTGTGGCATGTCGTGGCGCTTGCCCTGGCCCAGTTTCTCGCAGTCCGCATCATCGGCCCAGCCCGGTTCTGGCCGTTATACAGCCCGTTGGCGTTTTGCCTGATGTGGGCTCTAGGCGTCGGCGCCGCCAAACTCGTCGAGATTCCGGTGCTGCGGCTGAGGGACCGTTGGTTCCCGTCGGCGGCTCCGGCGGTGTGAGCTTTTCATCAGGCGGTTGGCCTGGACATACGGAGTAGGCCGTTGCCTGATGGGAACGGGCAACATGAATTCCATGGAAGAGCGCGGCGGAAGACGTGGGTGATGACAAGGACTTCAGTCCGCGCGCCGATTCATGGAAAGGCCGTGGCTCGGTGTTCGCCCGAGGCCCCAAGGTTTTGTAGCCGATTTCCTTACATCACTTTCCACCTTTTCCTGACATACAAACTCCCCGCGCGCGTGGTAATAATCCCTGGTGCGCACAGAGTTTTGGAACGACCGCGCGTGTATGAGAACAAATCCTCCCACCTCCTGGAACGCTGGACCCCTCGCCAACCGCGCTCACCTCCCCACGCCGGGCGCTATACGGCTCACACAGCAAGCCCCCCTTTCCGCGCTTTTGAAAACCGCGTCCCCGGCTATTCTGGTCGCCACCGCGATCTTTCTGGGCGCCCTGCCGCTTCCTCTTCCGGCCCAGAACGTTCAACTGCTTACGACGAGTGATCCCGCGCTGGTTCCCTCCGGAGGCAGCGGTGATTCCTGGACACCGGTGGTGAGCGCCGATGGCCGCTTTGTCCTGTTTTGCAGCACCGCCCACAACCTCATTCTTGCCAGCAACAACCTGCCTATCCCAGTAGCGTTCCCGCCCAACCTGAATGTTTTTCTGCGCGACCGCACCCGGGGCACCACCACGCTGGTCAGCGTCAATTCCTCCGGCGTGGCCGGCGGCAATGGCAGTTCAATGCCCGTGGACATCTCGACCAACGGCCAATACGTGCTCTTCGAAAGTACCGCCAGCGATTTGGTCGCCGGAGACACGAACAACGTGCGTGACGTGTTCGTGCGAGACACCGTCAACGGGAGCACCGTCCTTGTCAGCGTCGCAACAAACGGCTTGGCCGGCAACGGAGCGTCCAGCAGTCCAGTGATGACGCCCGATGGCCTGTACGTGGCCTTTGTCAGTGCCGCCAGCAACCTCGTTCCTGACGACACCAACGGGGTGGCCGATGTGTTTGTGCGTGATTTGGAGAATCACACCACCGTCCTCGCCAGCCCCGGAGCTGTGTCTCGGCCCTGGGACCTGGGCGCCGAAAGCCCCGAGATCTCGGAGGACGGCCATTATGTTGTCTTCTTCAGCCTGGCCACTAATCTGGCGCCGGGGCTGATGGGGCGCGGCGATGTCTTCGTGCGCGACCTGGTCGGCAACACCACGGTTTGGGCGAGTTCCTTCGGGCATATGGGGGCGGCCTCAAGCAACGTCATCTGCTTCAACCACTCCCTGAGCGCCAATGGCCGCTATGTCGTCTATGAAGCCGCTGACATGGCTACGAACTGCGGAACCATCCTGCGCTATGACATCCAATCCGGCCAGACGCTGACTGTGGACACCAACGCCGCCGTCTCTCACAGCCTCGAGAGAATAACTACCCTGGACATCAGTCCGGACGGACGTTTCATCGCGTACATCGCAAACGCCTATGACACCTCGGGCACAAACACCTGCATCCGGCTCTGGGACGCGCAGAGCAGTCAATCCACCCTGGTGAGCGGGGACCTCGCCGGTTTTGTGCCGACTAACTCGATCTGCGATTGGCCGACAGTTGACCCCACCGGCCGGTATGCAGGCTTTCTGAGCACCGCGCCCGGCCTCGTCACCAACGCACTTGGCGGCCCTTACCACCTGTATCTACGTGACCTGCAAACGGCCGCCACGCTTTTGCTGGATATTGACACGAACGCGGTCGGGACCGGCGTCAGCGCCGGGACCATCCCGCGATTAAGCGCTGATGCGCGGGTGGTCGCGCTTGAATGCAATGACGGCAACCTGGTGGCTGGGGACAACAATCACGCCTGGGACGTGTTTCTGCGCGATCTCGCGACGGGCAACATTGAGATGATTTCCGCCCGGGAGGCCACATTGCCCTCGGCCACGCCGAACGGCCCGAGCACGATCACTCCCTACTCGATCTCCAGTGACGGCCGTTTTTTCGCCTTCTCCAGCACTGCGGACAATCTTGTGCTCAATGATACGAACGGCTGGCGCGACGCTTTCGTGCGGGATGCGTACAATGGTGTCACCACCCTCGTCAGTGTGGCCACGAATGGCGCCTCGGCCGACAACTTTTCCAGCGAACCGGCGATCAGCGCGGATGGCCGGTACGTCGTGTTCACCAGCAGTGCGGACAACCTGACGACCGGGCTCGGGACCAGGAAGCAGCAGATCTTCCTTCGCGACCTGAAAAGTGGGACAACGACGCTGGCCAGCGTCAATCCGAACGGCACCGCCGGAAGCGGGGATTGCTTTGGTCCCCAGGTGAGCCCGGGCGGGCGCTTCGTGCTCTTCTGGAGCAAGGCTCTGGATCTGACAGGCACGCCGACCTTTGGACGCAGCGGTATTTACCTCCGGGACCTCCAGCTCTCCAAGACCTACCTGCTCATCACCGCCCCGTTTGGAGCTTCCGTCTCTCCGGCCTTTGCTGCTACCCCAGACTGGCATTTCGTGGCGGTTTCGGGAGGAACCTCTGCCAGCATAGATACTCCTGTGGTCAGGGTATGGGATACCTCTGCGGCTATGTTCGCGTTCCAAACTGCAGCGTCCCAACAGTATGCCTGCGAAGCACTGGCGATCACGCCGGATGCTCGGCGCCTCGCCTTTGGTGGCTACTCTCGGCTTTACGTGTGCGACCTCACAAATGGCACGCCACAGCTCATACTTCTGCAGGCCTCAAATCTTAAAACCATACAGTTGAGTCAAGACGGCCACTTCCTGATGTTGGTAGGACGTTATTCGGGCTTGCTCCACGTTTTCTTATCTGATCTGGACAACCCGGGCACTCCTATGCGGGTGGACCACGCCTTCGGGAGCCCCGGGGCCATAAGCGACTGCACGTCAGATTCGGCGAGCCTCAGCCCTGATGGACGCTTTGTGGTTTATCGCAGTCTGGCCACCAATCTCGTCCCCGGCGATACGAATGGCGTCGCCGACATCTTCCTGTATGACCGGTTGACAGGGACAAACATGCTGTTAAGTGCCACCGCAAGCGGAGGCGTTCCGAACCTGGTATCGGCCATGCCGATCGTTGCCGCGGACGGCAGGACGATCTTTTTTGAAAGCGCAGCCTCCGACCTTGTGCCGAATGGCTTCAGTTTCGACCGTGACATCTTCGCCTATCCATTTCTGTACGCCACTATACTTCCTGGGAGTTCGCCTGGAGAAGGGCCGTGGGTATCGTGGCCGTTCGTTCCGGGCCGTAACTACCGTGTACAGTACCAGGACGCGCTGAATGACGCCCAGTGGCAGGATCTTGGCGGCAGTGTCACCAATTTGGGGACCAGGGCTTATATGCAGGACCCGGCGCCCGACAATTCCCATAGGCTCTACCGGATTCTCTCGTACTAATGGCTCGATTTACCGGAAATCGAACCGCATAAACAAAATCGAACCGCTCTATGAAATCGCTGCTCTCAGACAAACGCTGCAGTTGCCGCTTCGCCTCGGCGTTCACGATGATCGAACTACTCGCCATCCTGGGCGTTCTGACGGTGCTGGCCTGCGTGCTGGCTCCTGCCCTGGCGCGAACTCGGCGGAGCACGAATTCCGCCCAGTGCCTCTCTAACGTGCGCCAGCTTATGGCCGCCTGGACCATGTACGCCGATGATTCCCGTGCCGGACTCCCGCCCAACCGCGACGGCGGAAACGCGGGCAAAAGTGCAGGTGACGCCAGTTGGGCTGGCGGTTGGATCGATTACTCAAGTAGCACTGACAACACCAATACTGCTCTCCTGGTCGATCACTCCAGGTACCCGTACGGGGCCTACCTAGGCCCGTACCTGAGAACTGCGACTGTTTTCAAGTGTCCTTCCGATCTCTCAATGGTGAGTATCGGGGCCCAAAGATATCCCCGCGTCCGCAGCGTGTCGATGAACGGGCGAGTGGGAGCCATGGCACGCAGTTGGAGCGGCACCTTTACCTTCCCGTTGTACACAACGGTTGCGTCGCTGGTCGCCCCTAAACCCTCGGAGCTGTTCGTGCTGACTGATGAGCATCCGGGCAGCATCAACGACCCTGTGTTTCAAGTGGACCCGGAAACGCTCTGGCAGATGATTGACTATCCCGCTGGCTATCATAACGCGGCGGCCTCTTTTGGTTTCGCCGACGGCCATGTCGAACTTCACCGTTGGCAAGACCCGCGCACCGTCCCCGCGTCCGCGGCCGGCACCTTGATCCCTCTCAGCGTGAGCCTCCCCCGCGACCAGGATGTTCTGTGGATCCAGCAACACTGTGCCGCGAGGAGGTAAGCCGATGACAAGAAACCGAGCGCACAGACTGGTCCAGAGGTTCAAGGGCTGCCAGGGTTTCAGGGGGCGCCTTCCAGTTTTGGCCGGTAGCAACAAACTCAATTCAAGAAACTTGACTTCACTTAACGCTGGTTTCACCATTTATGCGTCCAAAGAAAAACATTGCCGGGTATAATTCCTGTTTCAGGAGCAACTGTCCTATGCGAATTCGGTTATCTTCATCCGCGCTGGCCTCCATTGTTCTGCTTGCGTTGGGTCTCGCCGCCCCGCTGAACGCGCAGCAACTTCGTTTGCTTTCCCAGGTCGATCCGGCGCAAGTCCCCGCCGGGGCGGGCGGGGATTCGTACACGCCGCTGCTGAGCCCGGATGGCCGCTATGTGGTCTTTGTCAGCACGGCCAATAACCTGCTGGTGGCGAGCAACGGCGCGGTGATCCCGATGCGGCTTCCAGCGCCGCTCAACGTCTATCTCCGGGATCGCGCCTACGGCACCAATGCGCTGGTCAGCGTAAACCTGTCCGGCGTCGCCGGCGGGAACGGGGATTCACTGCCGGCCGGGCTATCGCCCGATGGCCGGTTCGTCGTGTTCGAGAGCACCGCGAACGACCTCGTGTCGGGAGACACAAACAACGCCAACGACGTGTTCGTGCGGGACCTGGTGAACGGGACGACCACCCTGGTTAGCGCGGCAACCAACGGTTTGCCGGGGCTGGGCGCGTCGCGCAGCCCGGCCATGACGCCCGACGGGCGCTACGTTGCTTTTGTAAGCGCGGTCACAAACCTGGTCGACCGCGATACCAACCGGATTCCGGATGTTTTCGTGCGCGACCTGCAAAACAACACGACGGTGCTGGCGAGCGTCGGCGCGATATCCACGGCGCAGACGGGGAGCTCGGAAGCGCCGGAGATCACGTCCGATGGGCGTTACGTGGCATTCTACAGCAGCGCCGCCAACCTTGTTCCGGGTTCGAGGATCGGCAGTGACATTTACATCCGTGATTTGTGGTCCAATGTCACAATCCTGGCGAGCGGTTACGCGCGCACCGCGGTGCCATCCAACAGCGTTTCCTGTTTTAACCACACCTTCAGCGCGGACGGGCGCTACCTGGCGTATGAGGCGGCGGGGACCTACGCGCTGTTCGGAACGGTGTTGCGCTACAGCCTCGACACGGGGCTGACAGACATCGTCGGCACCAACGCCACCGTGTCACGTTCCGCTTACGAAGACATCCGCAGCCTCGCGATCAGCGCCGACGGACGGTTCATTGCTTATGTCGCCAATTACAGCACGAGGGACGGCACCACTACTTGCATCAAGCGGTGGGACGCGCAGACCGGCGACTCGACCATCGTCAGCAGCAACGTCAGCGACGCCGGCGTCCCGTTGGGTAGTATCTGCGACTGGCCGGCGCTGGATCCCAGCGGGCGGTATGTGGCGTTTCTGAGCAGCGCCACCAACATGGTGACCAATACCGTTGTGGGGGAGTACCACCTTTACCTGCACGACACGCGGCTTAGCCGGCGGACGTTGCTCGATGCCGATACCAACGGCGTCGGGTCGAGCATCAGCCCCCTCACGGCGCCCCAGATCAGCGCCGATGCGCGCTATGCCGCTTTCGACTGCCCGGATGCCAGTCTCGTGGCCAGTGACCGCAACCGGGACTCGGATGTGTTCCTTCGCGATCTGCAAACCGACCACATAGAACTGATTTCGGCCTGCGATCCGGCGCTCCCCACTGCGAGCCCAAACGGCGTGACGACCTTGTCGTTTTACTCAGTCAGCGGCGATGGACGCTACGTGCTGTTTGCGAGCGAGGCCGACAACATCGTCGCGAACGACACCAATGGATGCCGCGACGTCTTCGTGCGGGACCTGGCGGACGGAACGACCCGGCTCGTCAGTGCCGCGACAAATGGCTTAAGCGCGGACGGGGTATCGAGCGACCACGCGATCAGCCTTGATGGACGTCACGCCGCTTTCACGAGCCTGGCGGACAACCTGGCGCCCGGAGACACCAACCGCCTCCAGGATGTGTATGTGCAGGACCTGCAGTCGGGGGCCACCACGTTGGTGAGCGTGAACAGCAGCGGGACGGGTTCTGGCAACAAGGACTCGTATCTGCCAATCGTTGCCGCGGGCGGCCGATACGTTCTCTTTCGCTCCAAAGCCACCAACCTGGCGGCAGGCAGCTACACTTCCGGGACCGAGAACCTGTTCCTGCGGGATATGATGTTGGGCACGAACTACGCCCTTACTCTCGCAGGCGTGAAAGCCGCCTCGATGACGCCTGACGGCCGCTTTGTCGCGCTGCTTGACACGCCCGGTGCCTTCGGCGGTACGTATTACATTTGGGACACTGTGTCTGTCTCCAAGGCCACCAACACGACCGGTCTCACCTCACTCAACAACCTCGCGATCAGTCCGGATGGAAAGCGCGTGGCCTATTGGGGAGCTTCGGCCGCGGTGCAACTTTATGTGGCGGAGCTTTCGACCGGCACGACGTTGGCTATCACGCTCGGCCCCGTGCCCACCGCCACGCCCTCGATCCGCTTCAGCGCCAACAGCCAGGTGCTCGTCTATAACAAACCCGTCAGCACCACGAACCAGGTTTATGGCTACGATTTGCAGGCAGGGGGAGAGTTCCTCGTCAGCGCCGACTATCAATCCGGTCAGCCGGCGAACGCCGCGTCCGATTCACCGGTGGCGAGCGCGGACGGGCGGTTCATCGCCTATCGCAGCGCGGCGGCAAACATCGTGCCGGGCGACGTGAACGGCCAGCCGGACATATTCCTCTTCGATCGCCAGACGGGCAGCAATACGCTATTGAGTGCCGGGCAGCCGGGCAACGTCAGTCCCAACAACCGGTCCTTGATGCCGGTGTTCAGCGGGGACGGCAGCACACTGCTCTTCAATAGCTGGGCCTCGGACTTGGCGCCGCGCGATTTCAACCAGGGCAGCGATATCTTCGCGACCATGTTCCTCACCGCGGTGCTGTTGCCGGGCAGTGGTCCGGGCCAGGGTCCGTGGGTTTCGTGGCCATGGGCGCCGGACAGGAATTACCGCGTCGAGTACAAGGACAGTCTGAATGAGGCGGCCTGGCACGAGCTGTCCGGCAGCATCACGAATCTGGGCGTGAAGGCCTGGTTGCAGGACCCGTCGCCGGCGGCGAGCCAGCGGTTTTACCGTGTCATTTCGTATTAAGGGGCACGGGACTATGAACAGGAGGCTTGAACATCCAAAGGCGGAGAGGGGGACCACACGCGCGGGCTACTCCCTCTCCTCCACTGGAGGAGAGGGTCGGGGAGAGGAGGCCCACGCCTTTCGGTACGCTGAACCATCACAACCCCACGTCTATTTCATGCGCGTTGGTGCCTTGAACCTTTCAGAAAGGGAGGGCCACCTCA
>DATDCV010000022.1:0-3003 GCA_036524155.1 Verrucomicrobiia bacterium
GGAACGCGGCGTAGGCCTTTTGTTCACCGCGGCCCCAGACACCGATCATAATGAACGTGGGCACCAGGGCCAGTTCGTGGAAGAAATAGAACAGGAAGAGATCGAGCGAGGCGAAGGCGCCGATGATGCCACCCGCCATCACCAACAGCAGAATATAAAACTCCTTCTCGCGCTCTTTGATCTCCCACGACACGCAGGCCGCGGCGAAAGCAACAATGGCCGCCATCAAAACCAGGCCGATATTGATGCCGTCGACCCCGACGTGATAGTTGATCGATATCCCCGCCGCGTTCACCCAGGCCGCCGCCTGCTCGAACTGGTAGCCGCCGCCTGCTCCCGCGTTGAACCGGGCGAAAACGATCACCGCCAGCACCGCCGACAGAAACGTGGCGAACACCGCCACCGCCCGCATCACGACACGGTAATTGCGGGGGACAAACGCCAGCAGCAGCGCGCCCAGGAGGGGAATGGCGAGGATGTAGGTTAAGGGCGACATGAAGGAAATCCGAAATCCGAAGGCCGAGATCCGAAAGAAATCCGAAGGCCGAAGGTCGCACCGAAGCGGACGCTCGCCGGAAGTCCATCATGACCAATTGTGCGGCGGGGGGTGGTCATTTCAACATGAGGAGCAGGACCAAGGCCACTCCCAGCGCGAAGAGAAAGGCATAGGTTTGCAGGTTCCCGGTCTGGAACTGGCGCAGGGCGCGTCCCACCAGTTCGGTAGTCCCGTGCACGCCCTGGACGCCGATGCCGGCGACGATCCAGCGATCGATCCAGCCGGCGACGGCGGCCAGGAAATCGTGCAGGCGAATGAAGGTCGCCTGGTACAGTTCATCCAGGTAAAACCGGTCGCGCATCCAGCGGGACAATGTGCCGAGTCTGGCTGGCAAGGGATCGCTGGAGGCTCTCGCGTAGAAGGCATAGGCGCCGGCGAAACCAACGGCGAGCGCGAGCAAGCCGAGACTCGCCGCCAGCGGCGCGTGCCCGAACGGCGCGATGATCTGCTGGCCGATCGACATCGCGGGCTCCTCGGACGGCGCGCCTGTGAACGCTTGCCGCCCGTAAATATTCTCCACGCCGATGAATCCCCCCACCAGGCTGAGCACCGCCAGGATCCGCAGCGGAATCACCATCACCGGCGAAGACTCGCGCGCGTGGCCGGCGGCATCTGACCTGGAGGACGTCCCGAAAACGACAAACACCAACCGGAACATGTAAAAGGTGGTGAGCACCGCCACGACGACGCCGAGAATGAACCGGCCATAGGCGTGGTGCTCAGCGGCGCGCGCGAGAATGGCATCCTTGCTGTAGAACCCGCTGAAGGGCACGAGCCCGGCGATTGCCAGCGTGCCGAAGAGGAAAGTCCAATAGGTGCCAGGCATCTGCTTGCGCAGGCCGCCCATTTTCCAGATGTCCTGCTCGTGATGTAAAGCGATGATGACCGAGCCGGCGCCCAGGAACAGCAGCGCTTTGAAGAAAGCGTGCGTCGTCAGGTGGAACATCGACTCCTGCGGCCCCTGAAGGCCGACGCCCATCACCATGAAACCGAGCTGCGAGAGAGTCGAGTAGGCGAGAATTCGTTTGATGTCGTTTTGCTGAACCGCGATCAGCGCCGACAGCAAAGCCGTGAACCCGCCCACCCACGAGATGACCGTCAACGCCGTTGGGTCCAATAGGAAGAACACGCGGCAGAGCATGTAAACACCCGCGGCGACCATCGTCGCGGCGTGAATCAGTGCACTGACCGGCGTCGGGCCCTCCATGGCGTCGGGCAGCCAAACATGCAACGGGAACTGGGCGCTCTTGCCGACCGCGCCGCAGAAGATCAGCAGTCCCGCCAGGGTCGCCACCGTTCCGAGGGATTGGCGGCTGGCCACCATTTCCGTCTGCAGCACCCCGAAGTTCAGCGAACCTAAAGTCATCCAGACCGTCAGGATGCCAAGCAGGAAACCGAAATCCCCCAGCCGGTTGGTGATGAACGCCTTTTTCCCGGCGTCCGCCGCGGACGCACGCTCGAACCAAAAACCGATCAGCAGGTAGCTCGAAACGCCTACCAGTTCCCAGAAAATGAAGAGCTGGACAAAATTGGTCGCCAGCACAATGCCGAGCATCGAAAACGTGAACAGGCTCAAACAGGCGAAAAACCTCGAAAAACCGGGGTCGTCGTGCATGTAGTCCCAGGAATAAACGTGGATGACACCGGCGACGCCGGTCACGACCAGCAGCATCAGCAGGCTCAGCGGATCGAAACGCAAACCGAAATCAACCCGCAAGTCCCCCACGGTCAGCCAGGTGATGGCCGATTCCCGGACATGTTCCCAGCCGTTGACGCCGATGAAAATGACACTCAGTCCGAAACCGGCCAGCACCGCCCCAATGGAGAGCCCGGCGCTCAGCCTGCGATCGCGCCCGGTGAAGAGCGTGATCAGCCCGCACGCCACCAGCGGCAGAAACAGAACCAGCCAGGGTAACGCTTCCAATTTCATCGGTTAGAGCTTCATCAGGGTCAGATCCTCGACTTGGGCTGTCTGGCGCTTCCGGTAGAGCGCGACAATCAGCGCCAGGCCAACCGCCACTTCCGCCGCGGCGACCGTGATGACGAAGAATACGAATACCTGGCCGTCCAGGTTGTTGTTGAACCGCGAGAAAGCCACCAGCGCCAGATTGGCGGCGTTGAGCATCAGCTCGAGCCCCATGTAGATCACCAGCAGGTTGCGACGCACAATCACGCCAAGCAATCCCAGGCAAAACAGGATTGCGCTGACAACCAAATAATGTTCAAGGCCGATCGTCATTTCAGATCCTTCTTGCTCAGGAGAATGGCGCCGACCATGGCGACCAGTAAAATAATGGAAACAATCTCGAACGGGAGCAGATAGTCCTTAAAGAGAAGCTTCCCGAGCTCGGCGGTTCCGCCCTGGACCATTGGCGCGGCGGCAGCGGGCGGCGGCGCCTGCAGGAACGTCCGCAGGAAGACGAACAACAAAGCGCCGGCTGCCATCA
>DATDCV010000023.1:0-13042 GCA_036524155.1 Verrucomicrobiia bacterium
TGGAGGAGAGGGCTGGGGAGAGGAGGCCCTTGCTTTCTCCCGCAGACAGGTTCATGGGGAGGGAGGGGAAAGAGACGGCACACGAACGACTCACCGCCGTGTTAATAATGAGGCTGATCATCCGATGATAATCCATGTCGAACGAGGAGTTTGAGGTTAAGGTGTGGCGGCCGGGTTTTTCGGGGGAATGACCGGGAGGCCAATCCGCCAGCGGATGCCCGCCAACCGCAGGACAAGGACGGCGATGGTGCCAAGAACCATGTTCAATTGGTCGTCCGCCGACCAATGCCTCAGAACCACATAAACGGTTGCTCCGAAGAACGCCGCCGTGGCGTACAGGTAGATGTGAGGACGGAACACTAACGGGATTTCGCCAAGTAACAAATCGCGCAGGATGCCCCCCGCCACGCCGGTGATCACGCCCATGGCAATGGCGATCGCGGGGGCAGTAGCGAAGGCGATTCCTTTACGCGTGCCCAGCATCGTGAAAAGCGCCAGCACGAACGCGTCGGCCACCAGTAGGACGGTGGCCGGGGGTTCATGGAACCTGACGAGGCAAAAGAGCAGGACCGCCGTGATGGCCGCGTTGAGGAAGAACCTGGAATCGGTCGCCCAAAACACCGGCAAATCTCCCAGGGCCAGGTCCCGAATCGTGCCACCACCGAAGGCCGTTACCAAGGCCAGCACGATCACGCCGAAGAGGTCCACCTGCTTGCCGCGGGCGGCCAGAACGCCCGTTATCGCGGCGATACTCACGCCAAAATGTTCCAGAATATATTGCATGGGAGCGGTCAAAAAGCAGCCGCGTCGAGGCGTTGTAGTTTAACGCAAACAGGCTGGCGAGCAGAAAGCGGCCCGCTGATTGACCTGGCGTTCTTGACGGTTCCAGGTCGCACGAGTACGGTGACGTGTGCGTAACAGCAGTTTCTTTTATGCTGGGTAGTTACAATCCGTATTTATTCATATTCCTTTTGGCGGCTGGCTCATTGGCTTTTGCCCTCGTGCCGCTGGGTTTGGCCTGGCTGTGGGCGCGGAAGTTCTCACCCCGCAAGCCCGGGCCCGTGAAGAACGCCATCTACGAGTGCGGCCTCGAGTCGAAAGGCGACGCCTGGTTGCAGTTTCGGCCCGAATACTACATCTATGCGATCATCTTCCTGGTGTTCGACGTTGAAACCATTTTTTTGCTGCCCTTTGCGGCGGCGTTTCCCGTGCTGCCGGTGGGTGCGTTCGCCGCCCTGATCGTGTTCCTGCTCCTATTGGCGGAAGGTCTGGCGTGGGCTTGGCAAAAAGGAGTGCTCACGTGGCGATGATGCTGAGAGACGGATTAATGGAGTGGAGGAGCAATGGAGTGCTGCCTGGATTCTACTCCTGTTCTAGTGCCGTGGTCCTGGTCGTTGGCCCAACCTTGAGTTACCAAAATACTGCTGTACTCCGATACTCCATCACTCCATCACTCCAACACCCCTTCACCCCGTTTCTCCCTCACTCCACTTCTCCCCATGGATGACGCGTTGCGCAACGAGTTGAGCCGGCAGGGCGTGTTCACGACGAGCCTCGAGGAGTTGTACAACTGGGGGCGGAAGAACTCGCTCTGGCCTCTTAGTTTCGGCTTGGCCTGCTGCGCGATCGAAATGATGGCCGCGTCCATGGCGCGATGGGACCTGGCGCGGTTCGGCGCCGAGGTGTTCCGGCCCTCCCCCCGGCAGGCGGATCTGATGATCGTGGCGGGAACCGTGACCAAAAAAATGGCGCCGCAGGTCGTGCGGCTCTACAACCAAATGCCCGAGCCGAAATACGTTATTGCGATGGGCGCATGCGCGATCTCGGGCGGGCCCTTCAAACAAGGCTACAATGTGCTCAAAGGCATCGACCGATACATACCGGTCGACGTTCATATCCCTGGTTGTCCGCCCCGGCCAGAAGCGCTGTTGCATGCGCTCATTACCCTTCAGGAGAAGATCGACGCGCAGGCCCTGACTGGGGAGCGGCGTCCGCGCCACCTCGTGCCCGACGCGCCCAGCGAGTTTCCCGTTCCCCAATATGGTGAACACGACCTTGAGCCGAGTCGGAACTCTGACCTCTGGCGGCCACCGCGAGTGGATTCGGAAAGCGGCATTCCGCACGCGGAAAAGGTCGCCTAGCCGGTAACCATGGAAGCGCTGGAGTCCATAAAATCGCGCATCGAAGCCGCCATCCCCGGATCGAAGCTGACAATTGTGGCTGATACAGGCTCGGCGGCTCAGCATTCTCTGTGGGTTGACAGCGGTCATGGCCGCGAAGTCGCTGCGGTCCTGCGGGATGATCCGCAACTGCGGCTGGACTACGCGTCCAACGTCACCGGCGTTGACTGGCTCGACAAGGTCATGAAGGAAACAGTCAAAACCAAACAGGTAATCGAGGGGGTGGACCGGGAGATCCAGCAAACGATCGAAACGAAACATCCCGGCTACCTTGAGGTGGTCTATCACCTTTATTCGATGGAGCTGAAGCACGGGCCGCTGATTATCCGGCTCCGAACGGACAACCGTAGTGACCAGGTCAGGCTTCCCTCTCTCACCCCGATTTGGCGAGGAGCGGAATTCCAGGAACGCGAAATTTACGATCTGTTCGGAATCGTATTCGAGGGGCACCCCGACCTGCGCCGGATCCTGATGTGGGACGGCTTCAAGGACCATCCCATGCGGAAGGATTACATCGAGCCCGATGATTACGAATATGAGCCGACGGCCCACGATGAGATCGCCGAGAAAGCGGCCAGGCACCAGAAATGACTGAGGCACCGGTCCAGACTTACAGCGTGCGGCCGAAGGCAGACGGCAACGGTGAGGCACGGGGCGCGTTCCTCGAGGTCGCGATGGGACCGCAGCATCCGTCCACCCATGGAGTGTTCCGGATGGATGTCGCGTTGGATGGCGAGCGGGTGGTGAAGCTGAAACCAGTCTTCGGTTATTTGCATCGGAACCACGAAAAAATCGGCGAGAACACGACTTACCTGGGCTCGATGCCCTACACCGATCGCCTGGATTATTTTTGTTCGCTGACGAACAATTGGGCCTATGCGCTGACGGTGGAGAAGCTCGCTGGCCTGGAAGTCCCCGAGCGGGCCCAGTACATCCGGGTGATCACCGCGGAACTGACGCGCCTGCAGAACCATGCCAGTTTGGGCGGGTTTCTGTTGCAGGACATGGGTGCTTCCGGCACGCCGCTGATGTACGCCTTTCGTGAGCGGGAGAAGATCCTCGACCTGTTCGAGGCGCTGACAGGCGCGCGGATGATGTGCAACTACATGAGGTTCGGGGGATGCCGTTGCGACCTTCCGGCCGGATGGCTCGAGCAGGCCAAACGGGTGGTGGATGATTTTCCCAGGTTCCTGGACGAGTTCGAAGCGCTGCTCAACGAGAACGAGATTCTGATGTCGCGCACCCAGAACGTGGGCGTGCTGCCGCGCGCGCTGGCGATCAGTGCCGGCGTTACCGGGCCGATGCTGCGCGCCAGCGGCGTCAATTACGACATCCGCAAAGTCGACAAGTACGGTATCTACGACCGGTTCGATTTTCGCGTGCCGCTGGGCGATCACGGCGATGTTTACGATCGTTATATGATCCGCATCCTGGAGATGCGGGAATCGCTGAAGATTTTGCGGCCGGCGTTGCGCGACATCCCCGAAGGGCCGGTCGTCGATCCCAAAGCGAAACTGCGCGGGTTCCGTCCGAAACCCGGCGAGGCCTACGGGCGGATTGAGGCACCCAAGGGCGAGTTGGGCTTCTACCTGATCAGCGATGGCTCGCCGAATCCCTACCGGTACCGGGTCCGCGCGCCGAGCTTTGTGAACCTGACCGTGCTGGAAGACCTGTGCCTGGGAAACCAGGTGGCCGATGTGGTGATCATCCTGGGCAGCGTCGACATCGTGCTGGGGGAGGTGGACAGGTGAGGAACAGATGTTAGGCAAAGGCATTCTGAAGGGCATGGCCGAAACGGCCCGGAATTTCGTTGGCAGCTACGTCAACGAAAACCGATTGGTTACAGTGCAATACCCGGAAGAACGAGTGGCTCAGAAGGAGGCCGCCCGCAATTTTCCGTTCCTGGTTTACGACGGAGAAGACTGGCAGAAGGGGCTCCGTTGCGTCGCGTGTCAGATCTGCGAAAAAGAATGCCCCCCGCAGTGCATTTTCATCATCAAGGACGCCGCCAAAAAGGCGGATTACGTCGGCAAAATGCAGTTTCAGCCGAAAGTGTTCGATATCGACACGTCAGTCTGCATGAGCTGCCAGATCTGTGTCGAAGTCTGTCCGTTTGACGCGATAAAGATGGACGTCGAGTACGAGCTGAGCACCTCGGATCGCTTCGGCGGGCTGCTGCTGAACAAAAACGACCTCGCCAAGTCAAACCGTTACTACCAGAAAATTCATCCTGCCGAGGCCGCCGAGGTGGACGCCCGCCTCGCCGCGGAAAAAGCCAAAGCCGAAGCCAAGGCGAAAGCTGATGCCGCGGCGAAGGCAAAGGCGACGATCCCTGTCCCTCGATCAGGAACCCTGGGCGTACGAGGCGAAGCGGCCGTGCCCGCCAAAGCGGGTTAGTCTGCAATCAGGCCAGATTATCCTGAGCGCGAGGCTGTGTTCACTGGGGAGGCTCGTTCGCTCGTTTCCTGACCTCGGCCACCATTTGTTTCCAGTGCCGGCGCAGGAAAGGCGGGTCGTTAAAGCTATCGAGCACATAACTGCGGTCGGCGCGGGACAGGTCCAACACCGCGGTGATCATTTCTTCCTGGTAAAACGCGGCTTCGGCCAGCGGCATGCCCGATGGTTCGCGGATAAAGGACATGCCGCTCGAGGTTTGTTTGCCGTCCGGTGACTGCCCGACTGTGTTGGCGACGCAGTGGAAGATTTTGCTATTGGGCCCCACTGGTTGCTGCGCGCGGCCGGAA
Source organism: Verrucomicrobiia bacterium (assembly GCA_036524155.1). Classification (GTDB taxonomy): domain Bacteria; phylum Verrucomicrobiota; class Verrucomicrobiia; order Limisphaerales; family UBA8199; genus DATDCV01. Next base: position 4,925 of record DATDCV010000023.1, read on the forward strand.
GTGCGTTTCCAGATGACGGCTTCGATTTCATCCGAGCTGCACGAGGGGTGGAAGAGGATTTGGGCGCCGGCCATCGCCGGCAACCGGTATACTTCGGGGTGCCGGCCGTCGCGGCAGATCGCCAGGGTGCACAGGATCCCGTCGATTTTGAACAGCGACAGCTTATTGCCGCCGCGGCAGTAGCGCTTTTCGTCACGGCCCGCCATGTGCACTTTTGCGTATTCGTGTACGATGGTGCCTTGCGGAGAAATCACATGGGCCAGGTTCAGGAAGCGGTCAGTCGTCCTGCGCAAGGACCCGACAATCACCCACATCCGCGCCACTTTGGCGGCCTCGCAGGTGTGCCGGAGCGCGTCACTGACCTCGCGCGGTTTGAGCTTCAGGACGTCCGGAAAATAATAGCCCGTGAGGTTCGTCTCGGGGAATAGAACAACGCGGCTGCCTTCAGCGGCCGCCCGCCCGATGTAATGGATCGTCTGTTCCAGGTTGCGCTCGAGCGATTTTGCCCAATGCAACTGCACACAGGAAACCTGCAAGGTCTTAGTCATAGCGTTGAGTTGTCAGTGAATCCGAAAGCGGCCGTCACGGTTGTGCCATTGCCCTGTAATACCGCCACCTAAAGCCGGTGGCTTCGCCATCCGTGAATTCAAGAGTCCCGTCAGCGCCCGTAGAGTTAGTCGAAAGGGATCGCCAGTCTACCAGGCTCGTGGAGGACTGCACCACGAATAAGCGGTTTGCGTTGGCTGCCACCCGCAACTGGAAGAGTCCGCCCGCCGTCAAGCCGAGCGGTGTCAAACGGATCGGCGGATTCAGCGCTCCTGCAAGGTTAAGGCGGCCAGCGGTGAGGCATTTGCCTGCCAGCGACAGCACCGGATCAACACCGTTCAACAGGCGGGCGATGGTTTGCCGAGCGGTCTCCTCCGGGTACTTCGCCAGCAGGAGCGCCAGCGTGCCCGACACATACGGGGCGGCGAAAGAGCTGCCGGATTGGGTCAGGTAGAAACTGTCGGTGGCGCCAAAGGTGGAATAGATCTGGTCTCCAGGCGCCGCCAGGTGAACGTTTGTGGAGCCGTAATTGGACGGCGCTGCAAGGCTGTCATCCCGCATCGTGTACGCCACCGATACGACATTATCCAGCGGGTAACACGCGGGGTAAACCGGGTTGACGTCGAGGTTGGCCGAGTTGTTGCCGCTCGCCGCGACCAGAATGATCCCATCTTCGCGCAGGCTGAAAACGGCGTTCGACATCGCGAGCGAGTTGGTGGCGAATCCCCAGCTCGCGTTAATAATCCGGGCATGATTGGTTCGGGCATAGTCCAGGCCGGCGATACACCCGGAGACGCTGCCCATTTGGAAGCTGTCGAACGTCTTGCACGCCATGATTTGGACTCGCCACGCGACTCCGACTACGCCCAGCGCGTTATTGCCAACCGCGCCCAGCACGCCCGCGACTATTGTGCCATGTCCATTGTCATCGTTTGGGTCCGCGGTGCCTTTGAGCAGGTTGAAACCATGTCCGCCGTCCTCCGGGTTGACCCACATGTTCGCCGCGAGGTCCTGGTGCGTGTAGCGCACCCCCGTGTCGACGACCGCTACGACAATGTTACTGGCCGAATTCTGGACACTCCAGCCCTCCGGGGCACGGATCCGGTTGAGGCCCCAAAGCGTGCCGTCGACGTACTTCGGGTCGTTGGGCGTCTCAAAAGCGTGGACGAGGTAGTCTGGCTCGGCAAATTCGACGAGCCCACTGCTATGGTATGCCCCGACAACTGAAGGTACCTCTGCGCCTGCAGGAAGTTCTAGCACCTGCAGGCCGCCGATATTCTGGAAGCAATGCGCCACTTTGGTCCCGCACCGCGCGTGAAGATCCCGGAGGCGCTCCAGCGTGATCCCGGCCCTGGGTTGAATCAGGATGCGATCGGAGCGATAGCCGTGAGTCAGCTCAGCCGAGGATGGAGATGGTCCGAGGAGGGCCGCACCGATCAAAGTCAGGGCCGCCTCGCCGACCTGTACGCGAGCGCTTGCCATTCTGAACATCGAGAGATACGACCGCACTTTCATGGCGGTTCGAGAATGGCACGTGGCTCCTGGCTGCTCAAACAAATAGCACCGCGTCCGACCGCGCGAAGCGTATGGAGTGCGTCCAGCTTGCTGGCGCTTTCGACGGCTGTGGCGCTCAGGATGGATCGCGGCGCTCGCGATCGACGGCTGGGCGCACCCAGTCGGTCATCCCCTGTTCCGCCGTGCCCGGCACACTGGACACGCGCGAAATGAAACCGCCGCGCGGGCTATCCAGGAAACTATGCCACCAGTTCGGTTTCCTCGTCACCAACTTCCAACGGTAGCGCCGAGAGCCGCACCTTCGGGTTCCTTTCGGCGAAGAAATTGCAGCTCCATTGGTCCTGGAAAAGGATGACCGGTTTGCCCGCGCTGTCGGTGGCTTGCCGCGCGCCTGTGGGTAATTGCGAGTCCGTCACGCCGTTCCCGTCCTTGGTGTTCATCCACCGCAACACGCTCCACGGGGCGGCCTCGAGTCGGGATTCAGCGCCATACTCGGTTTGCATGCGGTACTGGACAACCTCGAACTGGAGCGGGCCGACCGCGCCGAGCAGCGGCACCCGCTGGCTGGAATCCTTAATCGAAAACGCCTGGACGACGCCTTCCTGAAGGAGTTGTTCCAGTCCTTCGCGAAAGCGCTTGAACTGCGCCGTGCTGGTGCTCTGCAGCCAGGCGAAACACTCCGGCGTGAAGCGGGGAATCTCGCGGTAGACCATCGTCGGGTCTTCTGCGAGAGTATCGCCGATCCGGAAATCCGCATGGCCAACCAGGCCAACCACGTCGCCCGGGTACGCTTCGTCAACCGTCTCTCGGTCGCGGCCAAACAGCTTGTGCGAACTGGAGAGCCGAAGCTTCCTGCCGGTGCGCGTATGGACGACATTCATGTCGCGCTCGAATTTACCCGAACAAACGCGCACGAAGGCGAGTCGATCCCGGTGTTTCGGGTCCATGTTGGCCTGGATTTTGAAAATGAACCCGGAAAAGCCGTTATCCTGCGGGACGATGAGCCGTCCGCCCGCGGAGCGGGGTTGAGGCGCCGGGGCCAACTCCAGGAAAGCATCGAGCAGCAGTTGCACGCCGAAATTATTGACGGCGCTGCCGAAAAAGACCGGCGTGAGTTTTCCAGACAGGATCGCTTCGTGATCGAAACTGGCTCCCGCCCCATCCAGCATCGCCAGCTCTTCGACGGTGTGTGCGTACACATTCGGGTCCATTTGGTTCTGCACCAGGGGGTCCGAAAGGCCGTGCACGGAGACCGGCGCGCGGAATTGTCCGCCGGGCACGCGCTCGAAGAAATGAACCAGCCGGGCCTTCCGGTCGAAGACTCCTTTGAAATCCACGCCGTCGCCGAGCGGCCAATTGACAGGGTAGGCGGCGATGCCGAGTACGCTTTCGAGTTCGTCCAGCAAAGCCAGCGGGTCGCGCGCCGGCCGGTCCATTTTGTTCATGAAGGTGAAAATGGGAATGCCCCGCTGGCGGCACACCTCAAACAATTTTCGCGTTTGGGTTTCGATGCCTTTGCCGGCGTCGATGACCATAACCGCCGCGTCCACAGCCGTCAGCACACGGTAGGTGTCCTCTGAGAAATCTTTGTGACCCGGGGTGTCGAGCAGGTTCACGCAATAATTGCGATAGTCGAATTGCAGGACGGTGGAGGAAACGGAGATACCGCGCTGGCGCTCGAGCTCCATCCAGTCGGAAGTCGTGGCACGCTGGTTTTTGCGGGCCGTGACCGACCCCGCTAACTGCACGGCGCCGCCGTAGAGCAGGAACTTCTCGGTCAGTGTCGTTTTGCCGGCGTCCGGATGCGAAATAATCGCAAACGTTCGCCGGCGTGAAATTTGTCTCTGCATAAAATCTGTTGTTGTTTTGTTCTGTTGGGTTACGGGCTTTCGCCGCTGAATTGCTGGCGGTGGGTCGGAGTTCGACGGAACCGCGCCCGGTGCGGCGCACAGGAGCGACCGGTTGAGGCCGGTCTAGGGTGGAGTGGGCAGGGCAGAGCGGCAGTGCCGGGCTCGACTGAGCCGGGAACCAGTAACCGCTCGATCCATAAAGTTCACCGGAAGAGACGCTAATCCAGGAACGGCTGGACGTAAAGGTGAAAAGTTGCCGAAGACCTTCCTGTTCCCTAGTATCGACGCGTTCCTGACCGCCAATCCTGCTGCACAAAAAGAAGGACCAATATGAGAGTCTTGATCGCCGACAAATTCTCCGAAGCGCACATCAATCGCCTTAACGCGCTCGGCTGCGAAGTGACGTACAAACCTGGCGTTAAAGCCGAGGAACTGCCTCAACTCATCGGCCCCTTCAAGATCCTGGTCGTGCGCGGCAAGCAGGTGACAACCGAAACGCTGAAAGCTTCGGAGGAACTGGCGCTCGTGCTGCGGGCAGGCGCCGGAGTCAACACCATCGACGTTAAGACCGCCAGCGCGCGGGGCATTTTTGTGACGAACTGTCCCGGGAAGAATTCGGTAGCGGTCGCCGAATTGGTGTTCGCGCTGCTGCTGGCCATCGACCGCCGGATCCCGGAGAATGTTGCCGCCCTGCGCGCGCACCAGTGGAGCAAGAAGGAATTCTCCAAGGCGGATGGAGTCTACGGCAAGACGCTCGGCGTTGTTGGTTTGGGAAGAATCGGACGGGAAGTAGTCTTCCGCGCCCGGGCCTTCGGCCTCAATTCTCTGGCGTGGTCGCGATCATTGACCGACGCCAAAGCAAAGGAGTTGGGGGTCGAGCGTTGTGCCGACCTGGATGATCTCTTCCGGCGCGCTGATATCATCACCCTGCATGTCGCGCTGAAGCCCGAGACGCGCAAACTGGTGAATGCCGCCAGGCTGGCGCTGATGAAGCCGAACGCCATTCTGATCAACACTGCCCGCGGTGAGGTGTTGGATCAGGCCGCATTCAAAGCCACTCTCGAGAAAGGCAAACTGCGCGCCGGCCTGGACGTATTTGACCCTGAGCCGGCCGAGGGCGCGGGCGCGTTCGCCGATCCGCTTCTCGATTTGCCGAATCTGTACGGCACACACCATATCGGTGCCTCGACCGAGCAGGCGCAGGAAGCGATTGCCGAGGAAGCCATCCGCATCATCGAGACTTTTGTCAAAACGGGCGTAGTGCTCAACTGCGTCAACCTTGCGACCCGCACGCCGGCCAAATGGCAATTGGTGGTGCGGCATTACGACCGGGTCGGCGTGCTGGCTTTTGTTATGGACCAGATTCGCCGCGCCGGGATCAACATCGAGGAGGTGCAAAACCTGATTTTCGAGGGTGCCGCAGCAGCCAGTTGCCGGATCCAACTCGATACCGAACCTGCCGGCGAGTTGCTCAAGAGCATCCACCGCGGGAACCCTGATATCATCGGGCTGGAGTTGCTCAGAATTGGGGAGTAATAGACGCAGCCTCTCAGTATCATCTTTGCGTGAAAATGCCGTATTGTCCCTTTGCCGTCTTGTTCCAAGTTCCAGCGGGAACCACTGTTCGCCTCACCGCATGTACTGAGACCATAAACGCAGGGGCTTTAGGATCTTCTCCCTCTCCTCCGCTGGAGGAGAGGGTTGGGGAGAGGAGGCCGTCGCTCTGTTCCGGCAGTGGGCTTGCAGTATTCTCGCTGGCGATCTGTCTCTCTAGCCAGGCTTTTGGCGCCACCGACACCGACAGTCCCTTCGGCGTGGGGTCTTCGGCGGAGGCGTCGGGCCGTTACGCAGAGTGGATGCCGAAGATGGCGGCTGCCGGCGTGAAGACAGTGCGCATCTTCCCCGATTGGAATCAAATCCAGCCGTCCGCAGGCACCTGGAACTGGTCGCTGATGGATTCGATGCTGAACACCGCGACCAGCAACCACCTCGAGGTGAGCGGCCTGTTCCTGTATAACGCCACCTGGGTCAACTCCAATACCCGCACTTTCCCCACCAACAACTTGCAGGCGTGGTCAGGCTACGTTTCCAACGTCGTTCGCCACGCGCAGGCCCGAGTTCGATACTGGGAAGTATGGAATGAGCCGGAGAACTTTGCGCCAGACGGCACGCCCGCGGATTACGCGCGCCTGGTGACCAATGCTTATCACGCGGCCAAAGCGGCTAATTCCGATGCCCGGATTGGGTTGAGCGTGGCCTCCGTCGACATTCTCTACCTGGAGCGCGCGATCCTCGCCGGGGCGGCGGATCATTTCGATTTTATCTGCGTACACCCTTACGAAGTCCTGGGAACGGTAGCTTCGGGCCAGGAGCCGCTCTTCATGAACATCGTCCCCATGATTCGCAAGATGCTTGCGGCCAGGAACCCGGCGAAAGCGAACGTCCCGATCTGGTTCACCGAGATCGGCGCCGGCCTTGGGGGGCAGGTTACGCCTGAGAGACAGGCCCAGGACCTGGTGAAGGCGTACACGATGGCAATTGCGCAGGGAGTCAGTTGCATCCAGTGGTTCGAAGCGGCCGATGGCGGCTACCGGATGGGCCTGCTAGATTCGACCCGCAACCCCATGCCGGCATACACCGCATTGAAGAACCTGGTGGATGCTTTGGGACCCAACCCATCCTGCAAGGGTTGGGTGCTGCTGAACGGCAGGGATTACGGCTTTGTCTTCGAAGGCGCCAGGAACAGCGTCATGGCCGCCTGGGCGCCGCTGAAGGGCGCCGACAAGATTGATCTCCCTGAAACAGTCGGGATCATGGACCCGTTCACTGGCGCGCTAACCAATTCCAAAACTTGCCTGCTCAGGCCATCGCCAGTGCTGGTGCTCGGCGTCCCATCGGGCCTCGTGCGGGAGGCGGAAACCAACCTGAGAAAGCCCTTCCCCTGGGGCGGCGATTACAGCGGCGCTTCCTCGGTGTCGGTCACTATGGGAAGTCCCAACGTCGAGCAGGGGCTCCATCAACTTAACGCGGACGCCACGCCGGCGCTTGTCACTGAAGACGGCCTTGCCGCCCGTGATTGCAGCAGGAGTTCATCCGTGGCGTTCACCGTCGACCCCAACTTTCTCTCGTACACGGCGGCGCCCATACGAATCAGCGCGGTCCTTCGCAGGATTACTCCTGGCGGCAACCCTGGCTTTAATCTGAAATATGAATCCGCAACGGGACGAAAAGGCATCGGGTGGAATTCCGTCCCTGGTGACGGCAAATGGCACACGCTGACCTGGAACATCGCGGATGACGAATTCGTAGGCACCTGGGGTTACCATTTTTCGCTGGATTCGGACTCGACCAATTACAGCGGGTATTACCTGCGAGAGGTCACCGTGACGAATCTCGCGCCGCCGACAGCGGCCGCGCGACCCGCGGCTGCCGGCGGAGAACCGCGCGTGTTTCTCCTCAACGCGAAACACCTCGCGGCAATCCGGCGACGTATTCGTGACGGCGACCAAAGTCTCGCACCTGCGTTGGACGCGCTGGTCGAGGAGGCCCGGAGCTTGCTCCAGGCCACGCCGGTCTCCGTCATGGACAAGAAGGTTGTTCCGCCCAGCGGAGACAAACACGATTACTTCAGCCAGGCGCCGTATTTCTGGCAGAACCCGGCGACGTCGAACGGCCTGCCCTATATCCGCCGGGATGGTGAAACCAACCCGGAGATCCGAAAATCATCGGATCACGGCAACATCCTCGAAATGCCGGAGAAGGTGCAGACCCTGGCGCTCGCGTTTTATTTTACCGGCGAGGAACGTTACGCCGCCAAGGCCGCCGAATTTTTGCGCGTGTGGTTTCTCGACCTCGACACGCGGATGAATCCCCACCTCGAGTATGCCCAGGGGGTGCCCGGTCTGAACACCGGTCGCGGCACCGGCCTGATCGAGTCGCGCGGCCTGGCTCGCGTGGTGGATGCGATCGGATTGCTCGCCGGGTCAAAAGCATGGACGGGTTCGGACCAAGGCGGGATGGAGAAATGGTTTGCCGGGTATCTGCGCTGGCTGCTCGAGAGCCGCCACGGGGAGGACGAAGCCGCCGCAAGAAACAATCATGGCACTTACTACGACGTGCAAGTGGCATCGTTCGCACTATTTTTGGGTCAGCGCGACCTGGCGACCCGAGTGCTCGACGCGGCCAAACAGAAACGCATCGCCACGCA
>DATDCV010000024.1:0-40706 GCA_036524155.1 Verrucomicrobiia bacterium
GAGACGGATTCCCGGTTGCGCCGCGCCTCCTCGGAGATGGCATTCGAAATATCCACCACCATCACGCAGTTGTTGTCCGCATTTGCCACAAACAACGTGCGGCCATCCGGCGACACCGCCACGCCGGTTGGTGTGCTGCCCTCGGGCGAGTCGGGATATAGTGAAGTGGAAATGATCTCCCGCGTGCCCTCCGGCAGGCGGCGGGCGGGGCTGGCTTCGGGTTCGGTGCTCTCGACTACTCGCGTTTGGATAACGTGCACCGTGTTGTCGCCCGCGCAGGCCACAAACAGCCGGCCATCGGGCGCCAACGCCATATCATTCGGCCGCAAGCCCACGGCAATCTCGCGAACCCGCTTGCCCACCTCGGTGTCGACGATGCTCACGCTCCGGCTGCCCCAATCGCTGACGTACACATGCCGGCGATCCGCCCCCAGCACGCACGTGTGCGGGTGCTCCCCCACCCGGATGACACTCTCCCGCGCCAGCGAATCCGGGTTCAGCACCCACACCTCATCCGTGGCCTCGTTGCAGGTATAGAGTTTCCCCGTGGCCGGGTGAACTGCAATGCCCGCCAGAAAGACCTCCTCCGCCTCAGGCGCGGGTTTCACTGAACGATCAAACGTCGCTTCTCCCCCTGCGTAACGGAACACATGAACTTGGCCCGAATCGCCGCCCGAGACAAAGCACTGCTTGCCGTCGCGGCTGAACGCCAGGCCATTCCAGCTTTTCACCAGGGGGAGGAACTGTGTCTGCCTTCGCGTCGCGATATCAAACACCGTCAGCCCATGCTTGTTAAAGCCGCCGTGTGCAGCCAGCAGGCGCTTCCCATCCGGCGCCACTACCAACTTCAGCGCCAAATCGCTCATCCCGACATGTTCTCCAGCCGGCGTCACTCCCCAGCCGTTGAACAGCAGGTGTTCATTGGGCCTTAGCCCCGGTCTCCCGCGCAACTCAGTGCTGTTCACGTCCTCCTCTGCCCCGCGGACCGCCTGCCGCTCCGCCGCAAATCCGCCCGCGCCCACTGCCATCACCGCCAGCCAACACGCCCACTTCGCTTTCCGCTTGCTGCGATCGATCATGCCCCAATCTACGCCAATCGCCCGCCGACGGAGAAGCCAAAACCCTGACCCGTTAGAATGGCCTTGCTTATTCCGATTGTTAGGCGGAAAATCCGCCCGTAGACCCCACGAGACGCTGACACGCCACATCAGCCAACGTCCCGCGCTCTGATTCAGGTCCGTTGCAGGCGACGAGGCAAGAAGTCAACTCGCCGGAAGTTGCGGTAGTAGGCAACAAGGTAACGAGTCGACCGCGCTGGCGTCCCCCCGCGAATGGATTGCCCGGTAGCCCGATGAAACCGTCACAACCAGCCCAAGACAAGAGAGACCTCCTATGAACAAACCTTCCGCCATTATCCTGTGCCTCACACTTCTCGGTCTAACTGCAAGCAACGCCGCGCCGTTGGGCACGGCTTTTACCTATCAAGGCCGGCTAAGCCACGGCACCAACGCCGCCGACGGCCGGTACGATCTCACCTTCACGCTCTACGATGCGTCGCTGGCCGGCAACGCCCTCGCCGGGCCGATCACCAATGGCGCCACTGCCGTCACCGACGGCTACTTCATGGCTGTGCTCGATTTCCGCGCGGACGTCTTCGGCAAGGACGCGCGCTGGCTCGAGATCGGCGTCCGCACCAATCGGAGCTTTCCGTTCACCACGCTCTCGCCTCGTCAACGGCTCACCCCGGCGCCACAGGCTTTCTATGCGTCCGACGCGGGCAATGCCGTCACCCTGGACGGCCAAAGTTCATCGGCCTATGCCCCCGCCTCCGGTTTGAGTAACTATGTCGCCAAAGCCGGCGACACCATGACCGGTTTGCTGGTGCTGGAAGGCAGCCAAACCCTCGCTCATGCGCGAGGTCCCAACACCGCCGGCTCGTGGCTCTCACTGGAGAACACGGACACCGGCGGCAAACGCTGGGATTTCATCTCCACGGGCTCGGCCAACGGCGGCGGTGCCGGCAATCTCCTGTTCCGCCAGGCGGTGGTGGGTTCGGTCCTGACGCTGACGCCGGCAGGGCGCGCGGGCGTGGGTACCGTCGGCCCCCTGGGCAAACTGGACGTCGTGGACGACGCCGGGACGGAACCCATGCTCCTCCGCGGCTCAAGCTCGCGCACAACCGGCACGTGGCTGGCGCTCAAGAACACGGATGCGGGCGGGAGTCAATGGAACCTGATCTCGACCGGCTCAGGCAGTAGCGGCGGCGCCGGCAACCTGCTGTTCCGGGAGTCGGTGGCGGGGGGCTCGGCCCTCACGCTGACGCCGGCAGGGCGTGTTGGGGTGGGCACCCTCAGCCCCATCACCAAGCTGGGCGTGGTCGATGAAGCCGGAACGGAGGGCACCCTTATCCGCGCCTCAAGCTCTCGCACCGCCGGTTCGTGGTTGGCGCTCGTGAACACGGATACCGGCGGCAAGCGCTGGGATGTCATCTCCACTGGTTCCGGCAACAGTGGCGGCGCCGGCAACCTCGCCTTCCGCCAGGACGCGGTGGGCCACGTCATGACCCTGACCCCGGAGGGCCGCGTGGGCGTGGGGACTGACAGTCCCACGAACAAACTGGTCGTGGCAGGCGATCCGGACGGGGACGAGGTCGTCCTCAAGGTCAGAGGCAACCATATGTTCAGCACGGCTTTGTCGCTCGAGAACGGTACCAATCGCTGGGACATTCAAAGCTGCGGGCCAATCGGCTACGGCGGTACTGACAGCTTTGCGATTAGCAGGTGGCCCATAGGCCCTGTGCTAAGCCTCAACATGAACCGGAGGGTGGGGATTAACAGAACATCCCCCGAAGCCACCCTGGACATCGTGACCTCGGAAAATGTCCCGGCCTTGCGTCTCCAGAGCGTCTTCCAGCCCAACGGTTGGGCCACCATGCAGATGGTGGAAGGCAACGGGCATTCCGCCCAGCTTACTGCGTGGTACGGGACGGATCCCGCCGGCTGGTGGACCCCCCCCGCTGTGCACACAGGATTCTACATGAACAATGGCGACTATTTCTACATGCGCGGTGACGGCAACGGCGCAGTCTGCAATCAGAGGATAAGGGCGCTCTTTTTCATTGAATCGAGCGATCGGAACGCGAAAACGCGCGTTGAACCCGTGAATTCCGGCGACGTACTGGAACGGGTGCTGTCCCTGCCTGTGAGCACGTGGGTGTTCACCAACCGACTCGATGAGACTCACATGGGTCCCATGGCCCAGGATTTTCACGCCGCCTTCGGCCTCGGCACAGACGACAAACACATCACCACTGTGGATGTGGACGGCGTGGCGCTGGCGGCGATCCAGGGCCTCAACCAGAAGCTGGAAGACAGAGGTCAGAGGTCGGAGGTGAGAAGCCAGCGGGCGGAAGAGAGCATCCGCAGCCTGGAGGCGGAGAACACGGAGTTGAAACAGCGACTGGCGGCGCTGGAAGGGCTCGTCAACAAACTCAGCACGAAAGGAAATTAAACTATGAGAACACGAATAATGGCATTGTGCATCGCGGCATCGGCCTTCTGTCTGCACGCTTGGGGGCAGAGCTACTCGATTGACTGGTGGACGGTGGACGGCGGCGGCGGCACGAGCACCGGCGGCGTGTACACGGTGAGCGGCAGCATCGGGCAGCCGGACGCCGGCGCGATGAGCGGCGGCAACTACACTCTAACGGGCGGCTTCTGGGGAGTGGTCGCCGCGGTGCAGACCGAGGGCGCGCCCTACCTGTCGGTCACGCGGAGCGACAACACGGTAACGATTACCTGGCCGCTGCCCGCGACGGGCTGGGTGCTGGAATCCACAAATTCGCTGCCACCGGTCTCGCTGCCCTGGCCGCAAATCGCCCCGCCCTACCAGACCAACGGCGCCAACCTTCAGTTCACCGAACCTGCGCCCGTCGGCAACAGGTTCTATCGCCTGTCCAAACCTTGAACCAAACCCTCAGCTCTCAAAACTATGCAAACCAAAACCTATCTGCGCCTGATCCTGCTCGCCTCGTTCGTTCTGCCGGCCACCCTGAGCGTCGCCGCCACCCGCATGGGGGCGGCCTTCACCTACCAGGGCCGCCTTGACGACGGCGGTGCCCCAGCCAAGGGAATCTATGACCTGCGATTTACGGTTTACGACCTGCCCAGCGGGGGCACGGCCGTAGGCGCGTCGATCACTAACAATTCCGTGACCGTTTCGGAGGGTCTCTTCGCGGTGAAGCTTGACTTCGGCGCGGACGTGTTTGCCGGCGACGCCCGCTGGCTGGAGATCGGAGTGAAAACGGAAGGGGGCCGCGCCTTCACCGTCCTGTCACCGCGCCAACTCCTGACACCATCGCCTTACGCGCTCTATGCGCCCAGTGCCGGCACCGCCCGGGGTGTTGTCGCGGGCGCCATCACCGGTTCGGACATCCAGGCGGGCAGCATCACTAGTCTGCAGGTCGCGGATGGCACCATTGCCCAGGCGGACCTCAGCCCGGACCTCGCCTCGAACACCTTCTGGCGGCTGGGCGGCAACAGCGCCACGGCCTCCGGGGTGAACTTCCTGGGAACGACGGACAACGAGGCCCTGGAGTTCAAGGCCAATGGCCGGCGAGGCTTTCAACTCGGATACGCCTCCCACGTATACGGTGACCCTATTGTTACGGCGGTTGATCGCACGATGAACCTAATCGGGGGTTACACCAGCAACAGCGTGTCGGCGGGGGTGATCGGGGCGACCATTGGCGGGGGCGGTTACCTTTATGACGCCCTTCTTGCCGGCAGTGACACATCGCACCCCAACCGCGTGACGGGAGACTTTGGCACCGTCGGAGGCGGATTTGACAACGTGGCGGGCACGGGCGGCACAGTGCCGGGCGGTCGTGACAACAGCGCCACAGGCGAAGGCAGTTTCGCCGCGGGCCGCAACGCGGCGGCAGCATTTGCCGGATCGTTCGTCTGGGGAGATGGGACGGCCAGCACCGGTTCGGGCGGCGCCAACCGGTTCGTGGCACGCGCCACCGGGGGAGTGCGCTTCTACACCGATGAGAGCATCTACAGCGACACGCCCAAGGGGATCAGCCTGAACGCCCAGGACCGCCCGATGATCACGCGCGAATGGGACAAGTTCAGTTCTACGGCCCCCGACGACAAGGCGGGGCTGGGCCGCTGGGGCCTATTCATGGAACCGATGCACCTGGTGGCCGGCATCCCGGACGCGGATGCGGGCGACCGCGCGTTTGCCGTGTGGGCCTATCAGACCAACGGCAACCACCGGTCCCTTTTCTGGATTCGCAATATCGACGGGCAGGCCTGGTTCTCGAACAATGTCTCGGTGGCGACTCTGACCATCCGCGGCGGGGCCGACCTGGCGGAACCGTTTGCCATGTCATCCACCGACGTGCCGGCGGGTACCTTGGTAGTGATCGACCCGGCGCAACCGGGCCGGCTCAAGCTCAGCACGCGGGCCTACGACCGGACGGTCGCCGGCATCGTCAGCGGCGCCAACGGCATCCAGCCGGGCATCAGCATGGTACAGGAATCGGCGCTGGAAGCGGGCCGCAACGTGGCGTTGAGCGGACGGGCTTACGCCCTGGTGGACGCCACCACCGCGCCGGTCGAGCCGGGCGACCTGCTCACCACCTCCGACACCCCCGGGCACGCCATGAAAGTGAAGGACCACGCACGCGGGCAGGGAGCCATCGTCGGCAAGGCGATGACCGCACTCTCCGAAGGCCGGGGCCTGGTCCTCGTCCTCGTCACCCTGCAGTAGAGGAGGCGCGCCCATGTATACGACCATCCATCCTCCACGGGCGCTGGCGGGACGCGCGACGGCGAGAGCGGGGAGAAGCCTTTCGGCGGCCATCCTCCTCGCCGCGCTCCTCGCTCCGGGCAAGCTCGGGGCAGCCGACCCCCCACCCCCCGTCATCGTGCCGGCCCTCGGCGCTTTTCCCATAGTCGTGTTGCTCATCAACTTTCCCGATGCGCCGGCATCCCCCAAGCCCGTCTCGTACTTTAACGGTCTGATCGCCAGCCCGGATTACCCCAGCGCGAACCACTGGTGCCGCGAGAATTCCTACGGCAACATGGACATCGACGGGAGCCAGATCTTCGGCTGGTACAGCGTCAGCCATCCGCACTCCTATTATTACTTCACCAACAATGAAGGCAAACTGGTCTTCAACATGGACCAGGTGATCGCCGAAGTCCTGCCGCAGGTCGATCCCGTCGTCGACTTCCGGCCGTTCGCATCGATCGCCGCGATGTTCAACTGCGAAGTCGCGAGCGCCGGATTCAGCTACGGGAGCGTGTGGACCCTGGATGGACAGCGGAAGGCCTACCAGATGATTGGCGTCGGCCCGTGGGGGTGGCAACGGCAGGACGTCGTCACCCACGAGATCCTGCACCAATTCGGGGTCAACCACTCCGGGGGTCCCTTTTATGACTGCGGGCAAACGAATCCATGCTTCGTGGATTCCCGGTGGGACCGGATGGGAGGCGGCACCGAATGTCCCGAACGTTTCGCCCCCGACCCCGTCTACGGCTGTCTCGGCGCTCATACCATCGCCTGGCACAAGCACGACATGGGATGGATAACCCCCTCGAGGGCCTACCAGTTGGGGGCCAGCCAGGCCGGGATCATCGCGCTCGAGCGCCTGGCTCTGCCGCCGATGGCGGCGGGGACCTACGCCCTCGCCAGGATGCCGGTCTTCGGCAGCACGGAGCAGTTCTATACCGTCGAGTACCGCAACTGGCACGGATACGACGGCCTCGCCGCCGTTCCCGGGGAAGCGGTCATCATCCACAACGTGCGGAAATGGCTCCTGGATCGCCAGGCGCAGGTCGTTACCCACGAGGGCATCCACGACCCTAACGGCCCGGCCGGCATGTGGCTGCCAGGGCAGACGATGACCGACGACTCCGTGGGGGCGATCGTGCACGTTGAGAGCATCGGCGACGCGCAGGCGATCGTCGCCCTGTCGAACCAGCCGCGGGATGTGGTGGCCGTTGACCGGGTGTGGAACGGCTTCGAGAACGGCGTGCCCGGCACACCGTGGAACACCCTCGCCGAGGGATACGCGAGCGTGCATCGAGGGGGGCGGGTCATCCTGCAAGCCGGCGCCTATCCCGAGAACCTCCGGCTCACCAAGCCCTGCACCCTGGACCGCGGCGGGGCTGGTTCCGTGCTGCTCGGAGACTAGCGCATGTCGAAATCGATGAAGATAACCTCGCTTCTAGTCGCGGTGATCTGGCTTGGGGGGCTGGCGGCGGCGGCGCCAGCCCTTGGCCAGCACATCTGGCTGAACGTCTCGGTCAAAGCGATCCTCGACCCGGCCACGGGGCAGCCGGCAAGTTATGCGACGACCAACCTGGCCCCGGACGGCGTGGCCTACGCCAACGAGCTGCTGGCGCGCAACCACCGGGGCTATCGGTTGCGCCTGGTCGAATACTTCTGGATCGGCGGCAGCAGTCATCCTCACGATCCCTCCACCTGGTATCCGTTTCAGTACAACACGAATACCCACCAATTCCTGGAGGAGGAGTTCCGGGCCGATGCGTACACGAACTATCCTTCCCTGTACGGCTGGAACCACTCGGCCCTCAACGTGTTCCTGACCACCTTTGTGCCGGGCACCGGCGCGGGCGCATTCTGCGCCAACTGCAGCAGCGGGCGGCCCTCGGACTTCATCGCCAACGGCAGGACGCCGGGGCCCGAACACGGGTTGACGACCGAGCAGTGGTTCGGCGCCTACATCCTGCACGAAATCGGGCATTTCTTCAGTCTCACCCACACTTTCGGCGGTACCAAATGCTACACCGACGCCTTGGGCGACTGTGTCACCCCGCCGCCCGGCAACGACGAATTCAGCGACACTCTGGGCGACGTGCAGAACGTCAGCGGCTGCAATTGCTGGACCGTCGAGAACCTCGCCTGGACCAACTTCAACCGGGGCTACAGTGCGCTCGACGCCACGCAGAAAGTGCAAGTGGACAATGTCTGGTTCAACCTCATGTCCTACCATGAAAGCTGGGAAGCCCGCCTCACCGAGCAACAGCTTGACCACTGGGCCGACACCGGGAACACGTCGCGCCTGAATCAGCTTTCCGGCGTGACACTTTTTGTCAGCACCGCTGGGAATGACGCGAACAGCGGCCTGCTCAGCGCCAGCCCCAAACGACAGGTCCAAGCGGCCCTGAACTCGGCCAATCCAAGCGGCGGCGACATCGTGCTGCTGCGCCCCGGCAACTACAATGAACGCATCACTTTCACCCGGCCCGGCACCCTCCGGGCGACCAGCGCCGGTTGGGCCACCCTGGGGAGGCAGTAGCACGCCCCGACGCTGTGAATCGTGAAACGTCAACCCTGAGCCGTGGAATCTCGGATCTGAGATCTGCAATCTCAAATGTGAACCCGGAACCCAAAACCTGAAACCTGAAACGTAAAGAAACCGTGAAAACCAAAATTCACAACCTCAGTTGGCTCGGCCTCCTCCTGGTCTGCAGCCTTGCGCCTCGCGGCTCCAGCCTCGCCGCTCCTCTAGGCACGGCCTTTTCGTACCAAGGCCGGCTCAGCGACGGGGGCCAGACCGCCACAGGCAGCTACGACCTGCGCTTTAGGATTTACGATGCCGTGGCCGATGGCAGCCTGGTCAGCGGGGTGCTCACCAACCCCGCCACACCCGTGGTTAATGGCTTCTTCGAAGTCACCTTGGATTTTGGGGCCGGCGTGTTCACAGGGGAGGCCCGCTGGCTCGAGATCGGCGTGCGCACCAATGGCAGCCCCGCCGACTTCACAACGCTCGCGCCACGCCAACCGCTCACGCCCAGTCCCTATGCGCTGCACGCACCCACAGCCGGCAGCGCTGCGGCCGTGACCGGTCCGGTTGCGGCCAGCCAGCTCACGGGGACCATTGCCCCGTCCAACATCGCCGCCGGCAGCATCCTGGCCACGCACCTGGCGGCGGGCAGCGTGACCACCGCGGCGCTGGCCGACGGGGCGGTGACCGCCGCCAAGATGGCCACGGCGTCCAACTGGGTGGCGTGGGGACAAGCGATTCCCAATCCCACACCGGGCGTCCATGACTATTTTGGCAAGCCCCTGGCCGCGGTCGGCAACGATTCCGTGCTCATTGCTGCCTGGAATGACGACACGGCCGCACAAAATGCCGGGGCGGCGTATCTGTTCAGCAGCGAGGGAGTGCTGCAGGTCACCTTTCTCCATCCCGATCCGGCGACCAACGACTACTTCGGCAGCGCGCTGGCGGCGGTGGGGACCGACCGCGTGCTCATTGGGGCACCGAACCACAACACGAGGGGAGCCGCGGTTGCGGGTGTGGCGTATCTGTTCAGCACCAAGGGAAATTTGGTGAACACTTTCACCAACCCCTCCCCGACGGCCAGCGCTTTTTTCGGTTCGGCGGTGGCGGGCATTGGCGAAACCCGGGTAGCGATCGCCGCGCCGTATGACGACGCAGGAGCCGAGAACGCCGGCGTGGTGTACTTGTACACCACCAACGCGTTCAGCCGCAGTTGGTCCCTGGTCACACTCACCAATCCCGCCCCTGAGGCCAATGCTCTCTTTGGTTTCGCGTTGACCGGGGTGGGGACCGGCCGGGTACTGATCGGCGCCCCGTATCACGACACGGGCGCGGCAAATGCCGGGGTGGCGTATCTGTTCGGAACTGATGGCAGCCTGCTCACCAGGTTCACCAACCCCGCGCCGGGCCTCAACGACCACTTCGGCATGGTGGTGGCGGCCCTGGGGGCCGACCGTGTGTTGATTGGCGCGCCGGACGACGACGCGAATGGGACTGATTCGGGCTCGGTTTACCTGTTCAAGACAGACGGCACGCTGCTCAAGACCTTCGCCGGCACGGAACCGGGAGCGCTGTTCGGAACGGCCGTGGCGGCGACAGAAGGCGGGCGGGTGGTCATTGGGGCAACCCTCCAGGACACCAGCGTGACCGACGCCGGGGCGGCATTCCTATTCGACACGAACGGCGTGTTGATCACCACGTTCACCAACCCGACTCCGGCGAGCATGGACCGTTTTGGCGACGGCGTGGCGGCGGTGGGAAGTGACCGGGTGTTCGTGGGTGCGCGGTGGTCCGACATGCAGGAGATTGATGCGGGCGCGGCCTACCTGTTCAAGACGCAGACCTACATGCCCGGTGTGGTCACCGATGAAGTGCGGGCAGGTTCGGTGACCACGGCCAGCCTGGCCAACGGAGCGGTCGGAAGCAACCAACTGGCTGCGGGAGCGGTGGGTAGTGGCCAGCTTGCGCCAGGCGCAGTGGGGAACGCACAACTTGCTGCTGGGGCAGCGTTCTCCAACCTGTATGACAGCGGCCAAAGCGGCGTCGCCTTGGGTGGGGTAGTCATGTCCGAAGACCCCGATAACGTCCATCTCTTGAATGCGGGGTATGTCCGGCTTGGCTCATCCACAAGTCTTAATCTCACGCCGGAAGCCTGGAGAGCGCTGGTCTCCAATCCGGCTGGTAATGCCCAACCTATCGCAGGCCGCACAGGACATTCCAGCATTTGGACCGGAAGCGAGATGATTATCTGGGGTGGCTACAACGACAGCGGAGGTTTCATGAATACTGGCGCCCGATACGATCCAGCGCTGGACGGCTGGACTGTCGTATCGCAATCCAACGCTCCTTCTCCCCGCTCCGGCCATACCGCCGTGTGGACTGGCACCCAGATGATCATTTGGGGAGGCGCCCCCGGAAGCGGCGAGGATGGCCTGAATACCGGCAAGCGTTATAGCCCAGCGAGTGACACTTGGCTCTCCATGAGCACGGTCAACGCCCCCTTTGGACGCTACGGGCACGCGGCGGTCTGGTCCGGGAACGTCATGGTAGTTTGGGGTGGTGCCACGACAAACACGTATAATTGGACTGAACAGCACTACGGAGCTGACTACCTGCACCGCTCGAACCTATCCCAAGATGGCGGCCGTTATGACCCCGGAGCGGACCTCTGGACTCCGGTAAGAACGGACACCTCCGCCACACGACGGATATATCCAAGCGCGGTGTGGACGGGGTCAGAGATGATTGTCTGGGGCGGTTATTACGGGGCGAGTTATTCGCTTAGTGGGACGAACTGGAGTTCAGAAATCTCTTGGCTAAATGATGGAGGACGTTACAACCCCGTCTCGGATACCTGGAACACCGTAGCCACCAACGGGGCACCTGTCGGGCGCCAAGACCATTCCGTGGTTTGGACCGGCAGCCGCATGATCATCTGGGGTGGCCGGACGAGCGACACCAGTGCCGCCGGAGAGAACACCGGTGGACGCTATGACCCAGCGGCTAACACGTGGTCGAGTCTTTCCACGGTCAGCGCCCCAACCGCCCGATTTGGCCACACGGCCGTTTGGACCGGCGCCCGAATGGTGGTTTGGGGCGGCATCCGTGATTTCAACTATGCTGAGGATACCGGCGGCCGCTACGATCCGTCGGCTAACGCTTGGTCGAGCGTGTCCATGAACGGCGCGCCCACCGCCCGGCGCAATCCCAGTTCGGTCTGGACCGGTTCGCGCATGCTGGTCTGGGGAGGGATGGATGCTAATGGCGTTTTTCCCGGTACAGGTGGCCGCTATGAACCCGTTAACAATACCTGGACCAATCTCTCTGCGTTGCCAGCACCTTCCGAGCCTTGGGCGCGCCGCAACGCCACCGCCGTCTGGACCGGCAGCGAAATGATTGTCTGGGGCGGGGAAAACAACGGGCAGTATCTGCGGAGTGGCGCCAAGTTCGATCCTGCGGCCAATTCCTGGTCGGCGCTGCCCACGACCAACGCCCCGGCGGCCCGCATTGACCACACCGCGGTTTGGACCGGCACGGAAATGCTCGTCTGGGGTGGGTACAATGGACAGACTCTGGGCGACGGCGCCCGCTACATGCCCGCGCAAGATACTTGGTCGGCCATCCCCGCCAACAACGCCCCAAGCGCCCGCCGAGCCCACACCGCAGTGTGGACCGGGAACGAGATGATTGTCTGGGGCGGATACGCCCGGTGGTACGGCCTGAACAACTTCCTGGCCACCGGAGGCCGTTACGTGCCTGCCACAGGCCAGTGGACCCCGGTGAGCACCAACGGAGCCCCCACGGAGCGGGCGGCGCATACAGCGGTCTGGACTGGAGATGAGATGATCCTCTGGGGCGGCTTCGCCCAGGTCGGCTTTCCCCAGCCGGACAATGTCTATCTCGGCTCCGGGGCGCGCTATCGGCCGGCGCTCGACTCGGGCGGGCAAAGCGCGCCGTGGACGGACCTCGCTGCCAACAATGCGCCTTCCCCTCGCCGCGGCCACACCGCCGTCTGGACTGGGAAAGAAATGGTCCTCTGGGGTGGCGACAATGGCTCCGCGCTTGGCACCGGCGGACGGTACCTGCCAGAGAGCGACAGTTGGTCCAGCACCTCGGCGACCAGCGCGCCCTCTGCGCGTCAGGGCCACACCGCCGTGTGGACCGGGGCGCACATGCTCATTTGGGGCGGGAGGCAGGGTGCCACGGAATACAACACCGGCGGCCGCTACAGCCCGACCCTGGACAAATGGTTGCCGATCACCACCGGCAGCGCTCCTGGAGCGCGCTACGATCACGTCGCGGTGTGGACCGGGAGCGAGATGTTGATCTGGGGCGGCTACGATGGGGCCAACTGCCTGGACACCATCAAAGGCTATACGCCCCCCTTAACGCTCTATCTCTACCTCAAGCCGTGACACCGGAAGGGCACTAGGAACAAGGCACATGGGAAGAATGGCCTTAAACTTTCTCGCGCCTTTGCAGCTCTGCGCCTTTGCGTTGATTGCGGGCTTGCCGGTTTGGGGGGCCGAACCGGAGTTGACCGCGCTCTGCGCCGACCGTGCGGCGATCGAGCAGGTCTATTACGATCATCGCACCGGCACCAAGCCGCCGTTCGGGGAGGCTCTGCCCCGAGATGCGTTGCGGCGTTTGGTCCAGACCGACCTGGCAAAGGAAGCCGCGCTCAAGAATGTGTATGGCGTGGAAGTCACTCCAGCGATGGTGGCCGCGGAGGTCCAGCGCATTAACACCACGACCCGTGCGCCGGACATCCTGGCCGAACTTAAGGCCACGTTGGGCAACGACACGAATCGTTTCGCCCGCACCGTGGCCAAACCCATCGTGGTCGAGCGCCTCCTGCGCAACCGATTCGAGAACGACGACAAGCTGCATGCGACCCGGCGACGGGAGGCCGAGCGAGTGCGAGAGCAACTGCTCAAGCAAAAAACCGAAACCAATTCGAAATCCGAAATCCGAAGAGATGAAACGGATGCCGTGAGCGCGATTGTTGCCATTTTTCAGAAGGCCAGCGGTGGGCAGGTCACCGAAACCACCTGGCGGCTGGAAAAGCGCACACCGGAGACGAATGCCCCGGCGGCCGGCGGGCTGGAAATCAAGAAACGGTTCGGGCCGGACGCGCAACTCCTGTCCTCCCCGCGCGGCCCCGAGAAGGAGCGGCAGTTCTTCTTCGCCGATTTGCCGGGGGAACTGCAACGGGTGCTACGCGTGCAACTGCGCCAGGCGGGCGACCTGAGCGCGGTGATCGAAACTCCGAGCGGTTTCCTGCTGTTTTTCTGCAAGGAACGAACGGCCCAGGCGCTCAGCACGGCGGCCTGGTCCCTGCCCAAGCGCAGCTACGATGAATGGCTCGCGGAGCAAGGTAGAGGGACGAAATGAACTCCGGCCCGTAACTCTCTCTGCCGGAGGTAGCACTGGCGTGGTTAGCGCCAATGATAATGCATACTTCCTGGTGTAAATCCATTTCTGATTCGTGGCGTCGATTACCCGGATGCTCGCGCGCGAGCGGTTGGAAAGACTACGATGCCTGAATGGTCCGAAAACGGCCTTGCTTATTCTGATTGTTAGGCGGAAAATCTGCCCGTAGACTCCACGAGACGCTGACACGCCACATCAGCCAACGTCCCGCGCTCTGATTCATGTCCGTCGCAGGCGACGAGGCAAGAAGTCGACACGTCGGCGGTTGCGATTGTAGGCGACGAAGTAACGAGTCGACCGTGCTGGCCTCCCCCCGCGAATGGATTGTCCGGTAGTCCGATGAAATCGTCACAACCAACCCAAGACCAGAGAGACCTCCTATGAAAAACCCTTCCGCCATGATTCTTTGCCTCACACTTCTGGGCCTGACTGCAAGCGACGCCGCGCCATTGGGCACTGCTTTTACCTATCAAGGCCGGCTCAGCGACGGCACCAATCCGGCCAACGGCCGCTACGATTTCACCTTCACCCTCTACGACGACCCGGCTAGCGCCAAGATCATCGCCGGGCCGCTTACCAACAGCCGGCTGAACGTGGTCGACGGCCTTTTCACCGTCGCGCTCGACTTCCGCGCCGACGTTTTCGGCGGCCAGGCGCGCTGGCTGGAAATTGGCGTGCGCTCCAGCTCCATGGGACCGGGCCCGTTCACGCCGCTGTCGCCCCGCCAACAACTCACCCCGACGCCCCAGGCGCTCTACGCGCCGAATGCGGGCGATAGCGCCCTGTTCAACGGGCAGAGCGCGACCTTCTATGCACCGGGCAGCAGTTTGGGCAACTATGTGGCCAAGGCCGGGGACACCATGACGGGCCAACTCGTCGTCCCGGCCAATAGCTTCCGCGCGGGCACCGACCAACTGGTGCTCACGGGCGGCAACGTGGGGATTGGCACCACGAGTCCCGGCGCGTTGCTCGGATTGGAGGGTGGTCAGATTCTGGTCCACGCGCGGGGTTCGCATACGGCAGGCGCCTGGCTGTCACTCGAAAACACTTCCACGGATGGCAAGCGCTGGGATTTCATCTCCACGGGAGCGGACAATGGCGGTGGCGCCGGCAACCTCCTGTTCCGGCAGGCCGCCGTGGGTTCGGTGCTCACGCTGACGCCGGGGGGATATGCCGGTTTAGGCACTCTTAGCCCTATAGCCAAGCTGCACGTAATGGACCAGACTGGGGCGGAGAGCACCCTGCTCCTCCTGGAAGGCCGGTCCGGGGTGGGAGTCTCCCTGGAACTCGTGAACAACGATAGTGGTGCGCGGTGGCATTTCACCTCGACTGGCACCAGCAACGACGCAGGCGTTGGCAGCCTCCTGTTCCGGCCAGAGGGCAAAAATTCCGTCATGACCTTGACCTCGGCTGGCTATGTGGGCGTGGGCACGATCACCCCCGCGAACCGGTTTCACGTCGCTTACGGCTTCAACTACGGCCCCCAACCGGTTCTGCGGGTCGATCAAGGGAACGGAACGGTGGCCCAGTTTCATCAAGCCTCGCTCACGAGCAGCAACTTCATTGTCTGCACGCATCCGATTCCACCTAACATCCCCGAGGCCGTGGTGTTTCGAGTAAACGGATTCGGCGACGTCTATGGGCAGAGCTTCAACCCTTCCAGCGACCGCGGTGCCAAAGAGAATCTCTCCCGTGTTGATCCCTCCGAGGTGCTCGAGAAGGTCACTGCCCTGCCCATCTCGAAATGGAACTTCAAAGGCGACGAAACAACGCCGCATTTCGGTCCCATGGCTCAAGACTTTCACGCCGCCTTCGGCCTCGGCACAGACGACAAACACATCGCCACCGTGGACGCCGACGGCGTGGCGCTGGCCGCAATCCAGGGCCTCAACCAGAAGATGGAAGCCGAAAACGCTGAGCTAAAGAAACGCGTGGCGCAACTTGAACAGCTCGTTCGGAACCTCACGACGAAGGGAGAGTGAGCACAAGGCTCCGCGAATGCGGTATTGGCATTTCCGTCCGTTCATGTTTCATTCTGGCCCTGCGACCGCTATGGATGAAACCAATTCACTAATCGAGCAACGCAAAGCCAAGCTGTCGGCCTTGCGGGCCAAAGGGATTGATCCCTTTAAAAACAAGTTCACCCCCTCCGAGACCTGCGCCCAGGCCCGCGCGAACTACGCCGAAGGCCGTGAAGTGGCGGTTGCGGGCCGCGTGACCGCCCATCGCGACATGGGCAAGAGCATGTTCATCGACGTGCGCGACCAGTCCGGGCGCTTGCAGGCTTACGCCCAGAAAAATGTTCTCGGCGACGAGCAATTTGACATCTTCCGCCACCTTGACCTCGGCGACTTCATCGGCGCCAAAGGCACCCTCTTCACCACGAAAACAGGAGAGATCTCCATCCGGCTCACTTCCTTCGTCATCCTAGCCAAGGCGCTCCGCCCCCCGCCGGAGAAATGGCACGGCCTCGCCGACACGGAAATCCGCTACCGACAGCGTTATCTCGACTTGATTGCGAACCCCGCAGTTAAAGATGTTTTCATCAAGCGCAGCCAAATCATTCGCGAGATCCGCAGCTTCCTGAGCAATCGCGGCTTTGTCGAAGTCGAAACGCCCATGATGCAGGCGATCCCCGGGGGCGCCGCGGCCAAGCCGTTCAAGACGTTTCACAACGCCCTGGGATGCGACTTTTTTATGCGCATCGCCCTCGAGCTGTATCTGAAGCGCCTGCTGGTCGGCGGCCTCGACCGCGTCTTCGAGATCGGCCGCAATTTCCGCAACGAGGGTTTGTCGCGGAGACACAACCCGGAGTTTACGATGCTCGAGGCTTACCAGGCCTATGGCGACTACGAGTCCATGATGGAGCTGGTGCAATCGATGGTGTGCCAGGTCGCGCAAAAAGTCCTCGGAACTCTCGTAATCGAACACCAGGACGCCGAAGGCAAAGTGACGAAAACCATTGACCTCACCCCGCCCTGGCGGCGCATCCAATACAAAGACCTCGTCCGCGAACGCGCGGGCGCCGACTGGTTTGAAAAAACTCCCCAACAACGACGCGAGCACGCCGTCGAACTCGGCGCCGAGATTGGGAAGGAATATGAGGATTTCGAGATCACCCAGGCGGTGTTTGAAAAGCTGATCGAACCGACACTCATCAACCCCACTTTCGTGACACACGCCCCCAAGGAGCTTATCCCGCTGGCAAAGCTCTCACCCGATGATCCCACTACCGTCGAGGTCTTCGAGTGCTGCATCAACGGCCAGGAGATCGCCCCGGCCTACAGCGAACAGAACGATCCCCTCGAACAACGCGAACGGCTCGAGCACCAGGCCGGCGGTGAGCAACAGAAGCTCGACGAAGATTTCCTCGTAGCATTGGAACACGGCATGCCGCCGGCTGGCGGCATGGGGCTGGGCATCGACCGCCTTTGCATGATGCTGCTCGGGCAGGAAAGCATTCGCGATGTTATCCTCTTCCCGCAGTTGAAGCCAAAATAGCGGCTGGCAAAGGCGCCTGCCCGTAACGGCCCCCATGAGCCGGCTCGGGGAAGAAAGCGACAGTCTCCTCTCCTCGGGGAGGGGCAGGGGTGAGGGGGAATTTCTTGATCGGGTTCATGGGGAGGATTCCGCGAAGCACGGTCTCGCGCGTTGGAGCCCCGAACCTGCCGCATCGGAGTCTGGACTTCACGGTGATTTCATGATTAGTTGGCCAAACAGGTTTGACACACGAGATGAAAACACCGACCTCAACCATCAACGCGACTGCCGCCCCGGCTGGCGCGGCGGCACCTGAGACGCGGCCTTCGGATTTCATCCGTGATATCGTCGCCCATCACGTCCTCGAAAAGAAATACCCTCAAATTCACACCCGTTTTCCGCCTGAGCCCAACGGTTACCTCCACATCGGCCACGCCAAATCGATCTGCCTGAATTTTGGCATCGCCCGCGAGTTTGGCGGCATCTGCAATTTGCGGATGGACGACACCAACCCCACCAAAGAAGACGTCGAATACGTTGATTCGATCACCGAGGATGTGAGATGGCTCATCAGCGCGTGGGCGGATGATCGGCTCGGCCTGAAGGTGAAAGGAAAACTAGCGGAAAAGACGGAGGTAGGGGGCGAGCCCGATTTTTATCTGGGTCCAACGATTGCCCAATCGGCAAGCCCTGGCGCGGCTGCCTCGGAGGGGCAGCCATACCTGAAACCTGACGGACCCAACGACAGGACGGATGCCTGTCCCGCATTGGAACCGTTTTACGCCTCCGATTATTTCGACCAGCTTTACGGGTATGCCCTGCGCCTGGTGGAGAAGGGCCTGGCTTACGTGGACGATCTTTCCGCCGAGGAAACCGACAATTACCGCGGCGCACCCGACCGGCCCGGAAAGGAAAGCCCCTACCGCAACCGGTCCGTTCAGGAAAACCTCGATCTTTTCACCCGGATGAAAAACGGGGAGTTCCCGGACGGCTCGCGCACCCTGCGCGCCCGGATCGACATGGCATCGCCAAACATCTGGCTGCGCGATCCGGTGCTTTACCGGATTCGCCATGCCGAGCATCATCACACCGGGGACAAATGGTGTATCTACCCGATGTACGACTTCGCGCATTGCCTGAGCGACTACCTCGAGGGCATCACGCATTCCATCTGCACGCTCGAGTTCGAGGTGCACCGCCCCCTTTATGACTGGATTCTCGAGAACCTCGATCTGCCGCGTCCCCTACCCCGCCAATACGAATTCGCGCGGCTGAGCCTTGGTTACACCGTCATGAGCAAACGCAAGCTGATGCAATTGGTCAACGAGGGACTGGTTTCCGGCTGGGACGATCCCCGCATGCCCACCATCAGCGGCCTCCGGCGCCGCGGCGTGACCCCGCAAGCCCTGCGCGATTTCGCCTACAACATCGGCATCACAAAATACAACGCGGTTACGGACGTCGCGGTGCTCGAATACGCCATCCGCGAAGATCTAAACAAACGCGCGCTGCGCCGGCTGGCGGTGTTGCGCCCATTGAAAGTAACGATCACGAACTACCCGGAGGGCCAGACCGAGGAACTGGATGCGATCAACAACCCCGAGGACCAAAACGCCGGCACCCGAAGAATCCCGTTCAGCCGCGAGATCTTCATCGAACGCGACGATTTCATGGAGACGCCTCCGCCGAAATATTTCCGGCTCCGGCCCGGCGGGGAGGTTCGCCTCAAATACGCCTACATCATCAAGTGCGACGAAGTGATCAAAGATGCCGACGGTCGGGTGGCCGAGCTGCGCTGCACCGCCGACCTCGGCAGCAAAACGGGCGGTCCCACATCGAGCCGCAAGGTCAAGGGCACGATTCACTGGGTCAGCGCACCGCATGCCTGTGACGCTGAGATCCGGCTCTATGACCGGCTTTTTCTGGTCCCGGAACCGGATGCAGGCGGCGATTTCAAGCAGCACCTCAACCCCCGCTCTCTGGAAACGCTCACCGCCAAGTGCGAGCCCAGCTTGAAAAACGCGAGCGAGGAACTTCGTTATCAATTTGAGCGGCTGGCTTATTTCGCGCTGGATAAAGACTCCACGCGAGACCGGATCGTGTTCAACCGCACCATCACCTTGAAGGACACCTGGGCCAAGGAAGCCCGGAAGAAATAGCGAAATAATGACCGGGTATTTCCCAACCCGCTCCAAGAACGAGCCGCAGGTCCTTCGCCTGCAATTCTGTTCCCGTCGACCATGATCCGGACCCCATCCCCTGCCCCATGAAAACTGCGCTGATGCACTCCTTACGTCGTGCCCTACAAACACTCGTCGAACCCTGCCTTTCAGGGGCGTTCCTGCTGGGCGCCGTCGCGCTGCTGGTTCCCAGCGGCGCGGCTCGTGCCGCGGAAGCAACCCCGGTCGCAGCGGAACTCAAAGCCGCTGTAGACGCCGTGCGGGTAAAGATAGTTAACGGCAAGAAAAGCGAGGCCGACCTGGCGGACCAATTGAAGCAGTTCGACACCATCCTGGCCAATCACAAGGATGAGAAAACCGACGACGTCGCCCAGGTGCTGCTGATGAAAGCAATGGTGTACATCCAGGTGCTGGATCAACCCGACAAGGGGATTGCCCTGGTTCAGCAATTGAAGTCCGGCTTTCCCGACACCAAACAAGGAAAAGACGCCGACAAAATTCTCGAGAATATCAAACAGCAAACCGAGGCTAAGAAGGTGCGCAGCACCCTGGTGGAGGGCGCCAGCTTCCCGAATTTTGAGGAAGAAGACCTGGAGGGGAAAGCGCTGTCAGTTTCCGGCTACAAGGGGAAGGTGTTGCTGATCGACTTTTGGGCTACCTGGTGCGGTCCGTGCGTCCGCGAACTGCCCAATGTGCTGAAGGCCTACGAAGCCCGACACAAGGACGGGTTTGAGATTATCGGGATCAGCCTGGACGAGGACAAAGGAAAGCTGGAGAAATTCCTGAAGGAGAAGAACATGCCCTGGCAACAATACTTTGACGGGAAAGGCTGGGGCAACAAGCTGGCGGTAAAATTCGGCGTGAACAGTATCCCTGCCACCTACCTGCTCGACCGGGAGGGCAAAATCATCGGCAAAGACCTGCGCGGCAGGGCCTTGGACGAGGCCCTGACCGAAGCGCTCCGCAAAGAATAGCGCGCCAGCCCTCCACTCACCCGGCCCGAATCCCGCTCATCTCCCTACGCCGCAGCGCGGGCTTATTCCGCAAAAATGGGGTAAGCACCCCACTTAACTGGAAGAAAACCTGGGTTTAGATAGGGTAGCTGACACTCGACCGACCGTCACCTGAACGCGGGGGTCCCCGTTACAATCCCCGTGCAGTGTGTTGGATACAACCCGCGTGTCGGCATCGGTAGGGATTGTGAGTTTATGCGGGAAGTGAATCTGGCCTCGGTGCCCAGGCGGGAGAAACGCGTCGGTTCGACCGTGACGAAGCTCTCGGTCGAATACGCCTTTGCTCTGCTGGCCGTAGGGCTTGCGTCGTTAGCACGGCTTGCGCTCGATGCCTTTTGCGGGGAATCGGTACCCTACGCCACCTTCTACCTGTCTTTTATCGGCGTCATCTGGGTCACCGGGATGGGTCCTGCTGTCGCGGCGCTGGCGGCCTCGCTTCTTGTGGGAAATTACTTCTTCGTTGCTCCGCGCTACACTCTTGGATTCGAGACCATTCCGGAGTGGCTCGCGGCGGGGCTTTTCACCTTTGTTTGCGTCAGCCTGCTGGTGCTGGTGCGGAAGCTGCGCCAAAACGAGCACGGACTGCGCGCCAGCCGTGCGCACGTTGAGCAGGCCCTGGCGCAACTCAACGACGCTCACGCCAGGGCCCGCCTGTTGGCGGAAACCGCCAGCCAACTGTTGAGGGCCAGTGACCCACAGCAGGTTGTTGATGCTCTTTGCAGCAAGGTCATGACGTATTTGGGTTGCGATGTGTTCTTCAATTTTTTGGTCGATCCGAAGGCACGGCATCTGCGGTTGAACGCCTGTGCCGGCATTAGCCGGGCCGAAGCGGCTGCCATAGAGACGCTCGAATTTGGGGCCGCGGTTTGCGGCTGCGCCGCCCGCGACGGTTGCCGGATCGTTGCTGAAGACATCCTTCACACCCCCGATCCCCGGACCGAGCTGGTGAAGAGTCTCGGAGTCCAGGCCTATGCCTGCCATCCCCTCAAAGTGCAGGGACGTGTGTTGGGCACCCTCTCGTTCGGTACCCGCTCTCGCACGCAGTTTGATGAAGGCGAACTCTCGCTCATGTTGGCTGTCACCGACCTCGTCGCTATCGCGATGGAACGCCAGCAGTCGGCGGCTGAACTGCAACAGATGAATCAGGAGCTGGAACAGCGGGTGAGGGAGCGCACCCGCTCGCTCGAGGAAATGACCGAGCACTTGAACGCATTTTGCCATTCCGTAGCTCACGACCTTCGGGCTCCGTTGCGAACTCAGATTGGGTTCGCCGAATTATTACTGGAGGAATACGCGAACCAGCTCGGACCCGACGGCCGGAAATATGCCGAACTGGTGCTCCGAGGCGCGGAACGCCAGGACCATATCATTGCCGATCTGTTGGCGCACATCAAAGTCAGCCTGGCCGAGATGCCCGTGGAGCCGGTTTCGCTGCCCGAAGCCATCGCCAAAGCCCGGGCCGACCTGGCCTTCGAAGTACGGCAGAAGGACGCCATCATTGAAGACCGTGAAACCGGGGAGGCCAGGGTAAAGGCAAATAGCTCATCCCTCCACCTGGTGATCTTGAACCTGCTTACTAACGCCTGCAAATTCGTCCCCGCCGGCACACAACCACATGTCCGGCTCTGGACCTCTAACGGCGGTGGCTTCGTGCGGCTGTGGGTGGAGGACAACGGCATCGGCATCGACCCGCTGGAATCCTCCAGGTTGTTTGGCATGTTTCAGCGTCTCAACCGTTCCCGCAAATACCCCGGAACCGGCATGGGCCTCGCCATCGTCAAAAAGGCGGTTGAGCGCATGGGCGGACAGGTTGGGGCCGAATCCGAACCGGGGAAAGGAAGCCGTTTTTGGGTGGAACTGCCTGCGGCCAACTAAGCCACTCGCCGTCGCGGCCCGGACCACGCAACCAAACCCGTTGACCCGTGTCCCCAAAAGAATTGCATCCTGTGAGGATGCTCAGGTCAGAACGCAGGGACGGTCGCCGGAGGACCGACCTCGGCTGACG
This sequence comes from Verrucomicrobiia bacterium, assembly GCA_036524155.1. Classification (GTDB taxonomy): domain Bacteria; phylum Verrucomicrobiota; class Verrucomicrobiia; order Limisphaerales; family UBA8199; genus DATDCV01. The sequence continues at coordinate 22,432 of DATDCV010000024.1, forward strand.
CCCTCTCACGTGCATTGAATTCCCAGCCGTCCAGCCCTATGCTGCTGCGCGGGGGTCGGTGGGACACCGCTGCGGAATGAATTCACTCGCCATTTCTCCCGGTTGCTGTTTCCTAGGTGTATGGGCAAATCAAACGAGCGTCTCCCTGGTTCCACCCACCTCTCCTTCGCCTGGGTATTAGTTCTCATTGCGTTGCTCCCAGCGCGGCATTTGGCGAGCGCCGGAGACAAGACCGCGATCGCTCTTAAAGTCCCGCCGGCGGACCAGATCCTGACCCGGCTGGAGAAGTTTCACCCCCGGCTGCTGGCAAGCAGCAACCAACTCGCGGAGCTCAAGACCCGGCTGGACACCGACCCTCAGTTGGGAAGATGGCACGACGCGCTCCGCAAACATGCCCGGAGTATTTTGGAGGCGGAGCCGTCCAAGTACGAAATCCCGGATGGACTTCGGCTGCTTGCAACCAGTCGGCGCGTGCTCGACCGGGTGTACACCCTCGCCCTGCTCTACTGGATAGACGGCGACCGGAAATACGCCGACCGGGCGTGGAAAGAACTGGATACGGCGGCGGATTTCAAGGACTGGAATCCGCGGCATTTTCTCGACACGGCTGAGATGACCCATGCGTTTGCGATTGGTTACGACTGGCTCTATGAGGTGTGGTCCCCGGAGCAACGCCAAAAGCTCAGGCAGGCGATCGTCGAAAAGGGCTTAGCCCCTGCTCTAAAGACTTACCGCGCGAACAACTGGTGGGCCAAAGCCCGCCACAACTGGAACCAGGTCTGTAACGGCGGCCTCGGAATGGGAGCTCTAGCCCTCGGGGATGTGGAGCCGCAGGTCTGCGGCGAGATACTCCACGATGCCATCGCCTCGCTGCCGCTCGCCATGGAGGAGTTCGCCCCCGACGGCGCCTGGGCCGAAGGCCCGGGCTATTGGAACTACGCCACCAGCTATAATGTGGTTTTCCTGGCGGCCTTGTGGACCGCAGCCGGGACGGATTTTGGCCTTTCCAGTATCGCCGGTTTTAAGGAGACCGGGCTGTTCCCGCTCTATCTGACCGGGCCGCTGGGACGCACCTTCAACTACGCGGATGGCGGCGACCACGAAATTCGCGCTCCGCAGATGTTCTGGCTGGCTAGACAGTTTCATCAACCGGTTTACGCGTGGTACGAGTGCCTGCACGCCTCTCCTGCTGCTCTGGACCTGGCTTGGTATGACGGCCACGGCGCCGATCCCAAGGCCGCCGCTCTGCCTCTGGACCGCTATTTCCACAACGCGGAGGTGGTGGCGTTTAGAAGCGAGTGGGAGAATCCAAAGGCTCTGTTCGTTGGTTTCAAAGCGGGTGACAATAAAGCCAATCACAGCCACCTCGACGTCGGTTCGTTTGTATTCGACGCGCTGGGCGCCAGATGGGCCATGGATCTCGGAGCGGACGACTATAACCTGCCCGGCTATTTCGGCGGCCAACGTTGGGATTACTATCGGCTCCGCGCCGAAGGTCAGAACACCCTGGTGATAAACCCGGCAACCGGTCCCGACCAGGACCCGAAGGCCGCAACCCGTATCATTCGCTTCGACAGCAAACCGGAGCGATCGTTTGCCATAGCCGACCTGACAGCCGCCTACAAGCAACATGCCACCCGCGTGAGGCGTGGAGTATCGTTACTCGAGAGGAAACAACTGCTCGTGCAGGACGAGGTGCAATCGCAAAGCCCGGCCGATGTCTGGTGGTTCATGCACACACCAGCGGTGATCGGCCTTGAGGATAATGGCAAAGCGGCCATTCTCAGCCAACTCGGTGTCAGACTCCGCGCGGAGGTCCTTTCGCCGCCGGACGCAAAGCTCCAAATCATGGAAGCCGCCCCGCTGCCCGCCTCGCCGCATCCCGCCAAACAAGCCAACAACCGCAATATCCGCAAACTGGCGATCCACGTCAGCGGGCTCCCCAACATACGAATCGCGGTGTTGTTAACTCCGCTCCAGGATGACAAGGCGCCACTTGCCCCCAAGGTTTCTGCTCTGGATCAATGGTAGTGCCGTCGTCGCGGATCGCGTCAGCCGAGCTTTCCTATGACACAAATCGATCTGACCCGCTCTCCCCGGTCCTCTCCGTTGTGCTGGACACTTCTCGGCCTGGCCGCTTGCCTCTTGTGCGCCTCTTCAACTGCGGGGGAGAATACAACCGCCCGCATAGAAACCTCGCGCCTCCGTTTCACCGTTCGGCCCGATGAGTCGTTTGAACTGTGGGATAAGAAGGCGCAGATCGCCTGGCGGGCTGATGCCGCCCCCAAACGCATGGGCCAGGTTACGTTGAACGCCGCCGGCCGACGGCGCCAGGTTGACTTAACCGGGGGCAGATACGAAACCGGGGGCAACGAGCTGCTTGCCACCTTCCATCCTGTCAGTGAGCAACCGGACGTTGCCTTGCAGGTCCGCGTCAAAGCGTTGCCCGACGCCAGCGTTCTAGAGGTCGACTACCGCGCGGCGGAATCCCTCAACGTCGAGAGCATCTCGCTGCTGGATTCGCTGCTCGGAGTGACCGACACCGCCGGAGGCTACGTCACCGTCCCGGTCCGCGAGGGGCTGTTGATTCCCGCCGACAGCGGCCTCGCCTTTGAGCATCGGTTCGACACCTCCGCCTACGAAGGCTGTCACATGCAGATGATTGGCGCCGTACGGAGTGGAGCAGCGATCCTCGTCACCTGGCCGGACCCGTACACAGCGGTCCTGGTTCGAAGCGTCACCAATTCGCCGGGTGCGAGCGGCCGGCAACAAGTGACTGCGTCCCTCGCCCTTCGCAAATCAGCATCGTCGTTCCGGCTCCAAGTGCTCGGCCGAGGCGATTATGTGAGCATCGCCAAGGCCTACCGCAGCGTTGCCGAGGCCAGGGGCCTGCTGGTCCCCTGGAGTCAGAAACTCAAGCAAAACCCCGAGCGCGCCAAACTCTTTGGGGCTGCGAACATCAAGCTCTGGAGTGCGCTCGACCGCCGTATGAACGAGGACAGCACGAAGGAGGAATCGGTGCGTCTGAACTGGACCTTCGCCGAGGCCGCGCAAGTGGCGGAGCACCTGAAGCGCGATCTTCAGCTTGAGAAGGTCCTATTCACGGTCGGGGGCTGGATTCACCGCGGCTACGACAACCAGCACCCGGACATCCTGCCCGCGGCGCCCGAATGCGGCGGTGATCTTGCCTTAGCCGATTGCGCCAGACGGGTTATGGACCTCGGCTACCTTTTTTGCCTGCACGATAATTACCAGGACATCTACCGGGACTCACCCTCCTGGAATGAGCGATACGTCATGAAGACGGCGGACGGCAAGCTCACCCGCGGCGGGCACTGGGCGGGAGGACTCGCCTACCTCACTTGCTCAAAGATGGCGCTCGAACTCGCGCAGCGTCCTCAGAACCTGCGCGCGGTCCAACAGCTTTGCCACGCCAACTCCTATTTCATCGATACCACCTACGCCTCCGGCCTGCAGGAATGCTTCGACCCAAACCACCCGTTGACCCGCGCGGATGACATTAAATGGAAACAGGCGTTGTCGGATTACGCCCGGGAGGTCTTCGGCACCTTTGGCAGCGAATGCGGCCGCGAGTGGGCCATCCCTCACAGTGATTTCTTTGAGGGCCTCACCGGGGTCAGTGGGACTTACTATGCCGACGCGTCGCTGACCGGCAAACTCGGCGCCACCGTGATCCCTCTGTTCGAGTTGGTCTATCGAGACTGTATTGCGATGTACGGCAAATATGAGTATGAACCCTCCCGCTCCGCCGATTATGTCCTGCACCACATCAGCATCGGCCGACCGCTGAACTACCACTCAATCCCGCCGCACCTTTACTGGCAGCAAACAACCCCGGGCGAAGGCGCGCTGCCCGTCCGCCCCGCCGTCGCCGGCCTCCGGCAGACGGCTCCGCGCGAATTCGCCGTCTCTTACCGCTGGACCCGGGAAACACCGCCGGGCCCCAAGCCCGACGCCGTGACAAATGATTGGCGGGTTTTCGTCCATTTCACCGATCGGTCTGGCAATATCAAATTTCAGAACGACTATCAGCCGACTCCGAGTGTTGCCAACTGGCAGCCCGGCGAAACGCGCCAGGGCCCCTTCACTGTCACCATCCCTGAGGGATTGGCCGGCTCCTTCAACGTGCGCATGGGTTTGTTCCGGGAGGACAACGGCCAGCGGGCGTTGCTTCCCGGGCGTGATAACGGCCAACGGAGCTACCTCGTCGGTCGGATTAACGTGGCTCAGGACCAAATCGAGTTTCAACCCGTCGGTGCGCCGGCCCAGCCATCTTCACCGGCGGCTCCCTTCGTGCGGGCCGACAACGGTTGGGCGGAAGGTCTTCACCCCACGGACATTTTCATCAAAAACACTTGTGAGGTCCTATCGCCACTTAATGAGCTAACCGCACAACTTCAAATGACGCGCCACGAGTTCCTGACTCCCGACCGCAAGGTCCAACGCACCGTTTTTGGCGCCGGCTCCAGGGCGGTTGAAGTCGTGGCCAACGCCGGCGCGGCTCGTTTTACGTACGATTCGAAGTCCGGAGGAAAAGTGGACCTACCACCCTTCGGTTTCGTGGTGGATTCCCCCGGTTTCGTCGCTTTTTACGCCTCGAGCTGGAACGGGCTAAGCTATGAGGAACCCTCCATGTTCGCGCTCCGAAGCGTGGACCAGCGTCCGCTCTCACGCGCCAACGGCGTTCGCGTGTATCACGCGTTCGGCCCTGAGCGCGTTCGTCTGAACGGAGAGGTCCGCGCGGTACGCACCGGGACAGTTGTAGAGCGGTAGCCGCAACGAGGCGGTCGCCTCTAACCTGTCTTTCTCAACACCCGCGCTCCAAAGACGCCGCCTGCCCAGGCGCCTTCCTTGGCCTGGAACTTCAGTTCGATGCGCGCCTTGTTCTTCACCAGGTCGGGCGTCAGCGGATAGATTTCCTCGTAGAACTTGTTCGGGCGATTGTTCTGTAAGCGCTCGGTCGCGATCCTGCGACCGTCAATAAAGACGTCAAAAAAGCGGTTGCCACCATCGCTGCCCCAATAGGTCACCGCCAGCTCCTGCGGGGTATCGGCCAGCACTTTCAATTGCCACGAAAACCACCCGCCCTCGGTGGCGTGCCGCCATTTGCGGTCGCCAAAATCGCCGTGAGCGGTGTTATCCCCTTTCATGGCATGGTCGCGCTCACTTTGCTCGCCATCGGGTGTAACAAAATCCACCGTCCGCGCCACCAACTCCCTTTCGCGGGCCATTTCCGCGGCGTATAGCATTTCCTTTTCCTTCCATTGCCCCGGGGTGAAGCTGTCGAAATAAACCATGTACGGGCGGCGGTTATGGATGCCGAAAAATGGCTCGAGGGTGAGATCGCGGGACCGACCGCCGGGCGTTTTGAATACTGCCGCTGGCGCGATGAAAGTGTTGGGTTTGGCCGCCGAAATGAGCGTCTTGACCGCCTCGTCCCGCGAGGCGACGACGGCCGGGAATGCCCTGGTCGGGTCGACTTCCGCACCCAGCACCAGCGGCCCGCTTAAGAAGGCAAACCGACTCGGATTATCTGCGAAGCCTTCTGTCCGCAGGACGAACGGCATCCGCACCTCAACGGTGTCCCCGTTTTTCCAGGTTCGGTTTAGCGCGACCCAGGAGCCGGCGCTCGGGAGGGTCCTTAACAGTCTGCCATTGATCCGTACCTCGTAGCCGGCGACCGCCCATGAAGGCCGGCGCAGGCACAGTTCGAACTTTCCGGCCTTGTCACAGGCCACCGTCAGTTTCGTGGCCCCGTTCACAGGGAAGGAGGTCTCCTGGCGCAGGTGGACCCCCTGTGCGCGCCAGTTTAATTCGGAGGCGATGAACAAACTCACGTAAAGCGTGCCGGTCCCGGAATGGAAATAAATTGAGTCCGCGTACTTGGCATGGTTTTCCACCCCCGTGCCGGTGCAGCACCAGAATGAATCCAGCGGAGCGTTGTATTCCTTGTGGGAACCCGGACGAAGCGGCACGTAGTAACACATCATGCCGGTCCCGGGATCCTGCGAGGCCAGAATGTGGTTGCACAGCGCGCGCTCGTAATAGTCGGCGTACGCCGGCTGCGGGTCCCAGCAAAACAGGTGCCGGGTGAGCTTCAGCATGTTGTAGGTGTTGCACGTCTCGGTCGTGCTCGGGCCGAAGGCCGTGGACAGCTTTTCCTTGGGCGAAAAGTGCTCGCCGTCGCTGTGCCCGCCGATGACATAGGAGCGCTCTTTGACGACCGTTGTCCAGAAAAAGAGGGAAGCGGTTTTGAGCAACGGGTCGGCGGTGAGTTCATATTGACGCGCCGTGCCGACGAACTTGGGAATCTGCGTGTTGGCATGGAGGCCGGTGAGGTTGTCAACCTGGCGGGAAGCCGGTCCCACGACCGCCTGGTGGTTAAAGCGGAGCGATGTTTTCAAATATTTCTCTTCGCCCGTCAGCGCGTAGAGCTCAGCCAGGCATTCGTTCATGCCGCCGTGTTCGTTGCCCAGCATGGCCTGCATTTGCGTGTCCGTCAGGCGGGCATTGCGCTGCACTACCCAATTGCCGAACTTCCTGCACACCTCGAGCGCTTGAAGGTTGCCGCAGTACAGGTACATGTCCATCAGCCCTGCGTAGATCTTGTGCAACGTGTAATAAGGCGCCCAAACCTGCTGTCGCGCCTCAACGCGATCGAAGAAACTCTCGGGGAAAGCGCTCAGATAGCCCGTCGCGAATTTCGCCTGGCACTGTGCCAGACCGGCCACGACAGCGGCCCCCTTTTCCTTCAAACGGTCGTTTCCCGTCGCGGCATACATCAGAGCGCACGCCGTCAGGTAATGGCCCACAAAGTGCCCGCGCACCTCGCTTTTCGGCTCTTCCCACCCGCCCAGTGGCTGGACCGCCGAGGGCAGCCCTGCGTTCAGGCGGAACGTGTGCAGCAAACGATCCACATCCAAAGACAACAGGTAACGCTCATCGAGGTCCTGCGCGTGCTTGAAAGGGCCTTCGAGCAAACGCACGTCCCGCAAATCGAAGGCCTGGGCTTGCAGCTCGATTTTGGGACGCACCTTGAAGGCAGAATCGGCGATCTGGAGCGAGTCACCGCGCGCCGGGAACGCGAGCAAGGGCGACACGAGCAAAACGACTTGGGCAGACCAATAGACTCTTCGTTTCATGTCTTGGACAAGCTGGACTTGGGTGCAGCTTTGCCGCAAATCGCATTTCGCGCAAGCCTGCTTGTCGGAAAGAACCCCCAATCCAACCAGCCATCTGACAAACACCGAGCGCCGCCTCAGCCCGGGTGGCGGGGCCGCCCCGCAATGCTTGTGGAACAGCTCAATCCCCCGTTCGCACACTGCCCGACTGCCGTTTTGCTTTCACTAGCTCCCGCTCCAAATTGGCGCTGTCTTCATGGGCGGGGTGACGCTGGCGAACCGCGCCAATCGCCCGCAAGGCATCATCCAACCGGCCCGCGCGGTACAGGTAGAAGGCATAGGCGAACCCGTACTGCGGGTTATCAGGGCCCAACTCAGCCGCGAGCCGGCACCAACTCAAAGACTCAGCCGGATCGACAGCGGAAAGAATGACGCCAAGATTGTAGGCAGCCTGGGCTGACCGGGGGTCCGCTTTGAAGGCGGTCCGGAATGCCTGCTCGGCTTCGGACGTCTTCCCCAGTTCGCCCAGGAGCATTCCGAGGTTCAGATTGGCGGCCGCGTTGGTTGGGTCGAGCCGCAGCGCGCTCCGGAGACTCGACTCGGCCTTGTCGTTTTGGCCCAGCAAGTTATAGGCGAGAGCGGCGTTGACCAGCGGCGGCAGCACGTCCGGCTGCAGGCGCGTGGCCGTCTCGAACTCCTTCACCGCCTCGGGCAATTCATGACGCGCCATGTACAGATTGCCGAGGTTATAGTGGGCACTCATCTCGTCCGGGCGGGACATCAGCGACTCGACCAGCTCCGCCGTGGCGGCGCGCACCTTCGAACGCATCTCCGGCGCGATGTTTTGCTCGGACAAGCCCGCTACCGCGCTCGCGGCCCGCACGCGGACAAGCCGGAAGCCGTCACCGGTTGCCCCGACCGCAACAGCGGTGTTCTGCGGGTCGGCGGACTCGCCTAGCGCTTCCGCCACGCTCGCCCGCACAAGGGGAGAAGCGTCGTCCATCAGCTTGCGCAGCACCGGCCACTTCTCAACCGCCGTACACGAGACCAGCAACCGCACCAAAGAGACGGTCTGAATCTCCTCCCGCTTCGCGCTGGAAAGGTACGCGAGAATGTCCGGCAGCTTCTTCCAGTCCTGCTTGCGGGCAGCGGCGATCAGCGACGCGCGTTCGAGAACGGGTTTCTGGTAGTCCCGCTTGTGCCATTCGCGCACCAGCTTGTCGGCCCAGGCGGCATCCTTGTTCGTATGGCAAAGATTGCAGGCATTCGGGGATTGATACTGCAGGGTGGCGGCCGGAGTTGGGGGCCGCATCGAATGATCGCTGCGGCGCATCCGGGCGAACTCAGTCGTCGGCATGTGGCAGGAAACACAATGGCCGCCAAGCGATCCTTCCTCATGGTGAGTATGCGCCTTCGCGTTCTTCACCTGCTTTTCGTGACACGGCAGGCAGGCGTCGTTGGCCCGGGCAGCGTCAGTGAATCGATAACGACCGCTCGAGGTGTGGCAGTAGATACAGTCGAGCTTCCCTGATTTCGCGCACGGGCTGAGTCTCCATTGTGTGAAGGTGTAGTTCTCTCCCAGGTCCCGGCCATCGGGGTAAAAGTCCTGGTGCTCGAAGGCCACCAGGTCGAAGTGATCAAAATAACGGTCGCCGGGAGCAAAAGTCATGGTCACCGGCGACATCTTCGCGTGGCATGGCGAACAGGTGTCGTTGCGCTGGGAAATGCTCAGCTTGCGCATGCTGATGAGCTTGACGTCGGGGGGGGCCGGCCGGTTGGTCGGCATCGCGCGAAAAAGCCGGGCGTGCTCGGCCGAAGGACCGTGACACGTTTCACAATTGATTCCGGGCTCCGCCCAGGCGGTGTGATAGCTGTCGGTCGCCAGGTCGTAGTTCTTCGAGAGCTGGCTGACGTGGCAGCCGAAACACGAGGTGTTGAAAGTCAGGGGACGCTCTTTCCAGTAAAAGGCCTGGTCCCGGCGATCGCCAAAATGCCGCATCGCGCTGGCCGTGGTGTCAAACCATTCCTGGCGCCGCACATCGTACGCGACCGGTAGCACCTGCAGCCAGCCCCGATCCAGCGCCGTCAGGAAATAGAACACGTTCTTTCCGCCCATCACGTGAACAATCGGATACTGGTGTTCGCCGTTCGCCGTGCGTTCCACTACCGCCCCCGAAGCCAGATTGGCAAAGAATGTATACTTGCCCGCGACAACCTCCCGTTTCTGCGGCGTCAGTTTTGTCCTGGCAAGCTCCGGCGTGTAAGGTTGCATCGCCAGACCGTGGAAGGAGGTGGACCAAAGCTCATAGAACTTCTCGTGGCAGGCGCGGCAACTGAGCGATCCGGCCCAATCGTTGGTCTGCGCCGGCACGGCAACCGTCAGACATACGGCGGTCCAACCGATCACGCTAAACACTCTCACATCCATCGCATCGCTTCCAACTTCACACGCAACCCAGCGTCTGGTGCCGGTGGTGGGACTCGAACCCACACGCCCTTTTTTCATTCGGCATAACGTCCTTTTCTGGGATTTCCTAGTAAATACGTATCACTTGACACCGGCAGACGTTATGCGGTAACGTTATGCCGATATGGCAAGCATCCATCGACAAAAGGGAAAACCTCACTGGTTCTGCGCCTTCTACGATCCCGAAGGCTTCCGCAGGTTTCGCAGCACCGGCACCGACAATAGAATCGTGGCGCGCACATTATGCGTGAACATAGATCGGGCCGCACGGCTGGCGCAACACAACAGACTCTCGAATGAGAAGGCGCTCAAATTGATTCGGGAGACCTGCGCGGCCATCGGGGAGACTCACGGCACCCTGGCCGCGAACCAAGCGCAAAGCATCCTGCAGGCGAGCATGGAGGAGTTTGTCAAAGTCGCCGGGGGCGAGCTCACCACCTACACGATCAAGGGCTGGCTCGATGCCTGGCTTAAGGGCCGGACCGATGCCAGCAAGGCCACGGTGATTCAATACCAGCGGCAGGTCACTCTGTTTTCTGACTATCTGGGCGCCCGCGGCCATCGGCCATTGACCACCCTGCAACCGAAACAGATCGAGGAGTTCAAAGCGCACCTCGCAACGCGGGTTTCGCCGTCGACGGTGAACAAGGCGATCAAAGTCCTCAAGGCCAGTTTCAACAACGCCGTGGCGAGGCGCCAACTTGAGTTCAATCCGGCCGAGCATGTTGAGACCATCGACGCCGACGAGGCAGGGCGCCGGCCATTCACCAGCGACGAGTTGAGCAAACTCCTAAACGCGGCAACCGGCGATTTTGCCGAATGGCGCACGATGATCCTTGTGGCCTACTACACCGGCTTGCGCTTGAACGATTGCGCGAACCTCACCTGGCAGAATTGCCAACTGCACACCGGGACGATCAACATCAAGACCCAAAAGACCGGACGGCAGCAAGACCTGCCCATCGCCGATCCGCTTTCAAGGCACCTGCAGAAGATTGCCGGCGACGATCCGAACGCGCCGCTTTGTCCCGGGCTGTGCGGGAAGAAATCAAGCTGGCTTTCGGCGCAGTTCTACAAGGTGATGGAAAACGCCGGTCTGGCATCCGAGCGAGACCACCAGGGCAAAGGTACCGGACGGGACGGCCGGCGGGACACAAGCCGCATCAGCTTTCACAGCTTGCGCTACAACACCACGAGCGCGCTCAAGTCGGCTGGCGTCAATGACTCCGTGGCGATGGATATTGTCGGCCACGAGACTGAGGCGGTCTCACGCAACTACACCAAGATCGATGACGCCGCGAAGCGGGCCGCAATCAGCAAACTGCCGGATATCACCAAGGAGGCCGCGAAGTGAAACCCGAGATCGCAAAACTACACTCCGAGGCGCACAGCGCTTTGACCAAGCTGCGCGGCCTGGCGCCCAAAGACCCCGAAGCCCTGGAGGCGCTTATCACTGTGTTGGTGAACAACGCGCAGTTTCTAAACGGCGCGATCCCGAAGCATCCGGCACCCTACCGCAAGCTGGCGCGAAAGTGTTCAAGGTGGCCGAGCATGATAACCGTCGACCGGGACTTTAAGGAGGGCAACGAGGCGTTGATCAAGTTCCTGGAGTTGGGAGCGGACACAGGGTTTGTGAAGCCCGGTCGGCAATGGTCGAGGCGCACCCCGGAAATCCGCGCAGCGTTGCGGGTTGTGGATTGCCTCGACAATAATCATGCGAAGTTGCCACCGCTCACGCGGCAGACGGCGGGCCAATGGTGGCAGGCGGGCAAGCCGTATTTCAAAGCGCTATATGGCGAAGCCTTCGAGGACCATCCGGACTTTGCGCGCTACTGGAAAAATACAGGCGGCGATCCGTCATTGAATAAGACCACCCGGATCCGCAAGGTGATCGCGTCGAAAATGCTGCAAGCCTTCCGCTCGATTGCCCGTTAGCTTTTCAGTATTTCCGCCCCTCTTATAGGGAAGGAAAGACCGCGCGTGTCATGTGACACTCGCGGCATGAAGCGATTCATTACATCCGAAGTCGAAGCGCCGGACCCGGCGCAACCACCCGCCCGCCCCGAGTTTCTGCGCTTGCCTAAGCCGGGGCTCTTGTGTCCCTACACCGGCTTGACCCGATCGGCAATTAACGAATTGATTTTGCCGACTCCGCGCAACGGGAATAAACCACCGGTCAGATCATTCTGTTTGCGGCAACGTGGCGCCAAGACTGGTATTCGCCTGGTCGACTACGACTCGATCTCAGCCTACATCCGGCAGCACGAGGAAACCTTCCAGGGCACCAACTAAACCCGACAGCCGACCGCGCGCTTGTTTTGGGAATCACGCACGGAAGGCAAGAACCAACGATGGACACTACTACCAACAAGAGAACAGTCAATTCAGACGCCACACGTCGGCAACGCTTGGCCGAACACGAGCGGCGATTTGAGCAAAAGCTGGCGGGCTGGCTGGCCGAACTGCGCGCGATGGTTGCGGAGGTTCGCGCCTGCGGCCGAAACCGGAGGGCGAGGCGATGAACAGCGACCACTTACCGCCCCACGATCTACAGGCCGAAGCGGGTGCCCTCGGATGTGTCCTGCTCGCCAACGGCGACGTAAACGACATGATCCGCTTGCTTGCGGCGGAATTCTTTTATGATGCACGACACCGGATTGTTTTAAAGGCCGTCAAATCACTACAGACGGAGGGCAAGCCGATCGATGTGCCAACGGTTGCGATCCGACTGCGGGAAATGGGCGAAACGACCGCCGCCGAATATGCGCCGGAGCTGCCCGACAAAACGCCCTCTTCCGCAAACTTCCCGGCTTTTCTGGAAGTCCTACAGGACCGCGCAACGCGCCGCGCATTACTCCGCGACTCCGCCGAACTGGCCGAGCTCGCCAACAATTCCGCAATGCCGCGCGCCACACTGGCAGCGGCCGCGCGCAAGTTGGGCGAGACATATTCAGCCGTTGCCGGCAATGGTGGACTGACAATCCGAACGCCGGATGAGCTCTTGGCAATGGTGTTCGATGATAGTGATTGCGTTCTTGGCGATCGCCTGATTGCCGTCGGACAAAGCTGCTCCATTATAGGCCAAGCGGGAATTGGGAAGTCCCGAATAGGCATGCAAGCGGCCGCCTGTTGTATCACCGGCCGGCCGTTCCTTGGAATCGATACGCACGCGCCAAAGCTTTCCTGGCTTGTGCTGCAGGTCGAGAATACCAATAGGCGGTTGCGCGATGACTTGGCCGCGCTCCGCAAATGGTGCGGGGCCGACTGGCCGCGGGTGAATGCGCAACTCCTGATTCACACTCTCGAGGGCGAGGCCGATACCTTTGTGTCTCTCGACTCTGAAAGGAACGTTGTCCGAATTGCCGAAACGATTCAGCGGCACAACCCCGGGGCCGTCATTTGGGATTCGCTCTACAACTTCGGAATAGGCGACCTTAACACCGACACCGACATGGCGGCAACGCTGGCCGCTGTTAGTCGCCTGACGCGCCAAGGCAGGCCGGACCGCATCCCTTTGGTGTTTCACCACGCGCTTACGGGCAAGCATGGCGCATCCCGCGCGGTGGGATACGAGCGCGCCGGCTTTGCTCGTAACTCCAAAGTGCTCCTGGCTTGGTCCCGCGCGCAAATTAACCTCTCTCCCGGCTCGCCAGACAACAACGATCTTCTTGTTGTTAGTTGCGGCAAGAATTCCAACGGCCGCGAGTTTTCCAAGTTTGCCGCGAGGTTGAATCCCGCGACCATGCTCTATGAGGTCGATCCGTCATTCGACTTCGGCGCCTGGGAGAGCGCCCTGAGCGGCAGGACAAACAGCCAGCCGCTTATCACACCCGACCGGACCCGCGAGCTTTGCCGCGCGCTTATGAGCAAAGCAGACCTGGCGCATACTATACGGGAGGATTGCGGGTGTGCTCGCCCGGTCGCCTATCGGTATATCAAACGGGCGGAACAAGCCCGCAAGATCAAGTGGAATTCAAGTAATGAAACCTATTCGCCAAAGTAAATCTGTCACCACCTGTCACCGGTTACAACCTGGTGACAATCCGGTAACTGTCACCTGTCACACACACCTATAGGTGTGACAGTGACAAACCGGGGCCAAGGAACCATGAGCCAGCAACGATTTGTAATCACCGTGCGCCCGATACCGGGCCGCTATTGGGCGCCCGTGCACCGCCGGCTGGCTCGATTACTCAAGACTCTCAAGCGGGGGTATGGGCTCAAGTGCACGGCCATCCGAGAGGAACCCGACGCTGTAAAGCTTTCCGACACAGGCGTAAAGGAAGCCGACAGTCACCAAAATGTGTAAGCTTTGCCGACAAAATGTGTAAAGAAAACCGACGGGTCCTACCTACTTTAACGTTAATTCAGGCGACCGATGTGACCCTATCCACCTCATAGTCAATTTTTGTTCATGCCGTAGACAATTTTATGAAAGCCGAAACCTACACCGTGACGTTTTTAAGCGAGGCCAGCGGGCTCGACCGCCGGCTGGTCAAAACCATTCTTCGCCCACTTGGCGACGCCAACCGCTACACCTTGCGGCAATTTCTTTCGGCTGTGCGCCAGCACTTCGCCAGCAACGTCCAGACCGCGCGCGAGGAGCGGGCCGCCAACCAAGCAGCATTGCTGAAACTGGAACTGCTGGAACGCACCGATGAGCTTGTCCCATGGCCCGTCATGTGGTGGTTGTTGGAAAACATTTTGCTGCCTCTGCGGACCCAACTCGCCCACCTCGGCGACCGGCTGAGTTACGAGCGGCGGGATCCCAGCTTAGGTGAGTGGCTCGACAAGCAGGTCCGCGAAGTTTTGCACAGCCTATCCTCCGGCAACATTGCTTACCCGATCAAGGGCACGCCCAAGAATTTCGAGCCTGAGTTTGTGGCGTTCCTTGAGCGACTGGTTGCAGAAAACGCGGCCGCCAAAACCCTGCACGAAATTCAAACACGATTGGAAAAATATGACGACTACAGCGACACAACTGGAGCGGGAGATCAAGAGACTGGCGAAAGCCAAAGCGGAACTGCGCCGGCTGATATGGAACCAGAGAGCCAGAGCGAAGCGCCTGGGGATATCACCGGAGCAACTGCACCAGCGGGAAGTGAGAGAGACCCTAGTCAAAATGTTGACGAAGGCCTTAAGTAATTTTTCCTGCCGGAGCCCTCACCAACAACAAAGGCGGGGCGACAGCAATAATCCGCCAGTCCCGAGCCGGGTATCAGCGGCGACAAACTAAGGACTGGAAAGGCGAATCGACAGGAGAGAGCACGGGCGGGGTTGGGGGTCGACCGGTTGCCGGACTGGCACCGGACCCTTCCCCGCCCGCGGCTTTGACGTTGACTCCCAAGAATGTTCAGAGCGCGGTTGACCGCGGGAGAATCGTAAATCGAGGCATTGACCGCCTCGGCGAGCGGGGCAACCGAAGCAACACTGGATGCTGATGGCGATCGGTCCGGAGTGGCAGACGACCAGGGCAGGCACTAAGCCGGCCCACTAAAGGCGCAGCGCAAACGAATCTTTTCTATGAATCAAAATGATTACAGAAACTATCGACGCGACTGCCCAAAGTGCGGAGCAAGCGCGCGTCAGTGAGATCAAGGCCATAGCCAATGTGGCCGCGAAGTGGGTCGGAGCCCGCGAGGCGTCCGAATCCTGCGACAATGCAATCCGGAACGGGATGGAGGTCAACGCGTATCGCACGCTGATTTACGGTTCCATTCCCAGACAAACTCCAATCGTTAACTTCGATCCCAACATCGGGATGAACGACCGGGAAACGAGCCGCTACTCGCTCGGCAAAGCGATCAAGGAAGCGGCCGAGGGCAGGTTGTCGGGGATCGAGCTCGAAGCCAGCGACGAAGCACGGCGCCGGGATCGCAGTGTTGATCACCGGATCGGCTCATTCACCATTCCGCAGGACGTGCTAAACCGTGGCGGATGGTTGCAGCGTGACTCTTTGGTCGCCACGAATACATTAGGCGGTTTTTTAGTTGGGTCGCAGTTGCAGGCGTCCAGCTTCATCGATGCACTCAGAGCGCGCGTTGTCGCAATGCGGTTGGGCGCGCAAACTTTGTCGGGCCTGGTCGGCAACGTGGTAATTCCGCGATTGAACACCAGCGCCACAATTTCATGGGTTGGGGAGGTTGTTAGCAGCACGGAGGGTAACATTCATTTAGGCCAAGTGACTTTGAGTCCTAAATGTCCGAGTTGCTTTGTGGACTTCTCCAAGCAACTGCTGGTGCAAAGCACTCCCGATATCGAGTCGATCATCCGCAGCGATTTGGTTTCCCAGATCGCCGGCGCAATCGACTATTCCGTGTTCCAAAGTTTGGGCGGCACGGCCCCGGTTGGACTTCAGACAATGACGGGCGTTAATGCCGTCACCATCGGCGACAATGGCGGGGCGATCACCTGGGCCAAGGTTCTGGAAATGGAACAAGTGGTTGCGAGCGGAAACGGCGACATTTCCTCGCAGGCTTACGTCACGAATCCGAAGGTCCGCAACAAAATGAAGCAGACCTTGAAAAATACGACCGGCACGGATGCGGGCTTCATTTGGGATACCGAAACACCGGGATCGCCTCTAAATGGTTACAGGTGTGAAATCACAAACAATGTCACCTCGGCGGGAACGACCGGGACATCTACGACCGTATGTTCTTCGCTGTATTTTGGATCCTTCGATCAGGTGTTGATCGGTTTTTGGTCTGGTGTTGACCTGCTCGTTGACCGCACCTCTGCCGCGGCGACTCGGGTTATCAGAATCTATGCCGATCAGTATCTTGACATTGCGGCGAGGCAACCTGCCGCGTTTGCGAGAATAACTGATATCACAACGTAACTTCATGGCCGGTCCTTCCCTTGGTTCTGCCCAAGGTTCATTCCGGCCATTTCTGGCCCCGGCGGTGTTCTCGTCATTTAGACCCGCCGGGGTTTTCTTTTCCTGAAAAACTTTTGACACCGTCGACGGAGTAGAATGGAACTGAGCCACCTTGCCGATACCGAAGCAGCCTACAACCGGGACCATTGCCTTGAGCCCGTGCAGGGTTTCGATTTTGAAACAGTGTTCACTCGCCTTGACGGCGCGCCGGATCCGGAACTGGCGCGTGACGAGCGCATCACCAACACCGCCGCGGCGGTCCGGCAAGTGCTGATTGATGTTGTCGATCCCGGGCGCGGCAGAGGGCGATTTTATCTGGATACGATCGCAAGGCGTGTGCTTTGTCTTTCTTGGCTATTGCAGGTCCCCGGCGTCGGCGACTTGCCGCTTGCCGGAGTTGCCGCGAATTGCCGTTATGCGCGGCGGCGACCGCGGGTGACAAAAGAGGCCTTCTCCAAAGCCGCCTTGCGGATCGGTGACGCCTGGGGCTTGCGTTGCCGGGGCCAGAAGTCCCCCGAGGCCCGGCTCCACTATGCAGCGGCGCAAAAGGCAAACCACTGGCGGCACAAACTTGGCGCGACACCCGCAACCAAAGCTTGAGCCAAGGTGGTTGACGGTCCTGATTGCGCGATTGGACGGCACGCCACTGCCCCGCGTCTGGTTCAAGCGGCCGTCACTTGTCAGTTCTCACCCTGACAAACCGCGGCTCTCTAAACTTTCCCGTTTTGGTCCGGCTGTGCGCTGCAATCTCAATCACGCTTCCGACGCGGATTAAATCCCAAGCCTGGAGGTTAAACACCGCAACGCGGCCGGCCGGCTGGCCCTGGTAAGCGATGGCAACGCTGGACGAGTCGCCAACCTCGCAGACCGTCACGTCGAAAGTCTCAATCCTCTTTGCCTTATACCAGTCGACGCCGCAGGGCGCCGAAATCCGCTTAGCAACGACACCCTCCCCGCCCCGGGCGAGCACCGCCTCGAGCAATTCTGAGCCGTCTGCCCGTGAGAACGGCAGGACCACTATCCAGGCAGGGAGGACCGCCGCGAGCTCGTCCAGGGCCTTGCGCCTCCCCCACAGGGGCACCCTACGGAAATCCTGGCTGGCATCCTCAAGAATATCGAAAGCCCAAAACACCGCCCCGCAAAGCTCCCCGTCGACCGACACCCGAGAGAGAGCCGGCGGCAGCGGACCGGGCAACGGGTAACAAGTGCGCCGGCCCCACAAGACACCTTGGCGCAGCAACGCGCGGCACCCGTCCTTTTTTTCTTCAAAAAGCCAATCAGGATCCGCTTTCCAGCGGAGACCGTCGGCAAGCGGGATCCCGATTGGTTGAGGAAACGTCATCTTGTGCTGTCAGTTTTTCAACGCTAACACCGATTCGAGTTTGTTCTCAAGCCTCTCGAATTTCTCCGCGAGACTCTGGACATCGGGCGATGGCGCGCACGTCCCTTTGCGGAACCGCTCGCCACATTCCCAGATGAGATCGCGGCAAGCGGTTGTGACTTCCCGGCCGCACAGCGTATCGACCCGGGCTGACTGTAGAAAGCGGGCGAAGTCGGCCGCTTCCATCGGATCCTTGTTTTCAGCGACCCGCGCGCGAAACACCGCCAGCCTGGCCAGCGTTACCTTCCGCAGCGTATCGACCAGGAAGGCGTCGGGCTGTTGTTCCTGGCCGATCTTCCGCAAGGTGCAGATGCCAACAATCTGCTGGCAGTAGGCGTAGCTGGCGCCGGTGAGCTGGGCCAGCTTCTTATAACTGATGTCGTTGTTTTCCATCCAAAGGGCTTC